>NZ_DATCSO010000025.1:0-50252 GCF_036568425.1 Salegentibacter sp. | reverse complement strand
GATTTTTGTAACATAAGTATTCGTTTTTTGATTAATGAATGATTGAAAAATTGATTGATAAATGAAATATTCCGGGTGTTAAAGGCGGTGTTGAGCAACTGCTCATAATAATTTCGCTTTTTAGTGGTTTTCACCACACTTGCATCGGCGATGAACTCGTGCAGGATTGCAATTCTATGCTGAAAAATATAAACCAGGGGATTAAACCAGAAAATGATCTTTAGTAGTTCGAAAAAAACCAGGTCCAGGCTATGTTTTTGCTTTACGTGAACCAATTCGTGCGAAAGGATTTGCTGCTTTTCTTCTTCGGAAAGCTGATCGCCCAGGAACACCGTTTTATAGAAAGTACAGGCAATTTTAGAGTTGGGGACTTCAACGATACTGAAGTCTTTTTCTTTTGAGATTCTCCTGAAACTGAAAAGTCGGCTAAGATTTTGATATTTCTTAAAAAACAGAAGGGTACTTAGTAAAACTCCGCTAAAATAAGCCACCAGCCACCAATTGATCTGAAATCCCTGCTGTTGGATCATCACTCCCGGTAATTGCACCTTTGCCTGCGGCTGACTTCCTATAAAAACCTCCGGTAACCATACCGTGGTAATCCCCTGCACAGCTTCAGTCGGAAACAAATTTTCCAAACCTTCGACTTTCAGGAAGGGAAGTAAAAGAGAAAGCACAGGCGTAAGCAGCAAATAAGCCCGGTTCGCATTGAAAAAGGTTTCTTTTTTCAGCAATAATTCGTAGGCCAGCAAAAAGACTAATTGAAATATTATTACCTGTAGGATATAATGTGTCATTAGTCCTCTTTTTTATCGATTTCCTTTAAGATTGCCTCCAGATCTTTAGTACTCATATCGTTATTTTTCATAAAAAACGAAAGCATACTTTTAAAAGACCCGTTAAAATAAGAGTCCATCAGCTTGTTGATGCTTTGATTGCTGTATGTTTCCCGTTCCAGCAACGGAAAATATAAATAGCCTTTCCCTTTCTTTTCGTGATCTACAAAACCTTTGTCTTCCAGGATGCGCACTATAGTTGAAACCGTATTGTACGCAGGTTTAGGTTCAGGCATTTCTTCAATTATCGCGGCAACATTGGCTTTTTCCAGTTTCCAGAGAATCTGCATGATCTCTTCTTCTGCTTTGGTAAGTTGTTTCATATTAATACTTTAGTCATTTCCGCCCCGATTTTTCATCGGGGCGGAAATCTGTTTAATTTATCCTATCGGGTTCAAGCTGTTTAATACATTCCAACCCTAAATTTTGAACCTTCTACTTATTCAATACTGCTAATATAAAACTAATTTATTAGTTCTACCTAAATTTTTAGTTAAAAATATTTTCTGCATACTTTCTTTTAATTTGTAACTTCACCTACAAATAGCATAAACCCTATGGATTTACTCTTTGTTATTCTTGGAGGAATTTTAATTATTACAGGGATTCTGGGAAGTTTTCTTCCAGTATTACCGGGAGTTCCGGTTAGCTGGGCAGGCTTATTACTCCTGTATCTAGCACCATCGGTGCCTGTAAATTATTTTTTTCTGGGGCTTACTCTGGCAATAGCTATCCTTATATATGTACTTCAGTTGGTGATTCCTGCTATAGGCACAAAAAGATACGGCGGAAGTAAAACCGGAATGTGGGGCGCTACCATAGGCCTGCTGATTGGAATCTTCGCTCCTATCCCTTTCGGAATTATTATAGGAGCTTTTGTGGGGGCTTTTATTGGCGAAATTATAAACAAGAGTGATTCAAGATCGGCAGTGCGGGCCGCTTTTGGATCTTTTGTGGGCTTGCTGGCCTCTACTTTTATGGAATTTCTTGTCGCTGTAGGTTTCTTATTTTTGTTTATTTATAAAGTATGGGAATATAACCATCTTTTGTTCTGATTATCCTAAAAGAAAGAACCCGGCTCTCACCGGGTCCCCAAAAAAATTAACACCTAAATTGATTAATGATGTTGAAAAACTGCTTTTCGTTTTTTAAGTTGTTGCTCCAGCTCGGTTACAGTATTTTTAACGGCTAATTCAAAATTGCTGGCCCTTGCTTCTGCAAAAATTCTGGGTCCCGGCGCACTAAGCTCTATTTCACAGATCTTATCCTTACCGATTGCCTGGCTTTCCCATTTGATAAAAACCTCAGCCCGGATAAGCCATTCATATTTATTCTGTAATTTTTCAAGTTGTTGGTTAATAAATTCAGCTAAAGCATCGCTGTTTTTAATCTTCACAAACTGTATATTGATTTGCATAGTAGATGTTTTAATGATCACTCTAATTTACGTTCCACTTCCCAAAATTAATATGACCGGCATCAGCTATAATTCATTTTGAGGTGAAGCTTTTTAACAAAAGATTATTGCAGGCTAAAATATATAACTTGATAAATATCATAGCTTTAGCGTTCAACTTTACTCATCTTTAATGGAGTTAAAATCAGCCTAAGAATGCCACCGGAAGTAAAAAAACATGGAATAATCCTGGAGAAGACTCCACACAACTTTGAGAATGAAGGAGTGTTTAATCCTGCAGTAATAAAAGAGGATGATACTGTGCATATTTTCTATCGGGCCGTGCGCATTGGAAACTATTCAAGTTTAGGCTATTGCCAATTGAAGGGGCCACTGGAGGTTATAAAAAGGAACACCTCTCCCATATTTTTCCCAACAGAAACCTATGAATTCCAGGGAACGGAGGACCCGCGTATTACCAAAATTAATGACACCTATTACCTTACCTATTCGGCCTATGACGGCATTAATGTTTGCGGAGCTTATGCTACCTCCCAGGATCTTAAAAATTTTACCCGCCAGGGAATACTCACTCCTGTATTTAATTATGAAGAATATGCAGAACTCATAAGGGAAAACTTCGAGAAAATAAGTGAAAAACACCTGCTGTTCTACGAGCTGTTTGTGCGGTATAAGTTCAACGAACTGATGAAGGGTAAAATCTATGTGTGGGACAAAAACGTGATATTCTTCCCGAAGAAAATAAATGGAAAATTTGTGGTACTCCATCGTTTGTGGCCTTCCATACAGATCTTTTATTTTAAGGAGAAAGAAGACCTCAGTCGGGCTTTTTGGCGGGATTATGTAAGGAATCTGCGCGACCATATTGTCATACGGCCGCGATACCATTATGAATCCAGTCATATTGGAGCCGGCTGTCCCCCCATTGAAACCGAGGATGGTTGGCTGCTTATTTATCATGCAGTAGAAACCACTCTTACCGGGTTGATCTACCACGCCTCGGCAGCATTACTGGACCTTGAAAATCCTGGCAGGCTTATTTCTAAACTAAAAACTCCCTTATTTTCCCCTTCCGAAGAGTATGAAAAGAAAGGAGTAGTAGACAATGTGGTATTCCCTACCGGAACGGCAATCTTCGGAGAAGATCTGTATATCTACTATGGAGCCGGAGATAGTTGTATTGCAGTGGCTTCGGTTAAGTTGAAGGATCTGCTAAATGAATTAAAACAATAGTCAAAATGAAAGCTTTAAACAATTCTTCCAAAGTCCTGTTTATGTCAACTTTTCCGCCTACCACCTGCGGAATAGCAACATATACCACCGACACTATGCAATCTATTCAGCGTAAATTTGGAAAAAGCTTTGTTTGTGAAGAACTTGAAATTGTAAAGAATCACAAGCCGGGGTTTTCTTATTATTTCAAACCGGAAGAAAAACCGGAGTATATACGTATCGCTGAAGAGATTAACAGGGATTCCGAAGTTAAACTGATCCATATACAGCATGAGTTTGGACTCTTTGGAGGAGATTATGGCAGCTACCTCTTTGAATTTCTCAAGAGGACTATTAAACCGGTAGTAATGACTTTTCATACGGTACTTCCCCGCCCGAATCCTGAATTGAAATCGGTGGTTCAGAAACTGGTGGAATACTCTCACCAAATTTTTGTTATGACCCAGCAATCAATAAAGATTTTAGTAAGCGATTATAATATCCCGAAAGAAAAACTTGCACTCATTGAGCACGGGACTCATATGGTAGCCTGGAAATCTCCGGAAGAAGTTAAAGAAAAATATGGCTTACAGGGGAGATTGGTCTTATCTACTTTTGGTTTACTGGGTGCAGGAAAAAGCATTGAAACAGCCTTATATGCTTTACCGGAAATTATAGAACAACATCCGGACGTGTTATATCTCATTATTGGAAAAACTCACCCGGGAAATATTAAAAACAACAAGGATGATTACAGGAAGTTTTTAAAAAGCCTGGTAGATCAGTTAGAACTTTCAGCCTATGTCAAATTTTACGATTCCTACCTGGAGTTAAATCAGCTTCTGGAATTTTTACAGGCTACAGATGTTTACCTGTTTACGTCCAAAGACCCGAACCAGGCAGTAAGCGGCACTTTTTCTTATGCAATGAGTTGCGCCTGTCCCATAATTGCAACCATCAATCCGCATACTATGGAAATCCTTAATCACGAACTCGGAATCCTCATAGAAATTGGAAATCACAAGCAATTAGCAGAAGCCGCTATAAAATTACTTTCAGATAAAAAATTACGGGAATTTATGGCAGTGCAGGCTTATACCAAAACCAGTTCCAGTGTATGGGACAATATTGCCATTAAACATGCCAGGGTATACCAGGATGTTTTAGACAAAAATGAACCGCTTAAATTTTCCAGACCAAAAATTAAGCTGGATCACCTTAAAAGACTTACCACGGAAAAGGGAATAATACAATTTTCAAAAATAAGTACCCCCGACCCGGCTTCGGGATATACCCTTGATGACAATGCCAGGGCACTTATTGTCATGTTGATGCATTATAAAATTTTCAGGAACAGCGAGAGTCTTAAATATATAGATCTCTATTTGTCATTCATAGAAGGATGCCAGACCAAAACCGGCAATTTTGTTAATTATATTGATAACCACAACAAGGTTCACATTAAAAACGATTATGTCAACCTGGAAGACTCCAATGCCAGAGCCATTTGGGCTCTTGGTCAGGTGGTTAGTGAAGCACACAATCTTCCTCCGGAATATATTAAAAGAGCAAAAATCTGTATGGATAAAGCCCGAACCTGGATACCCGGTGTTTTATCTCCCCGTTCAATTGCCTTTACCATAAAAGGCCTGTATTTATACCTTGAAAATTTTGAAGAAGACGAGTTTAAAAATACAATAGAAGACTTAGCCCAAAACCTTATAAGCAGGTATGACCTCAACAGGGAAAAAGATTGGGAATGGTTTGAGGAATACCTTACTTATGCAAACAGTATCCTTCCTGAGGCTATGCTACTTGCCTTTTTGACCACCGGGAAAAAAGTTTATAAAAAAACTTCTCTGGAATCTTTTGATTTCCTCTTATCCAAAATGTACAAAAACGGCGAATTCAGGCTGATCTCTAACAAAGGTTGGCACCAAAAGCATACGAAGCCCGAAAAATATGGAGAGCAGCCCATAGATGTTGCCTACACCATACAGACTTTGGATCTTTTTTATCAGCATTTTAAAAATCCAACCTATAAAATAAAAATGGAAAAAGCTTTTAATTGGTTCCTGGGAGACAATCATCTTAACCGCATCGTCTACAATCCCGTTACCGGAGGATGCGGGGATGGGCTCGAAAAAGAGAATGTGAATTTAAATCAGGGGGCTGAGTCTACCGTATGTTACCTTATGGCCAGGCTAACCATGGAATCGTATCCTGAAACCTCAATTTCCAGGCCTTTACCGGGTAATTCTTTAAAAACGATAAGGAGAAGAGTAAAAAAAACTTCGAGACCTGAGTTTCGTTAAACAATACATCCCATCAAATTATGGGACGTATTGCTAAGTTTAGTTTAATTAATTCCGGAAAAATCTTCGGTGTCTTTAAGGTATTCGGTAATCTTAAAAATATCCATCCTGTTTTTTCTGAAAGACTTCACGAAATCGGTCACCTCATTTTCAAGGTGTTCGTGTTCCAGCCGAAAAATCCTGGAATCTTCACTGTCTTTTTCAATCATTACTCCAAGCTGCTCTCTGTGTTTTCGTGTTTTATCGAGCAAGTCTTCACATCGCGAACGAATATTTTGAAGTTCAGACCTAAGTTTGGAAACTTCATTTATACTCTCATCATTGTCTATCCAGATAAAATATTTATCGAGAAGCTTATTGAGAAATTGTAGATCGTCTCTAAAAAATTTCAGATCAGATTCCCAGTGTTTTGTGAGCAAATAGAGTTGATCCCAATCGGCCTGGATCATAAAATCCCCTTTTGGTCTTTTCCTAAAATTTTCCATAATACAGCAAATTAGTTATTACTGAAATTAACTCATTCAACTCTAAAAAATAATGATTTTAATCATACAGCAGCAAGATTGACTTTTATCATTTCAGGACAGATGTTTTTATTTTAACTTCAAATCAAAACCATAGTAATGTTCACTAATAGGATAGATGCAGCCAAACAATTGAGCCGTGAATTAGCAGATTACAGGGACAAACCCGTGGTTGTTTTAGCTATTCCCAGAGGCGGACTTCCCTTAGGGTCGGTTATCGCAAAAAGCCTGGGAGCTCCTCTTGATGTAGTTTTATCCAAAAAAATAGGTCATCCCTACAATAAGGAATTTGCAATAGGTGCGGTGAGTTTAGAAGATATTACCCTAAGTCCTACAGAAAAAATCTCAGAAGAATATATCAATACTGAAACCGAAAAAATAAGGGATTTACTTCGCAAAAGAGACAGGGAATACCACAAAAACTCAAATCCGGCAACATTAAAGGATAAAATCATAATTATAACCGATGATGGGATCGCTACCGGGAATACGCTTTTAAGTACGGTTATGTTGGTCCAGCAACAAAAACCCCGGGAAATTATAGTGGCTATACCGGTAGCTCCTCCTTCCTCGGTAGAAAAGTTATCGAACACTCCCGAAATCAGTAAGGTGATCTGCCTTGAAACTCCATACAACTTTAGCGCAGTGGGACAGTTTTATGAAGATTTCAGAGCGGTGAGCGATGAAGAAGCTATAAAAATACTAAACGAAACAAACCGGAAATAGCAGAAATACTAAAATTTAGGGATTAATTCAATACAAATAATCATGAAAAAATTAGAGAACAAAGTCGCTTTGATCACCGGGGGAGCCGGTGGGATTGGATTGGAAACAGCCCGAATATTCCTGGCTGAAGGCGCAAAAGTATTTTTAACCGACCTGGAAGAAGAAAATCTCAAAAAAGCTGCTGAAAGCCTGAAAAGTGACAAGGTAGCCTGGTTGGCTGGCGATGTATCTAAAGCAGAAGACACAAAGAAATACCTGGAGAAATGTCTTTATAATTTTGGGAAGATCGATATTTTCTTTAGTAATGCGGGGATTGAAGGCAAAACAAGCCCTATCACCGACTATCCTGAAGAAGATTTTGATCGTGTTATAGCTGTTAACTTAAAAGGAGTATGGTTGGGTTGCCAACAAGTTATTCCCAGGATGGAAAATGGAGGCAGTGTCATTATTACCAGCTCGGTGGCAGGATTAAAAGGTTTTCCTAATCTAGGCGCCTATGTAGCTTCTAAACATGGGATTATTGGTATTATGCGAACTGCCGCCCTGGAGTTTGCTGAAAGAAAAATCAGGGTGAATTCCATACATCCCGGTCCTGTAGACAACCGCATGATGCGTTCGATAGAAGACCAAATGGGTCCTGATAATCCTGACAAGGTTAAGGGGGATTTTGAAAAATCAATTCCTTTTGGCCGCTATGCCGAATCAAACGAAATAGGACATCTGGCTCTTTTTCTTGCCAGTGATGACAGCAAATACATGACCGGAACCCAACAGGTTATTGATGGGGGAATGTTTATCAAATAAAACAAGGACTAATTTGTTAAGCCTATTTTTTTAAAAAGCTGTGATAACAATAAGGATGCAAAGGCGAAGACCCCAATTATCAGGAATTGCTCTTCATTTAAAGCTACCAGGGAAAGGGCCTCCTGAATAATGGGAATAAAATAGGCCATTACCATTATAAGAATTGAAAATACGAGAGCTGCCCAAACCCAGGGATTTTTGGTCACTTCATTTATCAGGAAGGAGGCGTTCCTACGCGGTAGGTTAAAAACATTCAGCAATTGGGCTAATATCAGGGTATAAAAAGCCATGTTATTAACTACAAGCGCAGAATAAGATTTACCTAAATGGGCGTAGACCACAATCCCTATCACTGCTGCAGTAATACTAAGTCCATACAAAACAGTAGAGGTCCATAATTTTTTGGTGAGAATAGGTTCCTGCGGATCCCGGGGTGGCTGCTTCATCACCTGAGGATCTCCCTTCCCTACTCCCAGAGCCAGGGCCGGAAAAACATCTGTTATCAAATTTAAAAAGAGAATTTGTAAGGGCAGGAGTGGCAAGGGTAGATTACTGAACGATGCCAATGCAACAGAAATGATTTCTGCAAGATTACAGGAGAGCAAAAAGACCACAAATTGTCTGATATTTTCAAAGATGGTTCGTCCCTGCCGTATAGCAAGCTCGGTTGAAGTAAATTTATCGTCCATAAGAATCACATCTGCCACTTCCTTGGCAGCCTCTGTTCCTCGTATTCCCATCGCTATTCCTATATCTGCTTTTTTAAGGGCGGGAGCATCATTTACCCCATCTCCAAGCATACCGACTACTGCTTTGTTTTTTTGGTAGAATTCCACCAGATCAAGTTTTTGCTTCGGAACCATTCTGGCAAATATCCCGGCGTGCATCAGTTTTTCTTTCTTTTCGGGTGACCAGGCTCCTAAATCTTCCAGTTCCCGCCCCAGAATCACATTAATTCCAGGAACATTTTCTTCAATTAAACCTATTTCCTCGCCAATTTTTCTTGCTGTATCCGGATGATCCCCTGTGATCATTACCACCCTGATGCCAGCATTTTTATAAGTTTCTATGGCCTGTCGGATATCTTTTCGTGGCGGATCTATAAAACCGAAAATTCCCAAAAAAACCAGGTTCTTCAACAATTGTTCATCTTCTGGTTTTTCCTGAACTTCCCGGTAAGCAAAGGCTAACACCCTAATCCCTTCAGCAGCGATCTCAGCAGCTTTTTTCAACCAAAATTTCTTATCGGTGAATTCTTTTTCTCCTTCCGGAGTTAAAATAAGATCACAATCCGGAAGCAATGCTTCCAGGGCGCCTTTTACAGTAATGAGATAATGATCTTCATAGTTTTGAAGTGTAGACATTTTCTTTATTTCTGCATCGAAGGGAATTTCCGCTACCCTGGAATATTCTTCCCGTAGTTTTTCATAACTAATACCTTGTTCCGTGAGGAATTCTACTAATGCGATCTCTACAGCGTCTCCCGTTTGTTTTCCATCACTTAGGCTGCTATCATTGCACAGCCCAGCTACTTCAGTGATCTTTTGAAAAGCTTTATCATCTTTAAGATTCTCTGCATTTATGTCACCGATAAGGTATTCTCCGGAAGATAGCACCATATAATGAATACTCATCTTATTTTCGGTAAGCGTCCCCGTCTTATCGGTGCAAATAATTCCGGTTTCCCCCAGGGTTTGAACGGCCTCCAGTTTTTTGATCACCACATTACGTCGGGAGAGCCTCAACATTCCTCTGGCAAGGGCTATGGTCGCCACAATGGGGAGTCCTTCAGGGATAGCCGCTACGGCCAGAGCGATCCCTGTTTTAATCATAAGAGGAAGATCTTTACCCTGGAAAAATCCGGTTATTACAATTATTAAGGCGAGTCCCAGAGTTAACCAAATCAACCAGTAACTCAGTTTCTTTAGCTTTTTCTCCAGCGGAGTTGTGTCCTTCTTTGCCTCCCGGGTGAGTTCACTAATCCTTCCGATCTCGGTTTGGGTACCTGTTGCCACAATTACCGCTTTGGCTTTACCCCGGGCTGCAATTGTTCCTTTATAAAGCATATTTCTCCGGTCTGCAAGCGGCGTGTCTTCAGGAAGTTCATCATCAATTTTTTCGATCTGGTTGCTTTCCCCGGTAAGAACTGCTTCCTTTACTGCAAAACTCCTGGATTCCAGTACACGGGCATCGCCAGGAATTACGTCTCCTGCTTCTAATTCTATAATATCGCCGGGAACCAGCAACATCGCTTTTATCTTTTCAGTACTGGAGTCTCTCAGGACATTTGCTACAGTTTGCACCATTTTTTGCAGGGCTTCTACCGATCTTATCGCCTGCCATTCCATAAAAAATCCGATGAGTGCCGTTATAAGGATTACTATTAACACGGCAAATCCTTCTAACCAATCGCTAAAAGCAAAGGCCAGCAACATCGCCGCAGCAAGTATGTAAATAATAGGATCAAGAAATTGTTCGAAGAGAATTAACCATATATTTTTGGACTTCGCATCCCGTAATTTGTTATGTCCATATTGTTTCAGGCGTTTACGAACCTCGGATGCAGACAGGCCCTTTACAGGATCTACAGAAAATTCAGAAAGAATCTCCTCTTTTGATCGCGCATATGCTTGTTTGGGCATTCTACCTGGGTTTAATTAAAAGTACGCATTCAATTTCCTTCTGCCTTATTAATATTTTCTATCCCTTTCAGCAGCGCATCGGGGTTAAAGGAAATACTACTAATACCTTCTTTCACCAGGAATGACGCATATTCGGGGAAATCGCTGGGCGCCTGGCCACAAAGGCCAATCTTTACTCCGGCCTTCCTGGCTTTTTTTATTGCTGTTGCAATCATTTCTTTGGCTGCCGCATCATTTTCATCAAAAACCTCAGCCATTACTTCAGAATCCCTATCTACCCCAAGGGTAAGTTGGGTAAGGTCGTTGGAGCCGATAGAGAACCCATCAAAAATTTCAGCAAATTCTTCAGCCAGAATCACATTAGAAGGAATTTCTACCATCATATAGATCTCGAGACCATTCTCACCCTGGACCAGTCCGAAATTCTTCATCAATTCTACCACGTTCCTTCCTTCCTCCAGGGTTCGGCAAAACGGAATCATCACCTTCACATTGGTAAGTCCCATCTCGTCTCTTAGTTTTTTAATAGCCTTGCATTCCAGTTCAAATCCATCTTTATAAAAGGGATGGTAATATCGTGCAGCTCCCCTAAACCCCAGCATCGGGTTTTCTTCTTCTGGTTCAAATTGATTTCCGCCTATGAGATTTGCATATTCGTTACTTTTAAAATCACTCATTCTTACAATCACCTCTTTGGGGTAAAAAGCAGCTGCCATAACTGCCAGGCCCCGGGATAATTCCTCTATAAAATAGTCCTTCTTATCCTTGTATTGCCAGGTGAGTTCTTCAATGGTTTTTTTTGTTTGAGAATCACTTATCTCTTCAAATTTCACCAGGGCCATTGGATGCACTTTAACAAGATGAGTGATTATAAACTCCATTCTTAACAAACCGATACCGTTATTAGGATAAAACGAAAGCTGAAAAGCCCTGTCGGGATCTGACAGGATTAATTTAACCTCAGTTTCCGGCAGATTGATTTTTCCAAAATCTATTTCAGTTTTTTCGAACTTCAGTTTTCCTTCATATACAAAGCCCGTTTTACCCTCACAGGAAACGGTTATTTCCTGTCCGTCTTTAATAACTTCGGTGGCATTATTAGTACCAACCACCGCAGGTACACCAAGCTCCCTTGCAACTATAGCTGCGTGGCTGGTGCGACCGCCACGGTCTGTTACTACCGCAGCCGATCTTTTAAGTAGCGGGTCCCAGTCCGGGCTGGTGGTTGAGGTCACCAGGATATCACCGGGTTTTAGTTTATTTGCTTCAGAGGGAGATTTAAGATAACGTGCAATACCCGTCGCGATACTGGAACCTATGGCATTCCCGCTTACCAACATTTCAGAATGCTCGGTGAGGTGGTACTCCATGTGATATCTACCTTCCTTCTCTCTATGAACGGTTTCGGGACGGGCCTGGGTAATAAAAAGTTGGCCGGTTTCACCATCCTTAGCCCATTCTACATCCATAGGTTTTGAATAATGATCCTCAATCACCAGGATCCATTTCGAAAGCTGGATTACTTCCTCATCGCTTAAAACATAAGAATCCTGTTTTTTCACAGGGGTATCCATTGTTACGGTAGAAGAATGCCCATTGGATTCAGAATAAACCATGGTGAGTTCTTTTCTACCCAGTTTTTTCTGAACTATAGGATTGTTATCTTTTTTCAGGGTGGGTTTAAATACATCGAATTCATCGGGGTTTACCAGCCCCTGTACTATAGTTTCTCCCAGGCCCCATACTCCGGATATATGAATAAGGTTTCGAA
Source organism: Salegentibacter sp. (assembly GCF_036568425.1). Lineage (GTDB taxonomy): Bacteria > Bacteroidota > Bacteroidia > Flavobacteriales > Flavobacteriaceae > Salegentibacter. Next base: position 38,005 of record NZ_DATCSO010000025.1, on the reverse strand, counting down.
AGCCTGATTCCGGCTCCAGGCTAAAGCCTATCCCAGAGCAGCCCGTATCTGATCTCACCATTTTTTGAACTCCTACCGACACCGCAATATCGTGGTGTATAAAACCGTGATCTTCGCGGTACTTTATAGCGCGGTCTGTATACAGGGAGGCAAAGCAGTTTCTAACGGCTTTCAAAAGTGCTTCTTCACCGGTAATATTTAAAAAAGTATCGTGTTGGCCGGCAAAACTGGCATCGGGAAGGTCTTCGGCTGTGGCACTGCTTCTTACTGCCACGGGAATATTCCCCGATTCCCCTAATTCGTCATAGGCCTTACTGATTTTATTGGCAAATGCTTCTGAAAACTCTGAAGATTTTATAATTTTTCTGGCTTCTGCCCCAATTTCAGGAAGGTTATTAAAATTTTCTTTATCCAGATTCTTAATAAGATCTTTGAGTTTTTGTTCCAGATTATTTTCCTTCAGAAAAGACCAGAAAGCTTCTGAGGTTGTCGCAAAACCATCGGGCACCAATACGCCTTCTGAAGAAAGCTCATTAAACATTTCGCCCAGGGAGGCATTTTTACCTCCTACCTGAGAAAGATCGTCAAGAGATAAGTCGCTGAATTTTTTTATAAACTCCATAATTCATGAATTTTAATATAATACCAATTGGTAGCCCATATTCAATAAAAATATTCCCATTAGGAAGAGAATGATATAGACTACCTGAACAAGCCTGATGTTAAGGGTAGTTAACCGGCGGGTTGTAGAATCGGGAAATACAAAAAGCCCCAGTCCTATAAAAAGAGATACCCATCCCAGACCAGTTATAAGAAAGCGCCAATCGGGTACCCAGATATTATGAAAAAGAATGTTTAACAAGCCCAAAATTATTGCAGCAAAGGCGGCAAGAATCAGAAACTTTTGATCCTTCAGATCTTCAAAGATCTGTTTTATCCTTTGTGGATTGAAACTAAGGATAAAGAAAAAAATAAGCAGATACCAGCCCCAGAATTTGGCAAGAAAGACAGATGTTTCCATAACCTAAAGCGCATTGGTTTAATCCAAATTTACCAGTTATAAGCCAGAATTAATATGACAAATATCAGTGCAGCATGGCTAAATTTGAGTAGAAATGAGCAGTATTATAGTCTATCTCTATTATTTCCAGCTCCAACCAGGTAAAATCTCCCTCTGCCAGGTTCCAGGTAATTGTACATTTATTAGGAATTCTATACCCAGAAAACTCCTTAAAACCAAGCATCTCGATATGCCAGGTTTCTTCCCTGGCATCTTGTTCTCCACCATAAAAACGTTGGGTTTGGAAAGAAAGTAATTCCCCATCCTCAGAAAAATTAAAGATACCAGAAACCTTTTTTCCATATATTTCAAGTTCGGCCCGGGCGGCATTCCCATCTAAGGCAGACCAGCTAATCTGACTACTTAAGGCTGCTGTAGGAAACCAACAGATCTCGGCGAGAAAACGCTGCATAGCTCCTGAATCTATTTTATGGTTATTATATTCATTTACCAGAGGAAACAGGGAAAATAATTTGATAAGCATTTCTCCCTGGCCGTTTATCAGCTTATCTCTACCTTCAAAATAGATGAGAGAATCAGAGTTAACACGGGCGGCCCAGATAAAAGACTTCGCCTTGAGGTTAAAGTATTGGTTGGCTTGAAAAGGCATCCATTCTCCTTCGGGTTTAATCTTCATTCTGCCCTGCTGCTTAAGCCGAACAAAAGCAACTTCAGGCTTATCTTTTACTCCTGAATTCAACAACCATTTCCTGACGATTTCCGGAAGTTGGGTATTATTTTCCAGAATTACAGGCATCTCTGTTGAATCTTCAGTAAGTTGAACCAAACGCCTCACTTCTTTTTCTGTCTTCTTCTGGAAATAAAAACTCCCCAGGGCAGGAAGACTTATAAGCAAAATAATCAGGTTAAGCACACTGCCAAATTTGGCGTCCTGCCAGGAAAGAATAATAAGACTCTGAGAAATTATTACAGCCGCAATGGCAAAAAACGCCCACCAGAACTTACCCTGAAGAACCAGGTATAGTACAAACAAAAAAAGAAGTGCACAGAACAACCATAAATATCCCAGGGGCCTGGAAATTTCCAGTTGAAGCTGTCGTATTTCGGCCAAGTTGAAAGCCTTGAAAAAGCCAAGCAGATGAATGAGAGCATGAAGCAGTATAATTATACCAACAATAATTTTCATCTTTCCTGGATTACATCTTTTAAATTTACCGAAATATGATGAAAACCAACCAATTAAATCCATAAAAAACTACTCCTGCATCGCTTATTTTCTTTAAGTGTTAGTCTTTTGTGAAAGTCTGAAGACATCTTCCCTCCAAAGCAAAAATTCTATTATTTTTATTAACCTATGAAAGACCATTACCTTATCCTGGCAGGATTAGGGCTAGCCACCCTGGTTATGGCCTGGCTCCCCTCGATTTCGCGTAAAATCAAAATAAGCTCCCCCATTATATTACTATTAATAGGTTTTTTACTTTTTCACATCAACATTCCATTGAGTTGGCCAGATCCCTTATGGAATGATCGTAACCTGATGTATTTTTCTGAAATAATTGTGATCATCTCATTAATGGGGGCAGGATTAAAGATTGGTACCGAGTATAGCCTTAAAACCTGGAAACGCCCCCTCTTACTGGTTTTTGTCACAATGCCTCTCTGTATGCTCTCGGCCTACCTTCTGGGTAATCATTTCTTATTACTAAGTGTTCCATCTTCTCTGCTACTGGCGGCGGTTCTAGCGCCAACAGATCCGGTGCTGGCAGCTGAGACCCAGTTAGACGACCCAAAACGGGAAAAAAAGTTCAGGGAGCGGGTGAGATTTTCCTTAACCGCAGAAGCTGGTTTAAATGACGGGATGGCTTTTCCATTTACCTATATGGCACTGCTCGTAGCCCAGGCCGGTGGATGGGCTATGTTCGATTTCAGCCAATGGTTTTTGGATAAATTCCTGTTAAAAATTGCTATAGGTATTATTTGCGGAATAGCCATAGGCAGATTTATAGGTTTTCTTCTTGATAGGCTCCATCTGTGGACAAACATTAAAACTTTTGATGGATTCCTGGCATTATCGCTCACCATCTTTAGTTATGGAATTACAGAACTTTTGCATGGTTATGGTTTTCTTGCCGTATTCTTTGCCGGACTTAGCTTAAGATACTATGAAAAAATAAGCGGAGATTTTAAGAGAAAAATGCATGATTTTGTTCACGAAATCGAACGTTTATTGCTGGTGGTATGGATTATTTTATTTGGAGGCTCGCTCATGAATGGAATGCTGGAATTAACCGACTGGAAAGGAATATTTTTTGCTTTTATATTTGTTTTGATCATACGCCCTCTTGCAGGCTTAATTGGACTTATTGGGATTAAGGAATCTTTTAAAAGCAAACTGGCAATAAGTTTTCTGGGAATAAAAGGAATTGGCTCGGTCTTTTATCTTTCCTGGGCCTTTGTACAATTTGAAGGTTTTGATAATAGGAATGAGCTGCATTCTATCACGGCATATATTATCCTAATTTCAATGGTTATTCACGGCTTCACCGCTCCATCTATTATAAGGTATTTCAAAAAAGACAGATTTGGAAATGATGTTGTAGAAGAAGAGGAAAACGGAATTACAAAGGAATCAAAAAATTAATTCTATAAAATAAGGAGTTATCAAAGCGGTAATAATTCCATTAAGACACATCGCCAGGCCACTGTAAACCCCTTGAAGTTTCCCTTCTTCAAAAGCTCTCGCGGTTCCAATCCCGTGAGCTGCAGTTCCAAGGGCCGTTCCGATAGCAACTTTGCTTTTAATTCCCGATTTTTTTAGAATAAATGGCCCGAAAGCATTGCCAAATATCCCCACGGCTATGACTATTCCGGCAGTAATTTCCGGAATTCCATTCAGGAGCCGGGTTATTTCAATCGCGATTGGTGTGGTTACCGATTTTGCTGCAAGAGACCTGGTAATCACTTCAGGGGCTTTCAACAATATAAGAAAACCGGCAACACTTAGCACCCCTGTAACCCCTCCTGCCACCACTGACAGGATAAATATTTTTAAATTTTGTTTTACCTCTTCATATTTTTCATAAAAAAATACGCCTAAAGCTACCACCGAAGGCCCGAGGAAAAAACTAATGAATTTTCCTCCCACATTGTAGGTTTCAAAATCTATACGGAATATTAGCAGGAAACAAATAATTCCTGTTATGGCGATGAGTACCGGATTCAAAAGAATATAATTCCACTTCTTTTTGAGTTTTACCGCAAGGAAATATGCAATTAGAGTTATAAAAACCCCAAATATCGGAAGCTGGAAAAATTGCTGCATCATTTCCCTGATTTTTCGAGAATTATAGCTGTTACATACAGCGTAAGAATACTGCTAAAGATCACAGCCAGGGTAATGGGAAGCCAGAATTCAGCTATCATATTAAAATGAACCATCAAGCCAACGCCATAGGGTATAAAGAAAATCACGAGGTATTTAATCAGCTTATCTGATGCCGGTTTCACATCTTCCAAACTAATTAGTTTTAATTTTAAAGCGATAAAGATGAATAGCATCCCAAGAATATTCCCCGCCACAGGAAGTTGGAAAAGCCAGGAAACCAACTCACCAGCAATCAGAAATCCAAATATATAAAGCAGACTTTTCAGCATAAGAAACAGGGCTTATTCGTACATATCATCCAGATCGGCATGATGCAACTCCACTAGGAAGTCGGCGATCATATCGGTAGTTTTTTCAAAGAATTGTTTACCTTTTTCTGTGGTAGCTTTTTTAGGATTCCCTACCCCGGTATCTTCTGTAACCTTTGTCCAGGCTCTTTGAGAAGTGACCCACCCTTCTTTGAGTCCACGAATTTTAAATGTTTTTGACGCTCCATTACCGGCTTGTTCCAGGGGGAGCACCAGATTTGGTGTTAGGTGCATGACTGTAGCGGTTTCAAGTTCTCCCGCGTGATCTCCAGGCTCATCAAAATACTTTTTTGAATCTGAAAGTTGCCACCAGTTAATGGCACAAATAAAAACATTGGGATATTCCAGGCTTAGTTCCCGAATCATCTGTTTAAAATTATTCCCGCCATGGGCATTCAGAATAACCAGTTTATAAATATTATGAGTATCCAGCACCTGCACCACATCTTTTAAAACAGCATACTGGGTAGATGGGCTCATATTTATACAAAGCTTTACATCCATTTGGCCTGTGTTAACACCAAAAGGAATGGTAGGCAAGACAATGGGTTTTGCATTTTGCTCCCAGGCTTTAGCGGCCGCCTCGATGGCATTGGCTTCGCCTAAAATATTATCGGTGGCATAAGGGAGATGATAATTATGAGCTTCAGTAGCTCCCCAGGGAAGGATGGCTAATGTATAATTCTCATCTTTAACCTGTTTCCAATTGGTTTCGGCCAATACGTAAGGCCTTATTTTACTACTCATCACTTTAGCTTTTTTGGATCTGGATCAGTAAAATTAAGCAAAGCATAAGGTTTCAACCATCTGAAGCCTAAGAAAAAATGAATACGCTACTCCAGGTTATTTTTCAGATTTTTGGAATATTTACGCCATTTTTCAATACAATCCTGCATATCCTGAGGGATCTCGGTATCAAAACTCAGTTCTTCCCCGGTTTCGGGATGAATAAAACCAAGGGTCTTGGCGTGTAAAGCCTGCCGTGGAAGCACTTTAAAACAATTATCTACAAACTGCTTGTATTTAGAGAAGGTAGTACCCTTAAGAATCTGGTCTCCCCCGTAACGTTCGTCATTAAAAAGCGTATGCCCAATGTGCTTCATATGAACCCGAATCTGGTGAGTACGGCCTGTTTCAAGTTTACAGGAAACCAGGCTAACATAGCCAAAACGTTCCAGAACTTTATAATGGGTCACTGCCGGTTTTCCCTTAAGTTCATCTTCACCTTCATATACTGTATTCTGCAACCTGTTTTTGGGATGACGGCCTATATTACCTTCAATTTTGCCTTCATCTTCTTCAACATTACCCCATACCAGGGCCACATATTCCCGGTCGCTGGTTTTGTCAAAAAATTGTTTAGAGAGGTGAGTCATCGCATGTTCGGTCTTGGCAACAACCAACAGGCCACTGGTATCTTTATCTATACGATGTACCAGCCCCGGGCGCTCACTACTGTTATTTGGCAGGTTATCGATATGGTATATCAGCGCATTAATAAGGGTGCCACTGTAATTACCGTGACCGGGATGCACCACCATACCAGCGGGCTTATTAATAACCAGCAAGCTATCATCCTCATAAACAATATCCAGGGGAATATTCTCGGGGGTAAGTAGGAATTCATAAGGCGGGTGTTCAAACATCACCTGTACAATATCGCCTGCTTTCACCTTATAGTTTTGCTTTACCGGCTCGTCGTTAACATAGATATTACCGGTTTTGGCTGCTTTTTGAATTTTATTTCTGGTGGCATTTTCTATAAAATTCATCAGAAATTTATCTACCCGTAAAGGCTTCTGACCAATTTTTGCTACAAATTTGTGATGCTCATAGAGAGTTTCATCCTGTGCTTCAACTTCGTTGTTATCGCCTTCTTTCTTCATTAAAATTCCTGTTCTTCCTCATTCTCATCATCTTCTTCACTAACCGAATAACGGCCAGAGCCATCTCCCAACACAAGATCTATTTTTGAGGTCTTCATCAATTCGTCTCCAGCTTCTATTTCCTGGCCCTCATGTCTTAATTCCAGGACCGCATCTTTGGCGATGTCCGGTTTATAGGTAATGTCTCCTATTTCAAAGCCGAGGGAACGCAGGGTAGGCTCTACCTGGCGGCGGGTTTTCCTGATAAGATCGGGAATAATCACTTTTCTGTAACCCGAAGGATTAAGTGTTAGGTATATTTTTCGATTTTCTTTTACAAACTGTCCGGGTTCGGGAACCTGTTCGATCACCGAAAAGCGCGGGAAATCGGGATTGAAATTAGCCGAATCCAAAATTTCATACTGTAATTCCAGCGTAGCCAGGCGATCGTCTACTTTATCCAGTGACATTTTGGAAAGATCGGGTACCTCGATGCGCTGGTCCTGATTGGTAGAATAGTCAAGCCATTTTAATGCCAGAAAAGCGAGCACGATTAAGACGATCACAGCCAGTGCCAACTGAATTAAAAAAGTTTTGCTAAAGATAAATTTAAATAATCCCATACATTTGTTTGTGAGCGACAAAGATATAAAACCCGGGCTTTTGGTTGCAGGCCTTATTAATGATATTTTTGTTTAACGGAAATAAACTCCAAAAATTGAGGATGAAGAAAAAAATCGCCATCGCAATGGGCGGGTATTCGAGCGAATATCACATTTCTATAAACAGCGGAAATATGGTTTATAAACATTTAAACCGAGAAATATATGACCCCTATCGGGTACATATCTTACAAAACGGCTGGTCTGTGATAGATGAAAACGACAATCCATACCCAATAAATAAGAATGACTTCACGGTAAAGATAGGCGAAAAAACAATAAGCTTTGACTGCGTTTTTAATACTATCCATGGAACTCCGGGAGAAAATGGTTTATTACAGGCCTATCTCGAACTTGTGGGAATCCCTCAAACAACCTGTGGATATTACCAGGCGGCTCTCACTTTTAATAAAAGAGACCTCATAAGTGTTTTAAAAGCCTACGGGATTAAAGCAGCAACAAATTACTTTCTAAACAAAGAAGATAAAATCAATCCTGATGCAATTATTGAGCGGGTAGGCCTCCCTTGTTTCGTGAAAGCTAACCGTGCCGGAAGCAGTTTTGGAATCACCAAGGTAAAGAAAGAAGAAGATTTGATCCCGGCTACTAAAACCGCATTTAAGGAGGACAATGAAGTTATCATCGAGTCTTTCCTGGACGGCACCGAAGTTTCAGTTGGAGTGATTACCTGGAAAGGCAAGGTACGTGCATTACCGGTTACGGAGATTATTTCTGAAAATGAATTCTTCGACTATGAAGCCAAATATCTGGGTAAATCACAGGAAATCACTCCTGCGAATATTTCAGAAGAGAAAACGAAGAAAGTTCAGGAGATTGCCAGATTGATCTATAAGAAACTAAAAATGAGAGGCTTCACCCGTTCAGAATTTATTTTTCATAATGGGGAGCCACATTTTATTGAAATGAATACAACCCCGGGATTGAGCCAGGCCAGTATTTTACCTCAACAGGCAAAAGCTGCCAATATAAACCTAACTGAGCTTTACGGAAGCGCCATTGAAGCTGCGTTGAAGTAAGACATCCTGTGTGAAAATAACTATATTTACGAAGTTTCCCTTCCCTGTGGGAGAAATTTGAATATGGGATTTCCACCTTTACTGAATATAATTCAGCATAAGCTCAGGAAAAGACTGTATTAGTCTCTCGCCGGAATTTATTCCGACCTTGGAGAGGTGGAAGGTTGAAAATAGTTTTCCACTTGTGTGGAAGAGACTGAAATAGTTTTCCGCCGAAGTTTATCCCGATTTTTTATCGGGGCGGAAAAGACTAAATTGTGTTATTATGAGAAAAGCTGTATTTCCGGGATCATTTGATCCTTTAACCCTTGGGCACACCGATGTTATCGACAGAGCTTTACCTTTATTTGAAGAAATAATTCTGGCTATAGGAACAAATTCTGATAAGAATTATATGTTTTCTCTGGAAGAAAGACTTCATTTTCTAAAAGAAACTTATAAAGATATCCCCAAGGTTAAAGTAATGACCTACAAAGGCCTAACCGTTGATTTCTGTAAAGAACAGGACGCAGATTTTCTGTTGCGTGGTCTCAGAAGCGTGCAGGATCTGGAGTTTGAAAAAGCCATTGGACAAACCAACTACAAAATGGCTGGTATTGATACCGTATTTCTAATTTGTTCATCCGGGCACAGCCATATCTCTTCTACTGTAGTACGTGATGTCATCAGACACGGAGGGGATTATGAATTTATGGTACCCGATGTGGTTAGAAAAAAGGATTAAAACAAATAATTCAGTTGCATTCCCCCGTAATAATTTCTTGGATTTCCGGGATAATAATATCTTGGAGCAGCACCTCCAAACCCAACTGCATTGGTTAAAATACTTGCAGCGTAATGTTCATCAAAAACATTATTAATACCGGCATAAAAATTTACCCCGACATCCCTAAAAACATCGAAGGACCAGGAAGCCTTCAGGTTGAATAACTGATAGTTATCTGAATAACCTGAATTGGCATCATCCAGTGGAATCTCCCCAACTGCCCTGTAGCCCGCAAAGAGATCAAGCCCCAGGTCACTTTCAAGATTCAAGCCCAGATTAATCGTAGATTTAGGTACGCCCGGCAATTTGTTTCCCGAGAAATCCTGATCGTTATTTATGAATTCCTCGAATTCAAAAAAGTTGAATGCAGCGTTGAAATATGGTTTCGCAAAAATCCCGGGACTAAGTTTAAAATTATAGTTCAATAGAATTTCGAGACCGTTATGAATTGTTTTTCCGGCGTTAAGTCCTACATAACGATCTTCGGCAACACGTTGAGCAACCAATAAATCTTCTATTCTAATGGAATAAGCCGAAATTTCGGTATAGAGTCGGTTTTCCAACCAGTTTCCTTTAAAGCCCATTTCATAGTTAATGCCGGTTTCCGGTTGCAACGCGGTATTTATAAGTCCTTCAGGAGTTAAGGTTTCGGCTACTGTTGGAGTAGAGAAACCGTGGCTAAGTGTTCCATAAAGATTTTTTCCGGGACTAATTTCATAGGTAGTTCCAATACGGGGAGAAAAGATAAGGTCAAAACGGTAATCCCCCGATTGGTCTATTTCATCCTGAGCATAAAGATCGTTAAGCATATACTGGGTGGAATTGATATTAAATCCTGCTTCAAGCATCCATTTATTAGTAAGTTCCAGGTTCATCTGTCCGAAAAAATTGCTGTAATTCCGGTCTTGTTCATTCCCGCTAAGGCGTTGCCCCATCACACTTCCCTGATTCTCATATTCCCGGAACAAATTCTCAAAAGTGGCTCCGTTGTACCATTCATTATAATATTCGGCACCAAAACTAATTTGGGAAGGTAATTTAAACACCAACAGCTCAAGGTTAAACCTGGTTCGGGCTCCCGTCGAGACCTGTTCTTCTTTTAAAATATCAAAAAAACGAGGTTCATAGCCATCTCTGAAACTCAAATATATGCTTGTGGTATTGCTGAAATTTTCTGAAAAATTATGTTCATAAGAAGCTCCCAGCAAACCCCGTTCGTAAGATTCAAAACCTCTTGCTGCTTCCCAATTAGCATTGGCGCTTTGGGGATTATTAAGAAAATCATCTTCGTTAAGTGAGCTGGGAATATATGCTTTCAGCTTTGTGAAAGTAGCAAGAAGCGAGAGGCTGTTTTCTTCTGAAGTTTGAAGTCGGGCATTTATTAAGGCCGACTGGCGGTCATATTCCCCATTATCCCGATAACCATCGCTGGTTAACTCGGTGTAATTTGCATTAATAGCAGTATTCTTAGTAGCGTGCATTGCTCTTACCACATTCTTCAAGGTATTAAAACTACCAACCTGGGATTTCAATGCAACTTCAGTCTTTGGAGATTTGGGAAGAGCCGAAAAAAGATTAACAGAACCGCCAAGTCCAGCTCCATATACACTGGAAGTAGGGCCTTTTATTACTTCTATACGATCTAAGCTTTCAGGGTCTATATCGTCCAGGGTAAGATCCCCTTCAGCCGTTGTAAGCGGAATCCCATCAAAATAAGACTGAATACGATTGGTACTGTATTGCGAGCGTGCTCCAATACCGCGGATGTTAATCTTATTGGTATTCAGAGCCCCCTGATTGACGTACATCCCTGGCACATTATTAAATTTCTCCACCAGGTTAGTATTATCACCACGTTTGAGATCGCTGGCAGAGACCAGGCTAACAGCTGCGGGTAAATCCTGCATCCTGGCAGGAATTGCTGTACTTGTAATTATCACCTCAGATAAATTCTCCCGAGACGGACTTAGATAGAAAAGCCCGGGATGATCAGCGTTAAAAATCTCTACTTTAAGGTTTTTAAACCCAACCCCTGATATATTGAGACTGGCAGGAAAACCTTCAATTCCAATCTCAAAATTCCCCGAATCGTCAGAGAAAACGATGCTTCCTGTTTCCCGGTTTTCAATATGCGCATTTGGCACAGGTTCAGCAGTTGCGGCATTTATGACTTTCCCTTTAAAATTCTGACTTACAACCTGCTCTGTAATAGTTAGAACCAGGAGGAACAACAATAAATTCTTCAATATTTTTAAATTTAAATCTTCGGAATAATAATTTTTCAATGTAAAAATACCTCAAAGCCAGCAGGCACACAAGCCGAAATAGATTAATAATACTCAAAGGGTTTTGCTGCTAAAGGCCTTTTGAGTAAGTTTATGCCTAAAATATTTAGGTTTTTTTATGAAAAAACTCATTGTAGTATTTCTCGGGGCTTTTTTATTGATTTCCTGCGATCTGGAAAAATATCGCTTAGTAAACGATTTCGACTTTTTAACAAAATTTGAAAAATCTGAAGGTAAAGAAACGGGTACATATGAAGAAGTAATAGAATTCTATCAGGAACTCGCAGATGCCTATGAGAATATAAGCCTTGAAGAAATTGGCAGCACCGATAGCGGGGAGCCACTGCACCTTGCAATTTATAGCCAAAACGGCAAATTCAATTTTGATAATTTAAGAGAGGAAAACGGGATAATTCTTATCAACAACGGGATTCATCCCGGGGAGAGCGATGGGATAGACGCCACAATGCTCTTGTTCCGGGATTTAGCCGGGGATTCAATTTCAACCCCTAAAAACACTATTATCGCCACCATACCAATCTACAATGTTGGCGGGGCGCTTAACCGAAATTCTACCAGCCGCACCAACCAAAATGGTCCTGCCGAATACGGTTTCAGAGGTAATGCACGAAATTATGACCTAAACCGGGATTTCATTAAAGCCGATACCCGTAACACCCGTAGTTTTTATGAAATATTCCATAAAGTACAACCCGATGTTTTTATAGACACTCATGTAAGCAATGGGGCCGATTATCAATATACTCTTACTCATCTGTTCACACAACATAACAAACTTGGTGGGGAATTGGGCGAATATCTACACCAAAAAATGATGCCCGCCATAGAGGATTCTCTAAGGAAGAAGAACTGGGAGATCACTCCATATGTTAATGTTTTCAACCAGGTTCCAGAAGAAGGATTTTCACAATTTCTGGATACCCCCAGATATTCTACAGGATATACTACCTTATTCAATACCCTTGGGATGATGATTGAAACTCATATGCTGAAACCATATAAAGACAGGGTTCATGGAACCTATGAGTTTTTGAACACCGTTATTAATTATACCGATGCTGATAAAGAGAGCATAAAAGATCTGCGGGAAAGGGCCAGGAGAAAATACCTTACAGATCGCTGGTATCCAACCAATTTCAAACCCGATATGGAAAACCCTTCCAAAAGGGATTTTAAAGGTTATGAAGCAGAAAGAGTTACGAGTGAAATTACCGGTGGCCAACGTTTAAAATATAACCGCGCTAAGCCCTTTACCAAAGAGATTGATTATTATAATAATTATATAGCTGAAGACCGTATAGATATCCCGCGGGCTTATATCATTCCGCAGGGTTGGTGGAATGTCACAGAACTTCTTGAACTTAACCAAATTAAGTTGGAACCTCTGGAGAGGGATACCATAATACTGGTAGAAAGTTATAGAATTGCAGATTATGAAACTTCAGACCGGGTTTATGAAGGGCATTATATGCACAAAAACACCCAGGTTTCAAGTAGCATAGATTCAGTTCAGTTTAGAAAAGGAGATTATTATATAAAAACATTTCAGGACGGTGCAAGATATCTTTTGGAGACCTTGGAACCAACCGCTCCTGACTCATTTTTTAACTGGAATTTTTTCGATCCGATACTGCAACAAAAGGAAGGCTTTTCACCGTATGTTTTTGAGGATGAAGCTAAAGAGTTATTGGAAAAAGATTCAGAATTAAGAGAAGAGTTTGAGGAGAAAAAGCGCAGGGAACCAGATTTCGCAAATAATTCTTACGCCCAATTAAGCTGGTTGCACAAGCGATCTGATCACTATGAGAAATCTCATTTACGCTACCCTGTTTTTAGAGTTCCCAGATAGATATTTCTTTGGAAAGAGTTCCCTGATATTAGCATAGGATTTTTTAAGTGCTTTGCGGGACTTCTCAAAATTTTTCCACTTTGCTTTTTCAATTCCTTCCTTTGCCTCCGGAAGAAGCTCCCCGGTATAATCTGTGTGCATTTCGTACCAGTGGGTCACTTTTAACCTGAATTTACCTTTTCTCTTAAAAACATGATAAGTTTTAGCTAGAAATCCGGTGATGCTTAAGCCTTTAACTCCGGTCTCCTCTTCGGTTTCTCTTACCGCTGAAGCTGCAATATCCTCACCTTTTTCAGTTTTCCCTTTGGGCAAGTCCCAGCGCTTATTGCGGTAAATAAATAAGATCTCATTTTTATCGTTAAAAACCATTCCTCCACCAGCGGTTACCACGGGAAGTTTTTTAAACAAATGCTTCAGAAGTTTGCCTTCCTCTTCGTGATACAGGTTAACGTAGAGTAGTTCACCTTTATTAATTTGCTTAATGATGCGCTTAAGTTTCACCTTTTTAATTGGAAAAGATGTGTATTTTTCGCCAATATCTTTTTTAGTAGAAAGGATTATTGGAACATCATTGACAAAAACTTTATACATTTGTAATATGATTTTGAATAAAGAAACAGCAATCAAAACTGCTGAACTACTCCTGCAAATTAAAGCAATAAAATTAGAACCACAAGCACCATTCACCTGGGCCAGTGGTTGGAAATCTCCAATTTATTGTGATAATAGGATTGTATTATCCTATCCGCCAATAAGGAACTACATCAGGGAACATTTTGCACGTCAAACCGAGGAACTCTATGGGAAACCAGATGTGATAGCCGCCGTTGCTACAGGGGCTATTGGCATCGGGATGCTGGTTGCCGAGTATTTGAGTCTGCCTTTTGTGTATGTTAGACCCGAGCCTAAAAGTCACGGTCGAAAAAACCAAATAGAAGGCGTATTGGAAGAAGGACAAAACGTCGTAGTGATAGAAGATCTTATAAGCACAGGAAAGAGCAGTTTAAATGCGGTAAAAGCTTTAAAGGAAGCCGGTGCCAATGTAAAGGGAATGCTTGCAATTTTCACTTACGGCTTTGCTACTGCAGAAGATAATTTCAAGCAGGCAGAAGTACAATTGCACACTCTAAGCAATTACGATTACTTACTTGAAACCGCACAACGCACAAATTATATAAACGCTTCGGAAGCCGAAACCCTTAAGGATTGGCGGCAAGACCCAAGCAACTGGAAAAAATAAACAATGCATTTAGAAAGTAAAAAAGTTACCACCGGAAAGAATCAGCAGGAAATGTTTGATTTTTTAACCAATGTTAAAAATTACGAGCAATTAATGCCTGAAAGCACAGAGAAATTTGAGGTAAAAGCTGAAGATCGGTTTTTATTCGGTTTAAAAGGCATGCCGGAAATTCAATTGGAGATCAAAGAAACCAAAGAACCAGAATTGGTAGTTTTAGGGTCAACTTCAGATAAATTTAATTTTGCCTTGAATATTCATATTGAATCGGCTGGGGAGCAGCAAAGTGAGGTTTTTATGGAATTTGACGGAAAGTTCAATGCGATGATGGCGATGATGGTGAAAGGTCCGCTTCAAAAATTCATCAACACGCTTTCTGAAAACGCAGCCAAACTTTAAAGGTGGTCGAGTTCAGAAATATATTCAACCCCGGTAATGCCGGGGTTTTGTTTTTAATACAGGAGTTTAAGTTCTTTGAGGTCGAAGGTTTTAAAAACCGAATTCTCAATTTCCACATTGAGTCTTCCTGCAGTGGTAACTCCCCGAATGATTCCCGTTAGATAAGAGCTATCGGGATATTGAAAGGTGGAAACCACATCTTTTTTAAACATTCTTTCGGCATATTCTTCGAGCACCCGACTTTGATTTGTGGAGGAAATCGAATGTAAGTCCTTTTCAATCAAGGTCAGGATTCCATCAAGCACCTCCTCCGGTTCATAGGTAAGCCCTGTAAGCATTTTTAACGAAACAGCCTGGGGTAAACCTGGAAAGTCAACCTGGTTAACATTTAAACCAACTCCAATAACGGAGGCTGACATTTGATTATTTTTTAGAATATTTTCGATAAGAATTCCACCGACTTTAAAATTTCCTGACATTATGTCGTTTGGCCATTTCACCTTGAGGTTAGGGATATTGAAAGTTTCCAGGGCCTTCACCACTGCCACTGAGACCACTGCGCTAAGTAAAAACTGTCGGTCTACTTCTACCTTTATTTTTGGATAAAGAATACTAAAAGTAAGATTCTGCCCCGGGTTTGCCAACCACCCTGAACCGCGCTGGCCACGCCCACTAGTTTGATCGTGAGCCAGCACACAGCAAGGTTCAAAATTTGATTTTCCTCGGTATAGCTCCCGGGCAAAATCGTTGGTAGAATTGGTGGCATTAACTTTGATTATATGCATAGGTAATTAAGAAGTCGCAAAGGAGTTAAATCTTGTGTTAACAGGCTCTAAAAAAGCCTAAAAAGTAATAACTTTGCGAAAATAAAAAATTTTAATGGTAAAAAAGGAAACCAACAGCGATCAACTTATTGCACATATAATAAAAGGGATAGAAGAGGTAAAGGGAAATGACATAGAAATTCTAGACCTTAGAGAAATTGAAAATACAGTTTGTGATTATTTTATCATCTGCAATGGTACTTCAAACACGCAGGTAAACGCCATAGTCAACTCTATCCAAAAAACGGTAAGTAAAGCCCTAAAAGACAAACCCTGGCATATTGAAGGCAGTGAAAATGCCGAGTGGGTTTTAATGGATTATGTGAATGTAGTAGTACACGTTTTCCAAAAGCACATCAGGGAATTTTACGACATTGAAAGCCTCTGGGGTGATGCGAAGATCACCTCTATAGAGACTAATTACTAAATCTTATAAGACCTACCAGGTATGGCGAAAGAACAACCCAAGAAAAATATCGATCCGAAGAAACCAAAATTTAGTGCATACTGGATCTATGCCGCGATAATCTTAGTATTTTTAGGAATTAATTTCTTCAGTGGTGGCGGTTTTAATGAACCGGCCAAAACAAATCCAGCTGAATTTCAGACTTTCCTTAGAAATGGTGATGTCAAAAAAGTTGTCATCATCAATAAAAATCAGGCACAGGTGTTCCTAACCGAAGAGGCTAAGCAAAAGGAAATTCATAAAAAATCACAGGATCCTGAAATCTTTGCTACCGGCGAAACCCCGGCTTATACTTTTCAATTTGGAGATCTTCAGAACTTTGAAAACAGTATTTCTGAAATTAAAAAAGAGGAGAACCTGGACACGGTGGTCACTTATGACACGCAAAGTAATGTTTGGGGTGAAATTTTCATAACCTTATTGCCATTTGTACTTATAATTGGGATCTGGATCTTTATTATGAGAAGAATGAGCAGTGGCGGTGGCGGTGGCGCCGGTGGACAGATCTTCAATATAGGAAAATCCAAGGCTAAGCTCTTCGACCAGAATACCGATGTAAAAACTTCCTTTAAGGATGTTGCCGGTCTCGAAGGCGCCAAAGAAGAAGTGCAGGAGATCGTAGATTTCCTAAAACAACCCGATAAATATACTTCCCTTGGGGGTAAAATTCCGAAGGGCGCCCTACTTGTTGGTCCTCCGGGTACAGGTAAAACCCTATTGGCAAAAGCCGTTGCAGGTGAGGCCAAAGTACCTTTCTTCTCTCTTTCCGGTTCAGATTTTGTGGAAATGTTTGTGGGAGTTGGAGCCTCCAGAGTAAGAGACCTTTTTAAACAGGCGAAAGAAAAATCTCCATCTATTATTTTTATTGATGAGATAGATGCCATTGGTCGCGCCAGAGGGAAAAGTAATTTTTCCGGCTCTAATGACGAGCGTGAAAACACCCTAAACCAGCTGCTCACCGAGATGGATGGTTTTGGCACTAACACCAATGTGATTGTAGTTGCTGCAACAAACCGCGCCGATGTACTGGATAAAGCCCTAATGCGTGCTGGCCGTTTTGACCGACAGATTTATGTAGACTTACCAGATCTTAACGAGAGAAAGGAAATATTTGAAGTTCACCTTAAGCCTTTGAAAAAAGTGGCAGATGAACTAGATACAGAATTCCTTGCAAAACAAACCCCCGGTTTTAGCGGTGCAGATATTGCCAATGTATGTAATGAGGCTGCCCTTATTGCAGCCAGAAAAGGAAACAAGGCTGTTGGAAAACAGGATTTCCTTGATGCGGTAGACCGTATTGTTGGTGGTCTTGAAAAGAAAAATAAGATTATTACCCCAGAAGAGAAAAAGGCTATTGCCTTTCACGAGGCTGGACATGCTACAGTTAGCTGGATGCTGGAACACGCAGCTCCACTGGTTAAGGTAACCATTGTACCGCGCGGACAATCCCTGGGCGCTGCCTGGTACCTCCCGGAAGAAAGACTTATTGTAAGACCTGAGCAAATGCTTGATGAAATGTGTGCCGCTCTTGGGGGGCGTGCAGCCGAGAAGGTTATCTTCAACAAGATTTCCACCGGTGCCTTAAGCGATCTTGAAAAAGTAACCAAACAGGCGAAAGCCATGGTTACTATTTACGGATTAAACGACGCGGTAGGAAATCTTACTTATTATGATTCATCTGGACAGAGTGAATACAACTTCACCAAACCATACAGCGAAAAGACTTCAGAATTAATAGACAAGGAGATTTCAAATCTAATTGAAGCCCAATATCAACGTGCTGTAGCCCTGCTCACAAAACACAAGGACAAACTAACTCAACTTGCTGATATTCTGCTGGACAAAGAAGTTATTTTCAAGGATGACCTTGAGAAGATCTTTGGGGCCCGTCCTTTTGAAAAAGATAAGGATATGGCCAGAGCTGAACAGGATAAGATAGAAGCTAAAAAGAGAGCGAAAGCTGAAAAATCAGAAAATTCTAAAGATTCCGATAAATCTTCTGAAGATGGATCAGACGAGACAGAATCTGAAATTTCAGAAAACGACTCCGTTAATAAATAGTTTATAACCAAGCTTTAAAAAATCTTATTTTAATGTATGTTAAAATAAGATTTTTTACCTTTGGTTAAAATGAGCTTTAGAACCACACCCAAACTCTATGAGTCTATTTAGAAGATTCTTAAACCCTAAATCTAAATCAGACAAAAAACAGGAATCTCCTGAAAATGCTGATCGGGGCAAATACATGCCGGAAGTAAAGCTTCCTACCGATGAGCGCTTTATGCTTAATTTTAAAAATAACGGCGGGAAATTTCTGTATTGTGAGGATGAATCAGAGATTAGGGAAGCTTTTGATAATATTCTGCTGGAGAACGACTGGTACGAATCGGAATGTTGCTGCTTTGATCCTAATCTTAGGGATAGATTTAAAGGCTTCAACCTGGAGTTCACAAAATCTGGCACTGCGGCATTTTACCTTTCTAACAGTGAATTTCTTATCGCTAATGATGGTTCTATTTTAATCTCTTCAAACCAAATAAAAGAATGTAAACTTCATGAATTACCAGCTAATTTTGTGATTATTTCTTCTACCAGCCAATTGGTAGACACTATTGGTGAGGGGCTTAGAGGTATTAAATCACGTAATAAGCAGAGCATACCATCTAACATCACCACCATTAAAAATTTTGAAACACAAAAAGAAGGTGATTTCATGAGCTACGGAAGTAGCACGAAAAACCTATATTTGCTTCTGCTGGAAGATCTATAACACATGAGGGAAGCAATTATCAGGACAATTTCAGGATTATTGTATATATCCATTTTGGTTGCTTCAATACTTCATGACGAACTCGTGTTCATAAGTCTTTTCTATCTTTTAGGTCTGGTTTGTCTAATTGAGATGCAAAAATTACTGCATCTTAAAAGCTATGCTCTTTATGCTGTACAGGCCCTTCTATTTTATCTTTTTAGCTATCTGAAGTTTAATCCCGATGCAACGGTATTGCTGCTCTTTATCACCATTTTTGTGAATTTATTCCTGGTGAAGGACTTGATGGTAGTCCAGAAGATACCGGTTTTTGAAAAGAAGAAATATATAATTATTATTTTCTATCTGATATCTTCAGTAATATTTTTAACCCTTCTCCCCACTATTCACGGGTTCTTTAGACCTGATTTAATAGTTGGAATCTTTATTCTGATTTGGACTAACGATACTTTTGCATATATTGTAGGGAAGAATTTTGGCAGAAATAAGCTCTTTGAGCGTATATCGCCTAAAAAAACTATAGAAGGCTTCCTCGGCGGGCTGGTATTTAGTGCTGTGGCAAGTTTTTTTATTTTTTATTACACCCAATTTTTAAGTTTTCCTCTGTGGTTGGGAATGGCTGTCATACTAAGTGTTTTTGGCACTTTAGGAGATTTGATTCAGTCAAAATTCAAAAGACAGGCCGGTGTAAAAGACAGCGGAAAATTAATGCCAGGGCACGGTGGATTGTTTGACAGGCTAGATAGTATTATCTTTGCCAGCCCATTTGTATATGCATATCTATACCTATTAAATTATGTTTCATAAAGAAGGATATAAAATAATGGCCTTTACTGCAGTAATCCTTATTGCAATAAATGTGCTTTCTTATAGTTTAATAAACAGGTACTGGATTAAATTTTCAGTTTTACTGGTTTCCATTCTTTTATTCCTGCTGATTATCCAGTTTTTCAGAAATCCGAAAAGAAAAACCCAGCATAACGACGCACATATTGTTGCTCCTGTAGATGGAAAAGTAGTTGCGATTGAAGAGGTTTATGAAAAAGAATATTTTAAAGATAAAAGGTTACAGGTTTCTATTTTTATGTCACCTCTAAATGTTCACGTTACCCGGCATCCCGTAGGCGGAACAGTGATATACAGCAAGTACCATCCCGGGAAGTTTTTAGTTGCTTGGCATCCTAAATCAAGTGAAGAAAACGAACGCACAACGGTGGTTGTTAAAAATATTCTTGCCGGTGAAGTACTTTACAGGCAAATTGCAGGAGCTTTAGCCAAGCGCATAGTCAATTATGCTGAAGAAGGCTCTGAAGTTATCCAGGGAAGCGATAGCGGCTTTATTAAATTTGGTTCCCGAGTAGATGTTCTTTTACCCGTTGATACTCCATTGACGGTAAAATTAAATCAGAAAGTGAAAGGCGGTTTAAGCGTGATCGCAAAAATTGAGGAGGATTAACAATGTCAGATTTAATAGAAGAAAGATTCAATAGGGCATACGAATTGGCCAGTACAACAAACCTTAGTTTCCCACCGGATATTATGCTAAGTTTTTATGCTTATTATAAAAGAGCCACTGAGAAGAACGGCTTCTATTTACCCCCTTTTGAACAGGGTGACCTAAGAAGCGCTTTCAAGATAAATGCCTTGGTGCAGGTAAAAGACCTCAGGAAAAAAGACGCTCAGGAAAAATATATATCCCTTGTAGAAGAACATATTGGCAAAATAACCTAATAGGTTAGATCGCCAATATTTCTTCCTCCCATTAATATTATTTCAAGTTTTTCAAACTCGCTTCCAGAGCTTCGATCCTGGCCTCGGCATCAGCCTTTTTCGCTTTTTCTACTGCCACTACCTTTTCGGGAGCATTATTTACAAAACGCTCGTTTGAAAGTTTTTTGTTCACAGTTTTTAGAAAACCACGGGTGTATTCAAGTTCTTCTTCCATTTTAGTAATCTCGGCCTCAACATCCACGGCTCCGGTGATGGGGATATAGTATTCATTTGATCTTACCCGGAAGCTAAGCGCTCCTTCCACCTGTTTATCTACGGTTTGAAATTCGGCGATATTACCCATTTTCCTGATAATCGAATCGAATACTTCGGAAGTATTTTCGTTATTCAACACCATAAAATCTATGGTGTTTTTAAAAGATATATTTTTCTCTTTTCTTATTTTCCTTATTCCGGCAATCACTTCAGAAGCAATTGTAAACTCCTCAATAATAGTTTGGTCAAACTCATTTAATTCCGGCCATTTAGCGACGATAAGGGCCTCCTGAGGAGTTCGGGTGGTGATTTCCTGCCAAATTTCTTCAGATACAAATGGCATAAACGGATGAAGAATCTTAAGATTATCCTCCAGAATTGAAATCACCGCTTTATATGTCGTGGTATCAATAGGCTCACCATATGCGGGTTTCACCATCTCCAGGAACCAGGAACAGTAATCGTCCCAAACCAGTTTATAGGTAGACATCAAAGCGTCGCTGATACGATATTTTGAAAAGTGATCTTCGATTTCGGCAAGGCCTTTTCTGAATTTAGCGGTATACCAATTAATCGCGATTCTTGAAGTTTCAGACTGTTCTTTTTCTTCTGAAACTTCCCAGCCTTTCACCAAACGGAATGCATTCCAAATTTTATTACTGAAGGCACTACCCTGTTTACAAAGTTCTTCCTCGAACATAAGATCGTTTCCGGCAGGCGAACTCAACAGCATTCCAACTCTTACCCCATCGGCACCATATTGGTCTATCAATCCAAGCGGATCTGGTGAATTCCCCAAAGATTTAGACATTTTACGGCGTTGTTTGTCCCGTACAATTCCTGTGAGATATACATTTTTGAAGGGCTTTTCTCCACGATATTCGTAACCAGCCATGATCATACGTGCTACCCAGAAAAACAGAATTTCAGGAGCAGTAACAAGATCATTAGTTGGATAGTAATATTCTATTTCAGGGTTTTCCGGCTCCAGAATGCCATTGAAAACACTCATTGGCCACAACCAGGATGAAAACCAGGTATCCAGCGCATCCTTATCCCGGGAGAGATCTGAAGTAATTAGATTTTGATTTCCGGATTTCTCCTTAGCTTTTTCCAGAGCGGCAGCTTCGGTTTCTGCTACTACAAAATCCTCTTTGCCATTTCCGTAATACCAGGCCGGGATTTGATGTCCCCACCAAAGCTGTCTTGAAATGTTCCAATCCCGAACATTTTCCATCCAGTGCTTATAAGTGTTCAGGAATTTTTCAGGTACAAGATTAATATCCTTATTAACCACTGCTTCTAAAGCAGGCTGTGCCATCTCTTTCATTTTAAGGAACCACTGGTCACTCAATTTTGGCTCTATCACAGCACCGGTGCGTTCACTTGTACCCACTTTATTAATGTGTTCTTCGGTTTTAAGCAAAACCCCAAGCTCCTCCAGCTCCCCAATTATCTCTTTTCTAACAACAAAGCGATCTTTCCCTTTATAATGTAAGCCATAATCATTGAGGCTAGCATCATCATTAAAGATGTCTATAACTTCCAGATTATGTTTATCGCCCAGCATTTTATCATTCTCGTCGTGGGCCGGAGTAACCTTTAAGCAGCCGGTACCGAATTCCATATCTACATACTCATCTTCAATAATGGGAATTTCCCGCTTACAAACCGGCACTATAGCTTTTTTCCCTTTTAGATGTGTAAAGCGTTCGTCATTGGGGTTTATACACACAGCAGTATCACCAAGAATGGTTTCGGGGCGAGTTGTAGCAATAGTTACCATCTCTTCACTTCCGGCAATTTTATAATTGAGGTAATACAAGTTACCTTGTTTTTCCTGGTAAACTACTTCCTCATCAGACAAGGTGGTTTTTGCTTCCGGATCCCAGTTCACCATACGGTAACCACGGTAAACCAGATTTTTCTCATAAAGGTCCACAAAAACTTTTATAACCGAGGCCGACATTTTTTCATCCATGGTGAATTTGGTACGGTCCCAATCACATGAAGCACCCAGCTTTTTAAGCTGTTCCAGAATAATACCCCCATGTTTATGAGTCCATTCCCAGGCATGTTGTAGAAATTCCTCACGGGTAAGGCTATTTTTATCAATTCCTTCAGCTTTAAGTTTTGCAACCACTTTAGCTTCCGTGGCAATGGATGCGTGATCGGTTCCGGGCACCCAGCAGGCATTATAGCCTTTGAGTCTGGCCCTTCTTACCAGTACATCCTGGATAGTGTTATTCAACATATGGCCCATATGCAAAACTCCGGTCACGTTTGGAGGAGGAATTACAATAGTGTAAGGTTCTCGCTGGTCTACTTCAGAATGAAAATACCGGTTTTCCATCCAGTACTTGTACCATTTTTCCTCTACTTGTTTCGCGTCATATTTGGAAGCTATCGCCATAATTGGTCTGGTTTTTGAAAATAATGGCAAAAGTAACCATTAGTTAAGGAATTTAAAAGGAGTTGAATTGAATATAATTTTGTGAATAACTCTAATTCAGCTTATATTTACTGTTCCGAAAAAACTAAATTATCAAGCCTTCTTTAAGGCTGTGTTCAACCAAAGTTCTTTAAAAGCCCAGGCTTTCAAGACTTCTAAATCATGAGATATGAAAAAGTTAATTGCAATTGCTGTTTTTGTTTTAGCCGGAGTTGGTGTTGTTACCGCTCAGAATACTGCAAAAATGGAATTTAAAACAGAAACTATTGATTACGGTGAAATTAAGAAAGGTAGTGACGGGGTTCGTGTTTTTGAATTCACCAACACCGGAAATGCACCTTTAGTGATCGAGAATGTGACTTCCAGTTGTGGATGCACGATTCCGAAGAAACCCGAAGAAGCGATTATGCCCGGGGAAACCGGAGAAATCGAGGTAAAATACGATACAAAAAGGGTTGGCCCAATAAGAAAAACGGTTACCGTTTATTCAAATTCTGATGTTCCTACCAAAGCCCTTAAGATAAAAGGGAAAGTGGTAGACAACGATACTTTGTAAATACCCAATAAAATTCACTAAAAGCTCCTGCCTTTGACAGGAGCTTTTTTTTATAGAATTCGTTTAAGTTTGAAAGAGAATTTCATCTCTTTTAGGTCTCTTTCCACAAGCAATTTTATCTTTCTCCCCTCACGGGAAGTAAATAAATTTGATATTTTATCCAGAGAATATTTATGGGCGGGATTCCCATTAATTTCAAGGATTATATCTCCGGTTTGCAATCCGGCTTCTTCTGCCGGAGAACCTGGCCTGATCTCGGCAATTTGATATTGTGGTGCCAGGGAGAATTTAAGCCGATAGGTGCTTTCTGAGACCTCGAGACTATCTTCCCGAACTTCTTCAACATCAAAAAAGGGTGGTGGGGTATCATAATCCCTTACAAATCTTTGTCCGCTATGTTTCACCACTACCCCACTCATATTATATTCAAAAGACCTCCTGAAATCTGAATTTGGCTTAAGGCGAAGGTTCTTTCCGGGGTAATCCAGGGTATAGTGAAAACGTTTCAGTATCTGGCTTCCTATACTCCCATTGCGTTTATCGAAGAGTGAAATATTCTGGATATAAAGACTATCGGGAAAACTGGCAATAACTTTTTTGAGCTTCAAATCACCCAAACTTAAGGATTTTATCCTGCTCCTTCTTCCATAAACACTTCCACTTATGCTGTATCCAAGAAAATCTTCAAAAGATGGGGAGGGAACATTGACTCCAGACTCTTCATCAGTAAAAATCCAGACGGCATCGCCCGAACCGCTATCCAAAAGGAAAGTTAGGGTATGCTTCTGTCCATTCGATACAACTTCAGCCTCAAGATAAGGTTTGTTTTCGTCAAAAATCAAAGGAAGGTCCTCGCAACGTCTACACTTCTTATATTTATATTTCGCTGGAGCATATACCTTAATGAATTTCCTGCGATAATTAAACTCTACTATGAAATGGCGGAAGAAGTCATAGCCCAGAATCCCGTTTAACTCAATACCAAGCCGGTTGGAGAGACCTATCAATTCTTCATCAAGAATATAAAGAGTTTCGGTTTCGCTTATCGCATCGCCAAGTTTGACGGTGTTGTTTACAGCTTTCAAAGCCATAACCGGTTCCCCTGCTCCTAATCCCCTAAGAAAGATTCTCCTGGTATTTTTAACGTTAGGAATTTCCCCATCTATCGCAAAAATCAAAGTAGCGTTAACCCCTGTATCAAGCAAAAAAGATAGTTCGACACCATTGACACTCACAGGAACAATCACCAAGTCATTAATCAACTGAAAAGGTAATTTAAAATATGCTTTTTTATTATCTATTCGATATTCGTTTTGGGCTGTAAGAGGGGAGGTTAAGCCAGCCAACCAAATTATTAACAACCAGAAAATCACAATCTTTTTCATCCTGCGATAATTTATGAAATATTCACAAAATAATGACCATAAGCCGGCCAACTTTGTGACAATAATTTTGCATTTTTGCATACCATTAAAAATGTAAATCATGCCTAATATTTCTAATAAGGGTAGAAACATGCCCGAGTCACCTATACGCAAGCTGGTTCCTTATGCTGAAGCAGCTACCAGAAAGGGTCGTAAGATCTATCAGTTAAACATTGGACAGCCCGATATAAAAACTCCTCAGGCCGCCCTTGATGCAGTAAAGACCAACGATATAGAGGTACTGTCTTACAGCCATTCGGCAGGTTTTGAATCTTACCGAAATAAGCTGGCTGCATATTATAAGAAAAACGATATCCCGGTAAACGCAGATGAAATTATTGTGACCACCGGAGGTTCTGAAGCCTTGATGTTTGCCATGGGAAGCATTACCGATCCCGGAGACGAAGTGATTATTCCTGAACCATTCTATGCTAATTACAATGGTTTTGCTACTGCTTCAGGGGTAAATATTGTCCCAATAAAAAGTTCTATAGAGAACAATTTTGCATTACCTCCTATTTCAGATTTTGAAGCATTAATAAGCGAAAAAACCAAAGCAATTATTCTATGTAACCCGGGAAATCCTACCGGTTATTTATATACCAAAAATGAGATCGAGCAGCTAGCAGAGATCGCCCTTAAACATGATCTTTTTATCGTAGCAGACGAGGTTTACCGCGAATTCGCTTATGATGGAGTTAAACATCACTCTATTATGAGTATTCCTAAACTTGCTCAAAACGCTATTATGGTCGATTCTGTTTCCAAACGTTACAGCATGTGTGGTGCAAGGATTGGTTGTCTTGTATCAAAAAACCAGGAGGTGATGAAAACAGCAATGAAATTTGCCCAAGCCAGGCTTAGCCCTCCAACTTTTGCACAAATTGCCAGTGAAGCCGCCTTAGAAACCCCGCAGGAATACTTTGATGAAGTAATTGAAGAATATACCAGTAGAAGAAATATTCTAATTGAAGGACTCGAAAAAATTGAAGGAGTAAAGGTGGCAAAACCAAAAGGAGCATTTTACTGTATCGCCCAACTCCCTGTTGAAAATGCCGATGATTTTGCGCAATGGTTGCTGGAAGAATTCGAAATGGACAACGAAACCATTATGGTAGCTCCCGCTGCCGGGTTCTATTCCACACCCAATACCGGGCTTAATCAGGTTAGGATTGCCTATGTATTGAAAAAAGAAAACCTGATACGAGCTATTGAAATACTGGAAGTAGCCTTAAAGAAATACAACAAATAGGTTGATATGCAGGTTACTGAAAATACTTCTTTAAAGAATTATAACACTTTTGGCATAGACGCAAAGGCCCAAAAGTTTATTTCGGTTTCTTCTTATGAAGATTTAAGGAAGGCACTTCAGCAAACCTATGCATCAGAAATATTTATCCTGGGGGGTGGCAGCAATATGCTCCTCACCCAGGATATTAACAAAACAGTAATTCATATTGGCTTAACCGGCCGAAAGATCATTTCTGAAACAGAAGATGCAGTTGTGGTTGAAGCCAGTGCCGGGGAAAACTGGCATCAGTTTGTTTTATGGGCACTGGATCACGATTTTGGCGGACTCGAGAATCTCTCGCTCATTCCAGGAAATGTAGGCACCTCCCCTATTCAGAATATTGGTGCATACGGCGTAGAGCTGAAGGATGTATTTGAATCCTGCAATGCAATACATATACAAACCCTGGAAGAAGTTACCTTCAAGCCAAAGGATTGCGAATTCGGCTATAGAAATTCTGTTTTTAAGCAAAGATTAAAGGGGGAATACATCATTACTTCGGTTAGGTTTAGGTTGAGTAAAAACCATCATAAATTGCGTACCGGATATGGGGCCATAAAGGATTGGTTGACCGGAGAAAAGATTACGAAACCGGGCATAAAAGATATTTCCAATGCTGTAATTGCTATCCGGCAGTCTAAATTACCAGACCCGCGGGTGTTAGGTAATAGTGGAAGTTTTTTTAAAAATCCAATAATAAATAAAGAGGAATACTTAAAGCTTCAGGAAAAATTTCCGGAGATCCCTTCCTATTACATTGGTGAAGACCAGGTTAAAGTACCCGCCGGCTGGCTTATCGATAAGGCAGGTTTAAAAGGCTACAGAAGGGGCGATGCCGGAGTACATAAAAACCAGGCCCTGGTGCTGGTAAACTACGGCGAGGCCACAGGTGAAGAATTACTGGACCTTTCTCGGGAAATCAAAAATAAGATATATTCAGAATTCGGAATAAAGTTGGAACCCGAAGTGAATATAATCTAAAATTTTGTAAGAAAATATTTAACAACTCCTACGTCTTAAAAAGGATTTTTTAAGAGTTTCTTGTCAAATTTCCTTTTGTTATTTCCTATCTTTATTACATCAATATCGGGGTGCTTAGGCTGAGATCATACCCGCATAACCTGATCTGGATAATCCCAGTGTAGGAAATATTGAATCTTTCAAGGCTAAATGCCTTATTGAGGAGCTTCATTTCCTTTACAGGAAATGAAGCTTTTTTTATACCTCAACCTTTTACCCAATATTTCATAAAAAAACAACCTGCAATTGCAGGTTGTTTTTAAGTTTTAACTTTTTTTGATGATTAAGTCTCTAAGATTTTTTTCTCATAACCACTCCATCAATTTGATGAATTACACCGTTTGAGGCCTCTAAATCAGTTTTAGTAATTTTGGCAGTATTGCCGTTCTCATCTTTGAGAAGGATATCATCTCCACTCTTTAGAGCGGTTAGGGAAGCCCCACTTAAGGTCGTAATAGTATATTCACCGTTACCCTCATCAATCCTTTCAGAAAGCTCCTCTGCAGTAATCTCATCCTCCACTACATGATATTTAAGAAGCTCGCTTAATTCTTCGCGGTTTTCACTTTTCATTAGCGTATCCAAAGTGGCCTGATCTACCTTTTCGAAGGCCTCATTGGTAGGAGCAAAAATAGTATAAGGCCCCTCCTCTTCAGTAAAAGCTTGTGCAAGTTCGGCATTCTGTAAAGCACCAGCGAAAGAACTCAGGGAATCATCTTCCATGGTTTTTGCAGCAATACTATTAGCCTCCCATTCCATCCGTTCTTCTTCGGCCTGCAATTCAGCAGCCCTTTCGGCCTCCTGCCTTTCTAATTTCTCCTTTTCTTCTTCGGCTTTTTTCTTTCCATCTTCACAAGAGGTAAACACAAAGAGTCCTAAAAATAGTATACTAAAATCTTACTGATTTTCATAATAGATTTATTTAATTTATTAAGCGGCAAATTTATCGCGTAACAAAAACACAACCAGATATTTACGTATAATCTTTAGTTAAATAGTGTAAAGCTTTTCCTAATGTCCCGTCTAATTTTACCAATCCTGTTTTTATTGTTATTTTTGCAAAAGAAATTTATCACCATGAAACTAATAATTATAAGTATAGTATTGCTTGCTCTTGCTTTTGCAGGGCTTGCTATAAAGATTTGGAGTAAGAAAGATGGAAAATTTGCCGGAACCTGTGCAAGTCAAAGTCCATATTTAAATAAAGAAGGTGAGTCCTGCAGTTTTTGCGGAAAGATGCCTGAAGAAATGGGTAATTGCAGCACCGATAAAAGAGGGAAACAGATTTCATAACTGAATGGCCCTTACTTTACTCGGTTTCTATTTATTATTCAGTTTAATTAATATTGTTTTTTTTCTGGCCTTCCTATCTTTTGCCAACGCCAGGACCCGAAACTTGGAAAAAACCGGGTTCCCGGTTTCTGTAATTATCTGTGCAAAAAATGAGGCTGAAAATTTAAGAAGTTTTCTTCCCTCTATTCTGGATCAGGATTACCCCGATTTCGAGGTTATCGCGATAAATGATGCTTCTACTGATAGCACTCTCGAGGTTATCGAGGAATTTCAGAAAATAAATGGCCGAATAAAGATTGTGAATGTTCAGAATAACGAAGCTTTCTGGGCTAATAAAAAATACGCTCTTACCCTGGGCATAAAAAAGGCCAGAAACTCTCACCTCTTATTCACCGATGCCGACTGTGCTCCCCAATCAACCAAATGGATTGAAGGAATGGTCCAGAATTTTAGCGCAGAAAAAAGTATTATTCTGGGTTACGGTGGTTATTTTAAGCATAGAAACTCCTTTTTGAATAAATTAATAAGGTTTGAGACCCTGCTTACGGCCGTACAGTATTTTTCCTATGCAAAGCTCGGAAGTCCGTACATGGGAGTAGGTCGGAATCTTGCTTATACTTCAAAAGAATTTTATGCTCAAAAGGGTTTTGCAAGTCATTTACATCTGCGCTCGGGAGATGACGATCTTTTTATCAATGAAGCCGCCACCGCACACAACACAGCTATATGCTTTGATAAAGAAGCAATTACCCGAAGTGTTCCCAAGACAACTTTTAAAGAATGGTTTCAGCAGAAAAGAAGGCACGTTTCTGTTGCCAGACACTATCGGCCAAAACATAAAGTACTCCTTGGCTTATTTTTTATCTCGAAATTATTCTTCTGGCTTCTACTGCCTATCCTTTTGATTATACAAGTTTATCCGGTAATTGTTCTATCAACTTTAGGCTTTGTTTTGTTGCTGGAATTTTTAGTCTTTTACAAGTCGGCAAGAAAACTTGAAGAAACAGACGTGGTTTGGTTATTTCCGTTTTTAGAAGTATTTTTAATCCTATCGCAATTAAGTATTTTTATAGCTAATATTTTCTCAAAACCAAGCCATTGGAAATAAACCGGGAGGAGTTGCTCACCAAAATAAAAGCTGCCAAAGATGGGAACCAGACTGCTTTCAATTATCTCCTGGATAAATTCTGGAATGACGTGTACGGTTTTCAACTTAAAAAGACCAGGGATGAGTATGAGGCTGAGGACATCAGTATTCAAACTTTTTCCAAGGCTTTTAACAAGATCCATACTTTTGACGAGAGTTATTCCTTCAGCACCTGGTTAATTGCAATCTCAAAAAATCTTCATGTAGACCTAATTCGGAAAAAAAACGCTTCGATAAGATCTAAAACCACTTCAGAAAATGTTACGCAGGTTCACAGAATTGCCGATGAAACCCCTACCATTGAAGACAAGCTCATAAAAGACCAGCATCTTGACCAATTACTTACCGATATCAAGCAATTAAAACCCCATTACCAGGAGGTGATAAACCTTAGATATTTCCAGGAAAAATCCTATAAAGAAATTGCCGAGGCCCTAAATGAGCCCATGAATAATGTTAAGGTCAAACTGCTTAGAGCAAAGAAACTTCTGGCAGAAATTATTGAAAACAGAAACAGACTGTAAGCAATAAGAACAAAGGTTGTCTAATTTATGCAATTAGACAGATTATTGTATCTTTGACCAATTGAATTTTGCTATGAGTACAGAGACATTATCCCCTAAAGAAACCCGGACAAAATCAAAACCTAAATGGTTAAGGGTTAAGTTGCCCACCGGAAAAAAATACACCGAGCTACGTAACCTGGTAGCTAAATATGATCTTCATACTATCTGCACCTCTGGAAGTTGCCCTAATATGGGTGAATGCTGGAGTGAAGGTACCGCAACTTTTATGATTCTGGGAAATATCTGTACCCGCTCCTGTGGATTTTGTGGAGTTAAAACCGGAAGACCGGAGACCGTAGACTGGGATGAACCTGAAAAAGTTGCCCGCTCTATTAAACTCATGAAGATCAAACACGCGGTTATCACAAGTGTAGACCGCGATGATCTTAAAGATATGGGGTCCATAATCTGGGCTGAGACGGTAAAGGCGATTCGTAGGATGAACCCCGAAACCACCTTGGAAACGCTTATTCCGGATTTCCAGGGAAATGAAAGAAATTTAGACCGTATAATAGAAGTTGCTCCTGAAGTGGTCTCTCATAATATGGAAACCGTAAAACGTTTAACCCGCGAAGTTAGAATCCAGGCAAAATACGAGCGAAGCCTTGAAGTTTTACGCTACCTGAAAGACCAGGGCATCAACCGAACAAAATCGGGTATAATGCTAGGTCTTGGAGAACAGGAGGACGAGGTAATTCAAACTCTTCACGATTTAAAAGACGCAGGAGTAGATATTGTAACCATTGGCCAATATCTGCAACCCAGCAAAAAACATCTACCGGTGAAACAGTTTGTAACACCAGATCAATTCAAAAAATACGAGGCTATTGGATTGGATCTTGGATTCCGGCATGTAGAAAGCAGTGCTTTGGTACGCTCCTCTTATAAAGCACAAAAACACATAAACTAACAAGAGCCTTCAATGCCGGCAGAAATCAATATTGCTATAAATGGTTTTGGTCGTATAGGGCGCAACCTTTTTAGGTTATTAATTGATCACCCCTATATAAGGGTTGTAGCCGTTAATGATGTTGCCGATGCCTCCACCCTAATTCATTTATTGAAATACGATAGTATTCATGGAGTTCTGAAAAATAAAGTTGATGCTTCTAAAGATGGTTTTTTGGTTGACGGGGTTTTTGTGAAACTCCAGAATAAATCTCATCCTAAAGAACTTAACTGGCAGGATCTCAAAGTGGATTATGTAGTGGAGGCCTCAGGGAAATTTAAAACAACCGAAGATCTTCAGCATCATTTAAAAGAAGGCGTAAAGAAAGTGATTCTTTCGGTGCCACCACAGGACGACAAGATTAAAATGGTGGTATTAGGGGTTAATGAGGATATTCTTGATGGTACAGAGAGAATTATCTCTAATGCCTCCTGCACAACAAATAATGCCGCACCAATGCTTAAAATTATTCACGATAATTTCGAAGTAGAGCAGGCTTATATCACCACGGTTCACTCCTATACATCAGATCAAAGTCTACATGATAAGCCACACCGTGACCTTAGACGAAGCAGGGCAGCGGCACAATCTATAATCCCAACCACCACGGGTGCTGCTAAGGCATTAACCCATATTTTCCCAGGTTTACAAGATGTTATTGGAGGCTGCGGAATTCGGGTTCCGGTTCCCAATGGTTCCCTAACGGATATGACCCTGAATATTAAGAAAAAAACCTCAATTGGGGAAGTAAACAAACTATTTAAGGAAGCTTCTGAATCAAGTCTGAGAGACATTTTAAGTTATACAGAAGATCCAATAGTTTCAATAGACATACAGGGCAACACCCATTCCTGCATTTTTGACGCACAAATGACCTCTGTGATAGGCGGAAGACTAGTAAAACTTATAGGATGGTACGACAACGAAATAGGATATTCCAGCAGGCTTATCGATTTAATTTCAGCGGTTAATGATAATTAACTATATTTAACAACAAATTAGCTGCCAACCACCCCAAGTGATGAACTTTACACATATATGGGTATTTTTTATAATTTTCTCATCTACCTTACCATCCCAGGATGTTGATGAGGTTGAAGAAACCAATGCAGAAATCCAAAGGCTTCTGAGCGAGGCTGAAAAATCAATAAATGTTCTGGATTTCGACAAGGCTTTGCAGCAGCTAAACACCTCCCTGGAATTTTCTAAAGCTATCAACAATAAAAAGTATATTGCTCTCTCCAGTAGTATTCTGGCTAAAATGTACTACATAAGACATGAATATAGCAGAGCTACCACCGAATTGAACCGTGCTATTTCTATCCAACGGGAAATTGAAGATGAAATGGGTCTGGCCTATAGTTATATTACATACGCCAAGATCCTTAATTCAGAAAGAGATAGCAACCGGGCGCACAAGTATTTAAATCTTGCTGAAAGTTTATCCATTAAAAACAACAATACAGAATACTTTGGAATTATCCTCCTAAACCGGGGAATCCTTAATTTAAACCTGGATCAAAATCTATCTTTAGCACTTTCTAATTTTAATAAAGCTGAAGAATACCTAAAAAACGATGAAACTCCTGATCTTTACGAGATATCCCGCCTCCATTTTTATCGGGGCAGAACTCATGCTGCATTAAAAAACTTCAATTTAGCCCTCGCCGATCTCCAGGCAGCAAGTGATATTGGAATCGATCAGAATTTCACTGGAATGTTGATGAGTACCAACAAGGGACTTAGTGAGGTTCACGAAGAAATGGGCAACCCTGAAAAAGCCCTGGAATTTCTAAAAATCAGTAACATGATTAGAGATTCCACTTACAATATGAACAAGGAAGCCATAGCGGTAGATGCCACTACCCGTTATGGGGTTGATGCCATGAAAAGCAGCCTTAATGAACTGGCCTTGCAAAACGCCGAGCAGGAACGATCTTTAAAAGTAAATAAGCTCACAACGATTTTAAGTGTAGCTTTAATCACAATTCTTTCTCTACTAACTTTATCGCTTTACAAAAACAATAATTTAAGAGCAAGAGCTAACGAATTACTTCAGAAGAAAAACACCGAACTCACCAAAGCCAAAGAAAATGCAGAGAAAGCATCTATGGCTAAGGCGCAGTTTCTCTCTACAATCACCCATGAGCTCCGAACTCCGTTATACGCCGTAACCGGTCTAACCCATTTATTACTGGAAGAGAGCCCAACCGAAAACCAGAAAGAGCACTTAAATTCCCTGAAGTTTTCCGGGGAATACCTGTTATCGCTAATCAATAATATTCTGGACCTTAATAAACTTGAGGCCAATAAGGTGGAAATTATGGAGGCCAGTTTTAACCTGGAGAAAAGAATTTCAGATGTACTTATTGCTCTTAAGAATTCAGCCGATGATAAACACACAAAAATCCACTTTAATTTTGATAAAGAGATTCCTCGTAAACTAAAGGGAGACCCACTTAAGATCTCGCAGATTCTTATTAATCTAATAGGGAACTCCATCAAGTTTACCGAAGACGGAGATATCTGGATAAGTGTCAAAAAAGCTAAACAAGACGGTCCTTTTATTTGGTTAAACTTTGAAATAAAAGATAATGGTGAAGGCATCACCAAGGAAAAACAAAAAGCCATTTTTGAAAATTTCACGCAGGGTTCTACCCAGATAAACCGAAAATTCGGGGGTACCGGGCTTGGCTTGTCTATTGTTAAAAACCTACTTCATCTCCTGGGAAGTGATATTAATTTGGAAAGCGAACTGGGCAAAGGATCCTGTTTTACTTTCGAACTTAAATTTGAAGCCGAAGAATACCAGAATAATGAAACTTCAGAACTCCCTTCTACCATTGATAACACGGAGGTAATGAAAGGTAAAAAAATTCTGGTGGTTGAAGACAACAAGATCAACCAAATGATCACCAGGAAGATTTTGGAGAAGAACGACATTATTTGCGATGTAGCTGATAACGGTACCGACGCGATAGAAAAAATAAAATCTGAGGATTTCGATCTTGTGCTTATGGATATTCACATGCCGGGAATAAGTGGTATTGAAGCCACCGCCGAAATCAGAAAGTTTAATAGCAACATCCCGATTATCGCCTTAACGGCGGTTACTCTGGATGACAATCTTGACGAATTCTATGGGAATGGCTTTAGTGATATTATCCCAAAACCATACAAGACCGAAGAATTCTATAGGAAGATTAACAATCATTTAGCACTAAGAGAATCAACGGTTTAGCCTTTTGGCATATGCTTTGATAAACACGAGGCTAGTAAAATTATATATCGCAGAGTACAACATATATAGTTTGAATTAGCCAAAAAGAAAAATGGGGTGCCTGCGCACCTCATTTTTATTCCAGTTAATAACTTAATTACTAATGGGGTTAAGAATTAATTTTATTTTAATTTTTCTTCTGTATTTAGGAATGAGCACGGGATCTTTGATGGCTCAAAAAACAAAATCAGGGTCTGAATTTTATGAGCAAATTCGGGAGCTTGATTTTGAAAGAAGAGAATCCCTGATCTCTCAGGAATTGCTTAGTGGTAATTTTCCTGAATTTCTTCTAGATTGGAAAAAAATCACAACAATTCAAAAAGACGCTTTGGGTAAACCCCGGGTTCTTAACTTATTTGTCTCTCCCGATTACCTTACGGTCGGAAATGAAGAAGATTATTTCATTGTTCCCATCGGTCCATTAACAGCCCAAAAAGTGGCAAATACTTTCAATGCTTCACTACCTACGCCCAAAGTAACAGATATAATCTATCGTCACGCCGAATTAAAATTAGAGCCCTTTAACTACATACCCAGAAAGAACAGAAATGAAACTGTAGATATTTTTTACGATCACTCCAGGGTAATCCAGGCTCAGATAACAGCAGCAGGTTTTCTTCCCGGTACCTTCGTTGCCGGGACCAAAAAAGACATCGTTATTTCTCATAAACTCCGCGATACTATCCGAACCAGGCATGTGAATATTTACGGTTGGCATAACTTAAACGGAGAGCCTATTCAACCCCTTTATAACGGCCACATCAACACCTATGTAGATTACAGTCACGGAGCGAGACTAATCTCTGACCGTGTTCTTATTGATGGAAAGGAGTTTAATTACCGGGATATCCTTAAAGATAAAAAGCTTTTTAAATTACTTAGTTACGATAAAGAACCTCTGGTAAAAACTACCTATTCTCACTAAGAACATTATGGTTAACAAAGTCCAGAATTTCTTCAAGAAATTCCATTTCCCCATTTAAAAAGGACACTTCAATGGGCAGATAAAACAACTTCTCTTTAGATATTCTTTTTTCAAGTCGCATATAATCTTTCTCGGTGGTAAGTATCAGATTTTTCTTTTGCAATTCAAGGATTTCAGAAGAATTAAAATTATGATGGTCCCCAAAAGCTTTATGCTCAAATTTAAGATTTTCCCCTCCCAGATATTTCAATAAAGGTTCGGGCCTGGCTATACCGGTAACCAGAGTGAATGGCGAAGATTGTAGATCCTTAAGCATTATTCTTTTTTCTTCGGAAATGATTTCTTCTGAATACCTGATTGAAGTAAAAAACAGCTCCTGGTAATTACGCAACTCAAGTTTCGTTCTAATATGCTCCTGTTCAGTTTTGTTAAGATTTGAGGGGCATTTTGTAACCACTATAATATCTGCCCGTTCAGCTCCAAATTCAGGTTCCCGCAAATTCCCGGTAGGCAACATAAAATCATCGGGATACAGATCTCCAAAAGCCGTAAGCAAAATATTGAAACCGGCTTTTACCTTCCTGTGCTGAAAGGCATCATCCAGCAATATCACCTCAGGATTTTCTTTAAGTAAATTCGAAATTCCATTTTGGCGGTTCGCATCTACAGCTACCAGAGCTTTCGGAAATTTTTTCTTGAACTGAAGAGGCTCATCCCCTACTTCAGCGGCGGTTTCGGTCCCTTTTAAAAGTCTATATCCCCTGGTTTCTCGTTTATATCCACGACTAAGGCTAGCTACTCGAAATTCCTTTTCCAGTACTTTCAGTAAAAATTCAATCATCGGAGATTTCCCAGTGCCGCCGGTATTGAGATTGCCCACACAAACAACCGGAATCTCATAAGATTTCGATTTCAGGATTCCGCTATCATAGAAAAAATTCCTGATAAGCATTATAAATCCATATAAAAGTGAAAAAGGCAACAGGATTTTTCGGAAAAGTTCCATAGGGCGAACTATAATATTTATATTTGAGGTTAGGCTATTTCAAACAAAATTAACAAAAGCAGGCTTCTGCTTTCAATATAATTAAATTAAATGCAGATTCAGGAAGTTATAAATATTCTCGAAGATTTTGCACCTATCTCCTACGCAGAAGATTTTGATAATGTAGGTCTTCTCACTGGAGATCCCACTAGCCAGGTAAAAGGAGCGTTAATCACACTGGACACCCTTGAAGAAGTGGTAGATGAAGCAATAGAAAAGAATTGCAACCTTATTATTAGTTTTCATCCCATTATTTTTTCAGGATTAAAAAAATTAAACGGGAATAATTATGTGGAGCGCACGGTAATAAAAGCTATAAAAAATGATATCGCGATTTATGCAACTCACACCGCCCTGGACAATCAGCATAAAGGAGTGAATGATATGATTTGCGAAAAACTGGGATTAAAAAACAGGAGGATCCTTATTCCGCGGAAGCAAAGCATAAAGAAACTCACCACATTTGTCCCTAATAAAAACGCCGATGAAGTTCGTAAAGCCCTTTTTGATGCCGGCGCCGGAAGCATTGGAAATTACGACAACTGTAGCTTTAACCTAAAAGGATCGGGGAGTTTTAAACCAAATGAAGAGGCGAATCCGGTGATTGGCGAAAAAGGAGAATTGCACTTTGAAGAGGAAACGGAAATAGGCTTAACTTTTCCTGCTCATATTGAAGGAAAGATACTCAAAGCACTTTTCAACAGCCACCCTTATGAGGAAGTCGCTTATGAGGTAACAACTTTAGATAATTCCAATCAACATTT
This sequence comes from Salegentibacter sp., assembly GCF_036568425.1. Taxonomy (GTDB): domain Bacteria; phylum Bacteroidota; class Bacteroidia; order Flavobacteriales; family Flavobacteriaceae; genus Salegentibacter. The sequence continues at coordinate 409 of NZ_DATCSO010000025.1, read as the reverse complement.
GGGGATGGGAATGATAGGCGAACTCGAAGAGGAGCAGGATGAAATACAATTTCTTCAATATGTAAAAAGGACCTTTAATTCTGGCTGCATCCGGCATTCCGAATTACGACAAAAACCTATAAAAAAAGTGGCTGTACTGGGTGGCAGTGGCAGTTTTGCCATCGAAAACGCTAAACGTGCCGGTGCCGATGTTTATATTACTGCAGATCTCAAGTACCACGACTTCTATAAAGCCGAGAAAAGGCTGGTGCTTGCAGATATTGGACACTATGAAAGTGAGCAATACACAAAAAATCTGCTACATTCTTATTTGACAAAAAAAATTAGTAATTTTGCACTTATTTTAGCAGAGACAAATACCAATCCTATCAAGTATATTTAACTATGGCAAAAAAAAACGAAGTTACTG
>NZ_DATCSO010000024.1:0-20330 GCF_036568425.1 Salegentibacter sp. | reverse complement strand
CCCAATATGCGGAACTCCTTTTCCAATTCCCGTCAGAACAATGAAACAGTGGTGGGATTGGAAACAGAAAAGATCTATTCCGCAGACTTTAGTTATCGGTATCAGGCTCCAAAATTAAAAACAAGACTTACGGGATATTTCACCCAAATAAAGGATGCTACCGAAATCTCGTTTTATTATGCAGATGGTCTTTCGGGCCTGGGAAGAACCAGTACCACAGCTTTTGTACAGGAAATACTCTCTGGAATAGGCAAACGTCATCTTGGTGTCGAATTTGGAGTGGCATCTCAAGTTACAACAACTATAAAGCTTAAAGCGGCAGCCGCTGTAGGCCAATATACCTATAGCAACAATCCTTATTTATATTTAACATCAGATGATTTTGAAGATGCTGTACACTACGGTACTTCTTATCTCAAAAATTACCGAATTGCTGGTGGACCGCAACGAGCTGCACAAATTGGTTTTGAATATCGGGATCCAGGCTTTTGGTGGTTTGGAACTACCGTTAATTTTTTCTCGCATGCTTTTCTGGATATAAGTCCCCTAACCCGTACGGCGAATTTTAAACTTGATTCAGATGGTCTGCCTTTGCTTAATTATGATGAAGATATTGCCAGGGAATTACTGAAACAAGAGCAGTTTTCTGAATATTTCTTGGTGAACGTAATTGGTGGAAAATCCTGGTTGGTAAAGGGAAAGTACCTCGGGTTTTTCATAAGCCTGAACAATATTTTTGACGAGCTATATAAAACCGGCGGATTTGAGCAGTCCCGAAATGCTAATTACAGAACCTTAAAAACCGATAAAGAACGGGATTATCCAATCTTTAATCCTAAATACTGGTATGGTACGGGAGCAAGCTATTATGCGAATTTTTATGTCAGATTTTAAAGAAAAAATAGATGAAACCGGCAGGCTGTCGGACCCAAAAATTGGCAACAATTAACTTGTCCCAATTAAATCAGGAGGAATAAGATAAGTTGGTTGGCCTGAATACTCAATTGGGATAATAAATATAAACAGATGAGAGAGATGAAAACATTTTTTATACTGGGCTTTTTAGGATTTTCTCTGATTTCCTGCGTAAAGACTGACGATTTTGAAATCCCGAATGTTGAAATAGAAGATTTTTCATTAAATGGAAATGTCACCACCATTGCAGCGGTAAAAAATCTTTTTGATCCTGAAAATAATGAGATATACACTTTTTCAGAAACAGAAACTTATATGGAAGCCTACGTGGTTTCCAGTGATGAAGGCGGGAATTTTTATAAAGAGCTTGCTTTACAGGATCGCCCGATGGACCCTACGGCAGGGATTTTAATTCTTGTAGATGATAACTCGCTCTTCGAAAGCTTTAATTTTGGAAGGAAAATATACGTAAAACTGGACGGGCTAAGCCTATGGCAAAATAACGGAGTAATTCAGCTTGGAAAGCAAAATAGAGGTGACGTGGTAGCCATACCTAACTCCCTGATAGACGAACACCTTATCAGAACTACAGAAACCGCGGAAATCATAGCCTATGCTTTGGATATTTCTGAATTCAGCATTCAACATCTTAATTTATACATTCGTCTTGAAAATGTTCAGTTCAACAGAAATCTGGTGAGAAATGACCTGCGATTTACTTTTGCCGGGGAACAAACTGATCAGTATGATGGCGAGCGTCAATTGGAAAGTTGTGTTACCGGTGCAACCACCATCTTATCCAGCAGCACCTTTTCCGATTTCAAATCGCTTTTACTTCCGCAGGGATCAGGGAGTATAGAAGGTGTGCTCTCCCGAAATTTTTACGACGACTTTTTTGTGGTTGCTATCAATACTCCTGACGCCATTCATTTTAATGGAGAACGTTGTGATCCCGATTTTTTTTCTTGTGGAGATGTTCTCTCAGCCGGACCGGAAATTATTTTTGAAGAGAATTTCACTAACATCACCAGTAAAGAAAAACTCGAGGCCGAAGACTGGACAAATTTGAATGTAAACGGTGGTAGTGAAAGCTTTAAACCGGGAACTTTTGATGGCGACCGGTATATAAGGATCTCCGCTTTTAATACGGATGAAAGCCCCCTGGAAGCCTGGTTGGTGAGTCCACCTGTAGATTTAACCAATTCCTCCTTAGAGATGCTTTCCTTTGAAATCATGGCCTCCTACGATAATGCGACCATACTGGAAGTGTTAATTACTAATGAATATTCGGGAAATCCTTTGACCACCGATTGGTTGCTTTTGGATGCAAAGATTCCGGTAGGGCCTTCAAATCAGTACGGTAAAAAATATTTGAAATCCGAATTGGATATTTCCTGTTTGGATGGGAGAATAAATTTCGCTTTCAGGTATTTGGGATTAGCACCCGATAAAACGACCACTTACGATATTGATAATATTCGTATTACGGGGCATTAATTTTTTGCGTAAATTGAAGAATTATTATTCAAATTCAGCTTGTGTATGAACTAATTTTACCAACCAATGAAACTTCATTTTTTGCTCTTTATTCTATTTTTTAGTATGGGACTTTGTGCCCAACAAACACAGGATCTTGAAGGAACCTGGCGATGGACTTCACCCAATGGGGAAGATAACTTCGAGCTTACCCTCGAGTATATCGATGGTAACAAGATAAGAGGAAAACATTGTTCTGTATTTCGTAGCGGAGAAAAGATGGATTGCCAGAAGAGGGAAAACGATTATAGCATAAAGCTTATCAAAATAGCCAGGAATATTTACGATGGCACTATTGAAAGCGGATACAGTGCAACTTCCGGAAGGATTAGGCTGCAATACCATCCAAAGGATGTTAGTTTAAGTTTTGTCTTGAAGGCTTATCCGCCGGGGGAATTTTATTTGCCAGACAGGGCTTTATTGTATAGATAAATAAAAAGGAAAGCGATCTGATTCAGATCGCTTTCCTTTTTATTAGGTAATTTAATGTCTTATTCCTGATAGGCTTCTGAATATGGAGCCCATATCTCATATATGGGATTACCTTTTGAGCTGGTGCCTTTATGATGCCATTTTCCGTCCTTAACTTCATATTCAAATTCAAGACTGGCGCCTACCCTGTTGTCATCCCTGGAGAAAAATTTAATATTCTCAGTGTATATTCCATTTTCTGCGGAATAAGTGCCACCTCCTGTACCGCTGAATTCTTTAGTAGCCGAATTAAAAGCAATCCACTGGAAGCGTCCGCCGCCTAATATTTTGACCGTACGGCGATCTCCGGGGGTCATAGTCTTCAACTCCCCATTCCTTTTACGACCCGTAATTACCCAGTTCCCCGTAAGGTCATCACTTTTATCTGATACCCGTTCCCAGACTTTGGTGTGTATGCCATCGCTGACTTGGAATTTATCTTCACCATCCCAGGAAATATTAAAGTCGTTTTCCACTCCAATCGCATCAGGATCAGCAGTATCAAAATCTCTTTTTTCACTTAGAGTTTCATCATCACTGAGTGTAAACTTGCCCCCTGCGGCACTCATGAAATTATTACCTGGAAGAGATCTAACGCCATGAGCGAAATATCCATCCTGGTAGATCCTTATCACTTCTCTGTTGGTGATATCTTCCCCGTTCATATGAACCAGTTTCCAGGAACCTTCAATGTCTTGTGCAGAAATGAATCCAAAGCAAAACAAGAGTGATAAAAAAAGTAATCTTTTCATAATGTAAATTGTTGGTTTCCATCTAATTTACAATAATTCAATAAAAAAAACCTCTTAAAAAGAGGTTCTGAAATTTTTAAAAAATGATAGAGGAATTATTATTCTTTTTCTTCTCCATATTTATCATATTCGGGATAAAGGAAGTTATTATAAGGAAACCGGGTGATATGAATTTGTCTAACCGCTTCATAAACCTTTTTCCTGAATTCTTCCATGTTTTCCTTGTTAAGTGCTGAAATAAAAAGAACATTATCTCCCATGCGGCTCATCCAGGTTTTCTTCCATTCCTTTAGGCTATAGTGAACAGAAGTTCTCTCTGTGGTAAGATCGTCTTCTTCAATTTCCTCAGCCTTATATTGGTCTATCTTATTAAAGACCATGATTGTTGGCTTGTCATTACTTTTTATCTCACTCAAAATCTGGTTAACCGATTCAATATGGTCTTCAAAATTTGGATGGGAGATGTCCACTACATGTAATAACAGGTCTGCTTCACGAACCTCATCAAGTGTAGATTTAAAGGATTCTACCAACTGGGTGGGCAGTTTCCGTATAAATCCAACGGTGTCGGTAAGCAGGAAAGGCAGATTCCTGATTACTACTTTCCTTACCGTGGTATCCAGGGTTGCGAAAAGCTTGTTTTCAGCAAAAACCTCACTTTTACTTATGGTATTCATTAGGGTAGATTTTCCAACGTTGGTGTACCCCACTAAAGCAACCCGAACAAGCTGCCCGCGGTTTCCACGCTGAACTTCCATTTGCTTGTCTATGGTTGCCAGTTTTTTCTTAAGTAAAGCGATCTTATCTCTTACAATACGACGGTCTGTCTCGATCTCGGTTTCCCCGGGACCACGCATTCCGATACCCCCACGTTGGCGTTCAAGGTGAGTCCACATTCCTGCAAGACGCGGTAACAGATATTCGTATTGCGCAAGTTCTACCTGGGTACGGGCGTAACTTGTTTGTGCACGCTGCGCGAAAATATCAAGGATAAGGGTAGTTCTATCCAGAACCTTGCATTTTAGAATCTTTTCTATGTTTTTTTGTTGTGCAGGGGAGAGTTCATCATCAAAAATAGCAGTACCTATCTCGTATTCTTCCACGAATTCACGTACTTCATTCATTTTTCCTGAACCAATAAAAGTTTTGGGATTTGGGGTGTCCAGCTTCTGGCTGAAACGTTTCACAACTTCCCCACCCGCCGTATAAGTGAGAAACTCCAGTTCATCGAGATATTCCTCCAGCTTATCTTCATCCTGATGCTGGGTTACTATCCCTATTAAAACGGCTTTCTCGTGGGTTAAATCGGTTTTTTCAATCATATTTACAAAGTTACAGAATAGATCTGTACTGCAGATTTTCCTACTTTTAATTCAACATAAATTTAACGAAGACAAGGCGAAAATTTAAATTCCAGAGTTGCTTCGGCATAGCAGGTTTAGTTTATTGCTAAAATTACAATTGTTCTTAAAAAGCGTAATTCAAGCCTAATCCGAATACTTCACGAATCTGAAAACCTTTTACCGCGTTATCATCGTAGATGGCCTGGAAGATGAGGTTGGTCGAAAGATAATCATTGATCTTCATATTCATGTTCATCGTGTAATCTATATCTACATTCTTTGGATCTTCGAGGTAGTTGGAATAAAGATTCAGTAGATTTTCCATCGATACATTTTCTATAATGCTGAATTTTGCATAGGCCGAAACAGAGGCGCCAACTTCCCATCGGGTAGATTTTTCAGCGTCAACCCCAAAATAATCCCCGTCAACATAACCGGGTGCTGAGGTGAAATCTGAATCTACCAGGATCATTCTTCCTGTTGTGGGCGAAATATTTACGTAAAGATCTTCGTTTTTTTTCCAAAGCATCCCTGGCCCAAATTGAAGGTAGGCGGGTGAAAGCAGATTGGTATATTCGGTTCTTATAGTTTCTCCTGTCTCGGCATCTTCACTGTATCTATAACCTGTAGTGATCTGGGTCCTGAAATTCAGAAAAAGTGAGTAAAACCAGTTGGATTCTTCGACTTGCTTCCCGGCAATAGAATTGAATTCAAGTCTGTCGCTGGTCTTTCTGGCAAAGTCATCGCTGCGTTGCTTGGTCAACCCGTAATCAAGGATAAACTTATTATCCCAGGTAATATCGTCTCTTAAATAATTGAAATTGTAATTAAGTAATAGATTTCCGGCGATGTTTGAAGTACCTCCACCGGTCCACTCATCATTGAAGGCCGACTGGTTGAAAAGAAGCGCAAAATTACCTTCCTTCGTCCAGCCTTCTTTTTGTTCTTCCTGCTCTTCTTCCTGGGCTGTTAAATTGAAAATCCCGGCAAGAAAGGCCAGGAAAAATATAATTTTTTTCATCGATAAGTATTTAGAATTCCACTTGTTAAGTTACTGAAAAATAATTTTGAGATTTCCACTTTCGCGGAAATGACTTTGATAATCGTAATTAACCTTTAGTTTTTTTATACAGGGGAACCGATGAACAGGCTTCCCCATACATCAAACTTTTTACAATGGGCTGAAGTTTCTCTATTAGAAGAAGATAGGCATTTTTTGGTACAGGTTTGTGAGAACAACCTTTTACAATTACCGGTTTGTCTTTTAGTTCACTAAGATCTAGTTTTTCTATGATCTCGGCATATAAAATGCTTTCAAGAGTTTCCAGGTCCCCGGTAACTACTTTTTTTGCATATGGCTGAAGATAAGTTGCCAGGAGCATAAAAGCCCAGGCAGGAATAATCGCATCGCTGGAGCAGGTTAAGGCGACATATTGGCCGTCGTATTTACTCCAATCATAGGCTTTGGCCTGTTCCCTAAAATCTTTTTCCCTGAGTACAAAACCATCCAGCAACCATTCTTTAATGTCAAAAAGTACCCGTTCCCCTTCCGGATAGTGATCTTCCAGGTTAAAGGTGATTAATTTGCTGTTGGCTACGCGGTTAATTATCTCTTCAGGCATAAATGATTTTCTTTAAAGTAAGCCCAATTCCAGTTTTGCTTCTTCGCTCATTAGATCCTGGGTCCATGGTGGGTCAAAGGTGATCTCTACCTCTGCATCTTTTACCATATCCAGTGATTTTACACGTTCCTCTACTTCCATAGGCAGTGATTCTGCTACCGGGCAGTTTGGTGTGGTAAGCGTCATTAGTATCTTTACTTCGCTATCGGTGTTTACCATTACGTCGTATATCAAGCCTAATTCATATATATCTACAGGGATTTCCGGGTCATAAATGGTTTTTAAAACCTTTACGATTTTTTCGCCCAGTTCCTGAGTGTCTATTTCCTGTTCCATCTTAATTTAATTGGGTTTGGTATGCCACTGCATACATTTTAAGTTGTTTGATCATACTTACCAGTCCATTAGCACGGGTTGGTGAAAGATGTTCTTTCAGGCCTATATCGTCAATGAATTTTGTATCGGCCTCGATGATATCTGCCGGATGCTGATTGGAAAATGCCCTGATTAGAATTGCGACTATACCCTTAGTTATTATGGCATCACTATCGGCAGTGAATACCAATTTGTCGCCTTCCAGTTCGGCGTGCACCCAAACTTTGCTCTGGCAACCTTTTATAAGGTTTTCATCGGTCTTGTATTTTTCCTCGATCAGCGGCAGATTTTTGCCAAGCTCGATCATATATTCGTAGCGCTGCATCCAGTCGTCAAACATTGCAAATTCATCTACGATCTCTTCTTGTATTTCTTTTATTTTACTCACTTTCCTTCTTTTTGGAGCTTTAGAAGCTCGTTATTTCTATAGACAAAAATATCAATTCTTCTCTGAATCCTAAGCTTTCTTATCTGCGGAAGAATCTACAGCTTTCTTTATATTCCATCTTTTCCTCCCAGGAAACTTTGTGCTCGATGGCTGATTGAAAATTGTTGTTTCTTAGCATTCAACTCCTGAATAAAGAGATTTCCTCAAAAAAAATCTGAAGCCTGAAACTAAGAACCAATACTAGTTTCTTCACGAAAGCATCATTTTTGCTTTTTTAACCCCTGCGATAAAACGATCTATTTCCTCCTTGGTATTGTAAAAAGAAAAGGAGGCTCGCACTGTACCAGGAATTTTATAGAAATCCATAATTGGTTGTGCACAATGATGACCGGTTCTCACCGCTATACCCATTTTGTCGAGTAAAGTGCCAATATCATACGGATGAAGCCCTTCAATATTAAAGGAGATCACAGCAGTTTTTTCCCTTGAGGTGCCGTAAATCTTCATGCCTTCAATTTCGAGGAGTTTTCCCGTAGCATATTCAAGCAATTCCTGTTCATAGGCTGCAATTTTTTTAAGTCCAATAGAATTCATATAATCCACAGCTGCTCCAAAGGCTATTCCTCCACAAATGTTTGGGGTGCCGGCCTCGAATTTATGAGGAAGATCGGCATAGGTGGTTTTCTCAAAACTAACACTTGCGATCATCTCACCACCACCCTGATAGGGAGGAAGCTTTTTCAGCCATTCTTCTTTACCGTAGAGCATACCAACTCCGGTGGGGCCACACATTTTATGAGCTGAAACCACATAGAAGTCTACATCTAGCTCCTGAACATCAGCTTTGATGTGTGGAGCGGCCTGTGCGCCATCTATTAATACAGCTGCTCCATAAGAATGCGCCTTATCGATAATATTTTTGATCGGATTTATGGTTCCCAGCGCGTTAGATACGTGATTGAGAAAAACGACTTTTGTTTTATCTGAAATCATCTCTTCAAAATCGCTGTAAATAAGGGCTCCTTCCTCGTTCATAGGAATCACTTTCAAAACTGCTCCTGTTTTTTCGCAAAGCATTTGCCAGGGTACAATATTTGAATGATGCTCCAATGCCGAAACCAGAATCTCATCACCTTTCTGTAAAAGAGAAGCAAAACCACTGGCGATAAGATTTATGCCGTGGGTCGTTCCCGAGGTGAAAATGATTTCATAGGGGTTTTTGGCGTTAAAATGTTTTTGGAGACTTCTTCTTGCCTGCTCGTATTTTTCTGTAGCTTCCTGGGACAGGCTGTGTACTCCCCGGTGAATATTCGCGTTGTAATTGGAATAATAATCAACGATTACGTCTATCACCTGCTGTGGGGTTTGTGAGGTAGCAGCATTATCCAGATAGACCAATGGATAGCCATTGACCTCCCTTTGAAGAATAGGAAAATCTTTTCTTATTTTTTCGATGTCAAAAGCTATATTTTCAGTAGTCGGGTTCATGTGTTCTCTTTTTTAGGATAATTAAACCTGAAAATACCGGAAATATTACAGGTTGAAACCTACCTGAACGCCAAGTTTTTCTGCGATAAGCTTGTTGATTCTTTTCTTTAATTCAGGGATTTTTACGCTTTCAAGTACGTTGTTTGCAAAAGCATACATCATAAGACCCTGGGCCTCCCTTTTAGGAATTCCACGGGATCTCAGATAAAATAATGCATCTTCGTCCAGCTGCCCGATGGTACAACCGTGACTACATTTAACATCATCTGCAAAGATCTCTAACTGAGGTTTTGAATTTATGGTAGCTTTTTCTGTTAGTAAAACATTATTGTTAGACTGATAGGCATTTGTTTTCTGCGCTTCTTTTTCAACCAAAACCTTTCCGTTGAATACCCCGGTGGCGTTTCCATCAAAAATACCTTTATAATCCTGGTGGCTTTCGCAATTAGGTTCAATATGGTGTACTAAAGTGTTATGGTCTACATGTTGTTTACCTTCAATGAGAGTAACTCCTTTTAATGTGGAGTCTATATGCTCTCCCTTTTGATAGAAATTCAGGTTGTTCCTGGTTAATTTTCCGCCTAAAGAGAAAGTATGTACCGAACAGAAACTTTCAGATTGCTGTTCAATAAAGGTGTTATCTATAAGAGAAGCCGAAGTAGAGTCGTTCTGGATCTTGTAATAATCAACAATCGCACGCTTGCCTGCAAAGATCTCTGTAACTGCATTGGTAAGCACAGGCTTGTCGGTTAAGCTTTGGTGTCTTTCTATGATTTGAACATGAGAATTTTCATCTACCACGATAAGGTTTCGGGGCTGCAATAGCATTGCCGCTTCTTTTCCTGTAGATAAATTTATGATCTGAATTGGCTTATCAGCCATTTTATTCTTCTGGATATGAATATAGGCTCCTTCGCGGGTGAATGCTGTATTTAGAGCATTCAAACCTGTTTTTGGAGCGATTTTATTGAAATATTTATCCACAACCGTTTTATATGGAGCTTTGCATAATGCTGAAGACATTAAGCATACATCAATCTTATCGTGGGTGGTCTGTGAAAGATGAGAGGAATAAACCCCATCCACAAAGACTAAATCATAAGTATCAATATTATCGATTAGGTAATCTTTAATATCGCGATATTCCAGGCTGTCGTCCTTTTTTGGAAAAAAGCTATAATCGTGCTTTAAAACCGAATTAAGAGACGTGTATTTCCAGGCCTCTTCTTTCTTTGCCGGGAAACCAATACGCTCAAAATCCTGGATTGCCTGATTTCTTATGTTATGTAAATCATCATTCTCTCCACCGAACTCTTCTTCGAAGGCCAGAAAAGATGACACTAATTTATCTTTTAATTCCATCACAAAATTCTATTTGTCATTTTCGCCTTAGCGAAAATGGTAACTTTAATATTAAGGTTTAAAACCCGGGCTTTAAACTATTTCCGGTTTCAACCAATCGTAACCTTTTTCTTCAAGTTCCAGAGCAAGTTCTTTGCCGCCAGACTTGACAATCTTCCCATCTACTAAGACATGTACAAAATCTGGTTGGATATAATTTAATAATCGCTGGTAATGAGTGATCAATAACACTGCATTGTCTTTGGTTCTTAGCTTATTAACTCCTTTTGCTACAACTTTTAAGGCGTCAATATCCAAACCTGAGTCGGTTTCATCAAGAATAGCCAGTTTTGGTTCAAGTACGGCCATTTGGAAGATTTCATTACGTTTCTTCTCACCACCCGAAAATCCTTCGTTTAGAGATCGGGAAAGGAATTTGCGGTCAATTTCCAGCAATTCAGATTTTTCTTTGATGAGTTTTAGCATTTCGTTTGCCTTCATATCTTCCTTACCGTTGGCTTTACGGTGAGCATTGATGGCCGCTTTCATAAAGTTTGTTACTGAAACTCCTGGGATCTCGATAGGATACTGAAAAGATAGAAAAATACCTTTGTGAGCTCTTTCTTCAGGATCAAGGTCAGAAAGTTCCTGATCCTCGAAAATGATCTCTCCCTGAGTCATGTCAAACTCTTCTTTACCGGCGATAACCGAAGAAAGTGTACTTTTTCCTGATCCATTTGGTCCCATAATCGCGTGAACCTCCCCGGGATTGATTTCAAGATTTATCCCTTTCAGGATTTCCTTATCGTCTATACTTGCGTGTAAATTCTTTATTTTAAGCATATATTCTAGGTATGCATTCCGCTGCTGGCGAAACAGATTTAATTATTCTTCAATATCTTCTGAATCCTCTCTGGGCTCCAGAATTTTAATTATTTCTCTTATTTCTATATCTTCATCCCAACCCTCCTGGTTTGAACTTGGAGCTATTTTTCCTTTTATTTTTACTGAAACCATATCAAACTCTTCTTTCTGATAAGGTTTTATTTGCTCGGCCAGAACCTGGGCTGTAGAATCTATCTTTACTCCATAGACAAAATTGTCTCCTCTAAAAACCGCCGCATCACCTACAAAGATAATCTCTCCGGTTAAAGTTGGAATACTGTCTTGCTCGGTTTCAGTTTCAAGCGGGTTTATAAGGTCTTGCCGGCTTTCATCCTGGCAGGCAGCCGCAGAAATCAAAACACTGAGTATTAGTAAAAACTTTTTCATGATTCCTATTATCTCATTCATTATCCTACGGAACCTTCTAAGGAGATTTCCAGTAATTTCTGGGCTTCTACTGCGAATTCCATGGGTAATTTATTAAGAACCTCTTTGCTGAAACCATTTACAATAAGGGCGATAGCCTTTTCGGTATCAATACCCCGCTGGTTGCAGTAGAAGATCTGGTCTTCCCCAATCTTACTGGTCGTTGCTTCGTGTTCTACCTGTGCCGATTTGTTTTTAACCTCAATATAAGGGAAGGTATGAGCGCCACATTTATTTCCCATTAAGAGGGAGTCGCATTGTGAAAAATTTCTTGCATTTTCTGCCCGGCCATTGATTTGTACCAAGCCGCGGTAGGAATTCTGGGATTGCCCGGCCGAAATACCCTTGGAGATAATTGTACTTTTGGTGTTTTTACCAAGGTGGATCATTTTGGTACCCGTATCGGCTTGTTGATAATTATTGGTAACCGCAATAGAGTAGAATTCCCCAATGGAATTATCACCCTTTAAAACACAGGATGGATATTTCCAGGTAACTGCAGAACCTGTTTCTACTTGAGTCCACGAAATTTTGGCGTTCTTTTCGCAAAGTCCACGTTTGGTTACGAAATTATAAACTCCTCCTTTTCCTTCCTTGTTTCCGGGATACCAGTTTTGAACGGTGCTGTATTTAATTTCGGCATTATCCAGGGCGATAAGTTCAACTACCGCAGCGTGCAACTGGTTTTCATCACGGGTAGGAGCGGTACAGCCTTCTAGGTAGCTCACGTAACTGCTATCCTCAGCAATTACAAGAGTGCGCTCAAATTGACCGGTTCCGGCCTGGTTAATCCTGAAATAAGTTGAAAGTTCCATTGGGCATCTCACTCCCTTCGGAATATAACAGAAGGAGCCATCACTAAACACAGCCGAGTTTAATGCCGCATAAAAATTATCGGTTTTTGGTACAACTGTGCCTATATATTTTTTAACCAGTTCCGGATGATCCTGAATAGCTTCAGAAATGGAACAGAAAATAATTCCTTTTTCAGCAAGTGTTTTCTTGAAAGTAGTAGTTACAGATACAGAGTCCATAACAACATCTACCGCCACACCGGCAAGTTTTTTCTGTTCATCAAGGGAAATGCCTAGCCTTTTGAAGGTATCCAATAATTCAGGATCCACTTCGTCTATGCTGTTATATTTAGGTTTTTTATTGGGAGCCGAATAATATGAGATATTCTGAAAATTCGGTTTTTCATAATGAACATTAGCCCATTCAGGCTCTTCCATTTTCTCCCAGGCACGAAAAGCCTCCAGGCGCCAATTGGTCATCCATTCGGGTTCTTCTTTCTTTTTTGAAATTGCTCTCACAATGTCTTCATTGAGACCTACAGGAAAGGTATCAGATTCTATATCGGTATAAAATCCATACTCATATTCCTTTGTTTCGAGCTCTTTTTTTAAATCGTCTTCAGTATATGCCATTTCAATATTATTAATTCAAGGTTCAAAATTTAAAAATTCAGGATTTAAATTTTGAATAATTTAAAGGGAAAAACTCTCCCCGCATCCGCAGGTGCGTTGAGCGTTGGGATTATTAAATACAAATCCCTTGCCATTAAGTCCACCGGAGTATTCGAGAACTGTGCCGGCTAAATATAAAACGCTACGCTTGTCAACTACGATCTTAATATCGTTGTCTTCAAAAAGTTTATCTTCTTCGGCCTTATTTTTGTCAAAATTTAATTCGTAAGACAAACCTGAGCAGCCACCGCTTTTAACACCAACCCGAACAAAGTCCTGAACACTGTCAAAACCATCTTCGGCCATCAAAGCAGCAATCTTTTTTTTAGCACCTTCGCTAACTTTTATCATAGCTTAACAAGATTAATTCTAAATTGAGGACAAATATACTACAAAACAGGCGTTTTACCATAGAGCCAGCATTTGTTTTAAGAATGATAGAATAGGCCTTACCAATTAAAGATTTTTAAAAACATGATCATCTATTTAACTGATATTCAATAACTTTTAAAAAAGACCTTTCTTTCATTCTATTTGGATTTATTCTTATAGTTGGATAATATTCATTTATTTTGCAGATTAAAATTTTACTATATGTTTGATGATAGTCAGGGAATAAAGACAAACCTTTCAGAATTAGGGGAATTTGGGTTGATAGAACATCTTACCCGGAGTTTCTCTCCAAAATTAACTTCTACTATAAAAGCCATTGGAGATGATGCCGCGGTGTTGAATTTTGAAAATAAACATAGCATTGTAACTACCGATCTTCTTGTTGAAGGTGTGCATTTTGATCTTGCCTATATGCCGCTCAAACATCTTGGGTATAAAGCCGTAATGGTAAATGCATCTGATGTGTACGCGATGAATGCGAAAGCTACGCAAATAACAGTATCTATTGCGGTTTCTAATCGTTTCCCGGTGGAAGCCCTGGAAGAGCTGTATGCAGGAATAGAACTGGCTTCCAAAATTTATAATATTGATGTGGTAGGTGGGGATACAACTTCTTCTACATCCGGACTTTTAATTAGTATAACCGCCCTGGGATTTGCTGAAAAAGAAGATGTGGTTTTTCGGAGTGGAGCCAGGCCAAATGATCTCCTGGTGGTAACCGGGGATCTTGGTGCTGCTTATATGGGCCTCCAGGTTCTGGAACGTGAGAAGCAGGTTTTTAAAGCTAATCCTAATGCCCAGCCAGATCTTGATCAATATACCTATCTCATCGAAAGACAACTTAAACCCGAAGCAAGAAAAGATATTCCGCCATTGCTGAAAGAATTGGGAGTGAAACCAACTTCCATGATAGATATTTCTGACGGTCTCTCTTCTGAAGTTATTCATTTATGCAAGAATTCTCAGGTGGGAGCTAATCTTTATGAAGATAAAATTCCGTTGGATCCTGCGGTGATTTCGGTTTGTGAAGAATTTGAAATTGATAGCACCACCATTGCCCTAAGTGGAGGTGAGGATTATGAATTGTTATTCACCGTAGCTCAGGAAGATTACGATAAGATTAAGGCAAACCCTCACTTAACTGTAATAGGTCACATGACTGAAGAAAAAGAAGGAATGCACTTAATTACCCGTGCCAACACTAAGATCCCATTAATTGCCCGTGGCTGGAATTCTATGGAAGAAAAAGATGATAATTCCAGCGAGCAGGAAATGGAATAAGATTTTAAAATTTAATTTTGAAAAAGAATATTAGGAAGCGTGAGCAAAATGCTTGCGCTTTCTTTTTTTATGTATTTTAGAAATATATTCGTTTGTTTCCTTGAATTTTGGCGTTAACCGGGCCAGAAAGCCATTGGCGGTATCGGTCATTTGCATACCACATTTATCACATTCGTACTCATGAATGTGATCGGTGACGTTTTTTGATACTCTTAGTTTATGTCCGAAAATGCTGCAAAATACCTTTCCGAACGAAAATAGGCTAGGGTTAATTTTCTTCATAAAGGGTTGATTTTCTTGTTTCTGTAAGTACTAAATTATAAAAAAAAGTTAAACTTTCGACAAAAAGTATGAATTAATCGATGAAATGCAAAAATTCCATTAATTCGTTTTTGTTTTCTATAAATGCCAAATGCCCATCGGGATAGCTCAAAAACCTGGTTTTGCAGATGGCTGAGACCTTTTTAATTTCCTTGTAGTCCAGTATAGGGTCATTTTTACCTGCAATAATATATTTCGGTTTTTTAATGCTTTCGAGCAAACGGCTGTGGTCAGCACGAATTTTCATTCCCTGGAGAGCGGCTGTAATTCCTTCTGTTGGAAAATTAAGCGCCCGGTGTTTCAATTCGTCCACTTGTGGTTCGAATTTTTTGTTATTTTCTGGCGTCAATAAATTTGAGATCGCCATATTAACAAAAGCTTCTTTGTTCTTTGAAACCAGCCGGGTAGATTTATCACGGTTAATGCTGCGCTCTTCCGAATCTGCTTTAGGAGTGGAATTTATTAGTGCCAAACCGGTGGGTATTGTAGGAAAAATATTCTGAAATTCCAAATTTACATAACCTCCCATAGAGTGACCCGCAAAAAAAGCTTTTTCAATATTTAATATGTCTAAGACTGCTTTTACAGTAAGGGCCATTTCCCTCATTGTATGTATTGCGTCTATACAACCCGATCTCCCGTGACCTGGAAGATCTATACAAACCACCTGTCTTTTTTCTGAAAGCTTGTCCTGGAAATCCTTCCAGATCTCCAAAGATTCAAGAAAACCATGCAGGAGGATAAGAGGATTGCCACTTCCTTTGGTAGCATAATGAATACTGGTGTTTTTGTGATTGATTTCCATAAGCCGGGTATCGATGTGCCTCAAAATAAAAAGCCACGAATTCACAAAATAAATTGGGAGTCCGTGGCTTAAAAATAGGTGTTTCCGAAGAAAAATTTATGAGTTCATAATCTCTTCAATCTCCTCGATTTCTATAGGGATGTTGCGCATAAGGTTAAAAGGTTCGCCCTTTTCCCGGATTACCACATCATCTTCCAGTCGAATTCCAAAACCTTCATCTGGCAGGTAAATTCCGGGTTCTACGGTGAACACCTGGTTAGCTTTCATAGGTTCGGTGAGGATTCCGTAATCGTGGGTGTCAAGCCCGATATTGTGAGCGGTGCCATGCATAAAATACTTTTTATAGGCGGGCCAGTCAGGATTTTCATTTTGGACATCAGCTTTATCCAGAAGTCCAAGGTCTAATAACTCTGAAGTCATCAATTTCCCAACTTCTTTGTGATATTCTGCCCAGATGGTTCCGGGTACCAGCCATTTTGTGGCTTCTTTTTTCACGCGGTTAACCGCATTATAGATCTGTTTCTGCCTGTCTGTATATTTTCCAGATACTGGAATTGTCCTGGTCATATCGCTGGAATAATTTGCATATTCGGCCCCGGTATCGAGCAAAATAAGATCTCCGGCTTTACATTGCTGGTCGTTTTCGGTATAATGTAAAACGTTTGCATTATTTCCGCTTGCGATAATTGGCGTATAAGCAAATCCACGGGAACGGTTGCGAATCATTTCGTGCCAGTATTCGGCCTCGATCTCGTGTTCCCAAACCCCGGGTTTGGTAAATTTTAGTGCCCTGCGGAAAGCTTTTTCGGTGATATCACAGGCTTTCTGCATCAAATCTAATTCTATAGGGTCTTTCACCGAGCGTAACCTTTGCAGGATAGGGTTGCTTTTAGCGACCTGGTGCGCAGGATATTTTTCCTTGGTTTTTTTAATGAATCGCTCATCCCGGGTTTCGGTTTGAACATTTGCGCGATAATGCTCGTTGGTGTTGAAATAAATGGTGTCACACTGTGACATTACTTCGAAAAAGATTTTTTCAAAATCCTGAAGCCAGTAAACGGTTTTTATTCCGCTAACTTCAAAGGCTTTCTCCTTAGTGAGTTTTTCGCCTTCCCAAACTGCTATGTGCGGATTGGTTTCGGTTAAGAAAAGCATTTCCTTGTGTTCCGGTTTTGGGGCATCAGGAAATAGCACCAGGATAGCTTCTTCCTGATCAACTCCGCTTAGGTAAAAAAGATCACGGTTTTGTTGAAAAGGCATGGTACTGTCTGCGCCAATGGGATAAATATCATTGGCATTAAAAACCGCCAGGCTGGAAGGTTTCATTTTATCCGTAAAATTTTTACGGTTTTTTATAAAAAGGCTCTTGTCTATTTGTTCGTATCTCATAATTAGAAGTGTTGAGACGCGTAATCACGTCGTTTGTGTTCAGACATACAAAGTTATCAATATCTAAGAGAGTAAAAAGAAATACTGCGATTCCCTCTGGTGATATTATTCATATAATCCTAAACGGTTTTTGAGTTTGCGATTTTGATTTTGTAATTCTTCCAGTTGGGTAAGCAAATGTTGGATAGCCTCAAGACCTTCGAGGTTGATGTCTAACTCATAATGTAAACGTCGTAATTTTTCGAATTCTGCTATTTCATCACTTGGGACATATTCCGATTTCTCCACGGTCACGATTCTTATCAAGCCGCTTTGGGAAAGCGAGCTTATAAAAGTTTGCTCCACTTTGTAGCGAGTACAAATTTCTTCGGTAGGTATTAGATCTTCTAAATTCATGAGCGTAGTTTTTGAAGTTCCCTGAAAAGTTCTTTTTCCTTAGCACTGAGGTTGGTGGGCATTTCAATTTTGTACGTGATGTACAGGTCTCCATACTGTTTTTCTTTTTTATACTTCGGAAAGCCTTTTCCCTTAAGTTTTACCCTGGTGCCCGATTGTGTTTCTGGCTTCACCTTAAGTTTCACCTTTCCGTTAAAGGTATCTATGGTGATCTCCCCGCCAAGTATTGCGGTGTAAAGGCTTAAGTTTACAGTGCTATAGAGGTTTTCTTTTTCCCGCTTAAAGGTGGTGTTATTTATAATTTTAAAAGTGATGTAAAGATCACCCCTTGGCCCACCTTGAACCCCTGGGCCACCGTGTCCCTTAATTTTAATAGTTTGTCCATTTTCGACTCCGGCCGGAATCGTTAACCTGATATTTTTACCATTTATGGTAAGGGTTTGTTTTTGACTGGTGTAGACGTCACTAAGGTTTAATTCCAATTCGGCATTGTAATCCTGTCCTTTAAAATGGCTGTGTCTTCTTGAGCCATGAGCCCTGGCGCTACTGCCAAACATCTGTTCAAAAAAATCTGAAAAAGTATCTTCATCAAAATTACCAGAGTAGGCTTGTCCTCTTTGTCGGGAATCGCCGTAACCTCCAAAACCTCCACCATATCTTGCTCCACCAGCAGCTTGTTGCTGCCTTCTGGCTTCTTCATATTGGTCGGCGTGTTCCCAGTCTTTGCCGTATTGATCATATTTTTTGCGTTTCTCCGAATCGCTGAGAACTTCATGCGCTTCGTTTATTTGTTGAAATCTTGCCTGGGCTTCTTTGTTATTTGGGTTAAGATCTGGATGATATTTCCTGGCCAATTTGCGATAAGCCTTTTTGATATCGGCCTGGGAAGCTGATTTGTCCAGTTCCAGTAATTTGTAGTAGTCTATAAATTCCATGGGTTCGGAATAAGATTAGATTGAATTATTAACTGAAATTACTAAAAATGATTTCAACTTGCGTTAAGTTTTTGCAAAAAGAAAAATAGGTGAATTGCTTTATATTTAAAGGGTTTTCAATAGAATGATCAGGCTAATTATATGCTTCTTTGAATTAATTCTAAATTGATGATGAATTAGTAATGAAAGTTTGTGAGTAATTAATTCAAAATGTATTTTTGTTGTTAAAATCTTCATAAAATAACTTAACTAATGGGTGGAATACTTAATTCTTCAATAGCAAGAAAAGTTGCTATGGCCTTATCGGGACTTTTCCTTGTAATTTTCTTACTCCTACATTTCATAATAAATTTCACTTCTGTATTTAGTGCTGATGTTTTTAACGAATATTCCCATTTTATGGGAACTAACGTTTTAATTCAGTTTCTTTTACAGCCTATTCTAATTTTAGGGGTGATCTTGCATTTTGTATTAGGATTTGTTCTCGAGTACAAAAACAGAAGCGCCAGGCCAATAAATTATGTGCGTTTTAATGGTAGTGCTAATTCCAGTTGGATGTCCCGAAATATGATTTACAGCGGGCTGGTTATTCTAGCTTTCTTAGGGCTTCACTTTTACGATTTCTGGATTCCTGAAATGGTGCACAAATACGTAGAGTCCCATCCGGAAGACCCTTTCAGGTATTACCACGAAACGGTTGCCAAATTTGAGTCTCCGGTAAGAACAGGATTATATGTATTATCTTTTGTTCTTTTAAGCCTTCACATGTTTCACGGGTTTTCATCCTCATTCCAATCTATGGGATGGGCGAATAAATACGCCAAAGGCCTAAGAGGTTTTACAGTGGCCTACGCCATTCTTATTCCTTTAGGCTTTATATTTATAGCCCTGTATCACTATTTTAATAACGTTTAATACGTAAGATTTATGTCAGTTTTAGAATCAAAAATACCGGCAGGACCACTTGAAGAAAAGTGGGAAAACCATAAGAATAATATTAACCTGGTGAACCCGGCAAACAAACGTAATATTGATGTTATAGTAATAGGGACAGGACTTGCCGGAGGCAGTGCCGCTGCTACTTTGGCCGAGCTTGGTTATAATGTTAAGACGTTTTGCTATCAGGATTCTCCAAGAAGAGCACACTCTATTGCTGCCCAGGGAGGAATTAATGCCTCAAAAAACTATCAGGGAGACGGTGATTCAGATTATCGCTTATTCTATGATACCATAAAAGGAGGTGATTATCGTTCGCGGGAAGCTAACGTGTATCGCCTTGCCGAAGTTTCAGGAAATATAATAGATCAATGTGTTGCACAGGGAGTTCCCTTTGCCCGTGAATACGGGGGCTTACTCGATAACCGCTCTTTTGGAGGGGTGCTTGTATCCCGTACTTTTTATGCCAAAGGTCAAACAGGGCAGCAGTTGCTTTTAGGAGCTTATTCTGCCATGAACCGGCAAATAAACCGGGGTAAGATCCAATCTTATACCCGTCATGAAATGCTTGATCTAGTAATTGTAGACGGAAAAGCAAGAGGGATAATCGCCCGCGACCTGGTTTCGGGAGAAATTGAAAGACACAGTGCACACGCTGTGGTTATAGCTTCAGGAGGTTACGGAAATGTATTTTACCTTTCAACTAATGCAATGGGAAGTAATGTTACTGCATCCTGGAAAATCCACAAAAAAGGAGCTTATTTTGCCAATCCTTCTTTCACGCAAATTCACCCAACCTGTATTCCGGTTTCGGGAGACCATCAGTCTAAACTTACATTGATGTCTGAATCTCTTCGGAATGATGG
>NZ_DATCSO010000023.1:0-7051 GCF_036568425.1 Salegentibacter sp. | reverse complement strand
TGTAATCCGGCAGTTAAAATCGGAAAATCCTGAAATTGAAATTGAAGAAACCCAGGAAAGGATCAAAATTCCATTAAAAGCTTTAAAATTATTGGGAGAAGTTCTGAAGGCAATGAGTGAAGGTAAACCTTTTTCGATAGTACCGATGGCTACAGAAGTTACTACGCAAAAAGCGGCGGAGATTCTAGGTTGTTCAAGACCTCATTTCGTGAAATTGCTCGAAGAAGGTAAAATTGAATTTACCAAGGTTGGTAAACACAGACGTGTTAGGTTTGAAGATGTTATGAAATACAAAAGAAAGATGAAGAAGGACCAGAAGCAACATCTAATTGATATAATGAAGTCTGATGAAGAATTAGGTTTGTATGATTCATAGTGTAAGGTTTAAATGTGTTCTGGACACAAACGTCATTTATCCAATTGAAATTAGAGATTTGCTTTTCTGGTTTGCTTATTATGATTTGTATACACCAAAATGGAGCGAACATATATTTGATGAGTGGCAAGATGTAATGAAAAGAAAGGGAGTAGAAGAATCAGTCGCTAGAAAACGGGTTGAGAAGGCAAATTTAGCCTTCCCAGATGCAATGGTTAATAATTACTCCCCTTTAATAACCAATCTCACTCTGCCTGATCCCAAAGATTGTCATGTTTTAGCAGCAGCAATAAAGACAAACGCTAACGTAATAGTAACTAATAACATAAAAGATTTCCCGAAAGATTATCTTGCTTCATTTGGTCTTTCGGCTAAAACTGCAGATGATTTTTTAACCGATATAATCGATTTAAATCCAGAACAAGCAGTTGAGGCTTTTAAAGAAATGGTGCTAAACAGAAGAAACCCTGATCTGAATGAGTTTGAAGTATTAGATATTTTAAGGAACAGAGGTTTAAAGGATACTGCAGATTTTTTACACTCTCAGTTATAATTCATTGGACTTCCGGTGACCAAAAGGTGTTATCCTTACGCAGGCCAATTCCCCCATTTGAATAATCCTTATTTAAGAAAATAAGAAAAAACTTACTTAACGAATCTTCTAATTAAAATTTCTAATCACGGGGAGTTTTATTATACAGATGAAGAACTTTTATAATTAACCCTAAGTAGTTTCTATTTAGATATTTTAAGGATTTTTACAGCTCCGCGCATTACAATACTGAAAACAATACCTCCGATTATTAGATCTGGCCATTTATTTTCTAAAAAATAAACCAATGCTCCTGCCAGGATAATACCTCCATTTACAATTATATCGTTGGAGGTGAAAATTGCACTAGCCTGCATATGAGCTTCATTGCTTTTGGCTCTGGTTATCAACCATAATGAGATTAGGTTTCCTGCTAGAGCTAAGGAAGAAATTATGAGCATCCATTGATACAGTGGTAATTCGCTTTCTACAAAAAACCTTCTTAAAACTTCTATGAATCCAAAGAAGGCCAGGGCCATTTGAAAATACCCGCTAAACCTGGCCACCTTCTTTTTTCTAGCGACAGCACCTCCAACGGCAAATAAACTTAAGGCATATACGATGGAATCTGCCAACATATCCAGGGAATCTGCGACCAGTCCCATTGACGATGAAATCCATCCGGTCGTCATTTCTATAATGAAAAAACCAAAGTTGATACCTAAAACCCACCATAGAATTATTTTTTGCTTGTTTTCATCTTCCTTTACAGGAACTTGAGCTTCCCGGGTTTCGATAAGTTTTTCACCAAAATTTAAATCGGAAATAGAGGAATAAATGTCATCCACAGGGCCAGAATGATAGACTTCCAGTTTCCTTTTAGGAATATCAAAATCAAGATATTTCACCTGGGAGTTAGATTCTAATTTCATTCGAATCATCTGCTCCTCAGACGGGCAGTCCATTTTATTTATAAGGAAGGTACTTTTCTTCATGGTTTTAAAAAGGTGTAATGTCAATGAAAAACATT
Source organism: Salegentibacter sp. (assembly GCF_036568425.1). GTDB lineage: Bacteria > Bacteroidota > Bacteroidia > Flavobacteriales > Flavobacteriaceae > Salegentibacter. Next base: position 5,113 of record NZ_DATCSO010000023.1, on the reverse strand, counting down.
CTTTTTCAGCTTTGTGTAGTCTTATTTTTTAAAAGCCAGCAGCCTTAAGGCATTAAATACTACTAAGAGAGTAGAGCCTTCATGAATTACAACGGCCACACCAATATTGGCAAATCCGAAAATAGTTGCAGGGATTAGTAAAGCCACAATACCAAGACTTACCCATAGATTCTGTTTAATTATGGATTTGGATTTCCTACTTAATCCAATAGCAAAGGGAAGTGTTTCCAGCTTGTCGGCCATCAATGCTATATCGGCGGTTTCCAGGGCAACATCACTTCCTGCTGCCCCCATGGCTATTCCCACGGTGCTATTGGCCATTGCCGGGGCATCGTTTACCCCATCCCCCACCATGGCTACTTTAGATTCTTTTTCTTTTAATTTTTTAATCGCTTCTACCTTTTCTTCAGGTAACAAACTTCCCCAGGCATCGGTCAAGCCTATTTCTTTTGCCACCGCATCGGCTACCTTTTGGTTATCTCCAGTAAGCATAATCATTCGTTTAATTCCGATTTTCTTTAATTTTAAAAGGGTCTCTTTGGCAGCATCGCGAGGGGTATCCATGAGAGCTAATATTCCAATATATTCCTCATTTTTGCGAAGGAGCATGGTAGTATTACCGCCCGCTTCAAGGTTACGGACCTTTTCTACTATTTCTTGTGAAGGTTTCGTATCATTAAGGTTTTCATATAAATCCAGGTTACCTATATAGATGTTATCGCTACCCAGCATAGCCTTAATACCTTTGCCCAGAACTGCTTCCAGGTTGGTAGCCTCAGGTATATGAGTATCATCCAATCTCTTTTTAGCATCTCTCACTACCGCTTTTGCCAGGGGGTGATCGCTAAGGTTTTCTACAGCAACGGCTATTTTAAGTAAATCATTCTCCTGAATTTCTCCTAAGGGAACAACCTGTGTAAGTTTGGGTTTTCCTTCTGTTAAGGTTCCGGTTTTATCAAAAGCTAATGCGGTTATAACTCCTAAATCTTCCAAGGGCCGCCCTCCCTTAATTAACACTCCCCCTTTTGCGGCTCTTGCTACTCCGCTTAGGACCGCACTGGGTGTCGAAATAGCCAAGGCACAGGGACTGGCAGCAACGAGTACCGCCATTGCTCTATAGAAACTATCACTAAAAGTTTCATCTATTACTAAAAAGGCAAACAGCAAAGTAATTACCAGAATAAGTACAGAAGGAACAAAATATCTTTCAAACTTATCGGTAAGCAATTGGGTTGGAGATTTTTGAGTTTGGGCTTCATTCACCAATTTAACCAATCTGGATAAGGTTGAATCCCTGGCTTCTTTAATTACTTTAATCTCTAAGGTATTGTTGCCATTAATGGTTCCGGAGAAAACCCGGTTTTCAGCCCTGATATCATCAAGTTTTGAATAATCTTTATTGGAGTCTTCTACCGGCACCTTATCTACGGGAACACTTTCTCCGGTAATAGGTGCCTGGTTTACACTGCTTTTTCCTTTCACTACCACTCCATCTGCCGAAATTTTACTGTTGGGTCTCACAACAATAACATCGCCAATAGTTAATTTTTCAATACCTACTTCCTGAGTTTGGCCGTCTTTTTTTAATAGAGCGGTTTTAGGAGCCAGATCTGAGAGTGCAGCTATTGATTTACGGGCTTTGTTCATCGCAAAATGTTCAAGGGCATGCCCCAGGCTAAAAAGAAATAAGAGTAATGCCCCTTCGGACCATTCGCCTAAAACAGCAGCCCCTATAGCCGCAACTAACATTAAAAAGTCTATTTCAAAACCACCTTTGGCCAGTGTTTCAATGGCTTCTTTGGTGGTATAAAAACCTCCAAAAAAATAGGCCCCTATATAGAGGACAAGGCTAATCCATGCTGGGATGTTATCCAAAAAGGAGAAACCAAAGCCCAAACTTAGGAGCACCCCACTAATTATAGCAAAAATAAGTTCGGAGTTCTTGCCTAGAATACCTCCATGTTCGTGAGCATGTTCTTCTCCTTCCGGATGATCTTCTTTGCCCGAGATGGGCTTTGCTTTCTCTACAGGGCTTTGCTTTTTTGCGGGTTTAATTGATACCTCTTTAGGAGTAGATTTTATTTCCGGGTATAGATTTTCTTTTTCTAGCTTTTGATAAATAGCCTGTATATTAGTTTCATTTTTTTCGAACTCCAAACGCACCAAACCAGCGGTTGTTACTGAGACCTCAAGTATTCCAGGGATATCCATTAACTTTTTCTCCAAGAGGCGGGCGTGCCGGGTATGCCTTACACCTTTAACCTCTAAAAGTAAATGGCCATACTTTTCTGTGATTTTCGCTCCGGAAGTTTTTGCAATAGACTGAATCCTGTCCATAGATATTATATCAGGATCGTAATGAAAACAAAGTTTCGGAACTGCATTCGCCTCCTGATCGACAAGGTGGACCTTTTCCAAACCATCTTTGGCCTCCAGGGTTTTAATAAGTCTTTCTATACAACTATCCTTTTCACTTGTGACCTGAGGCAGGAGTACCGGGATTTCTATTTGGATCTTTTTCATAATATATTAGTTTTTCAACTGCTTAGGCATTGTTGCATTTATAGCATATTCCTTTGACCACGAGGTTTACACTTTCTGCCGAATAACCTTCAGGCAAATTGATATGAGGAATTTTACGATCTGTTAGGCAGATGGTTTCATCACACTTACTACAATGAAAATGAAGATGTAAATCCTGTTCAACCTCACAGTTGCAGCCAACTTCACAGAGCGCATATTTAGGTATTCCTGTTCCATCATCGATCTGATGCACAATTCCACTCTTTTCAAAAGTTCTTATGGTACGGGATAAAGTAGCCCGATCGACCTTCACAAAGGCATTTTCTATTTCAGAGAGGGCTATGGCTCTTTTATTATTAACCATAAATTTATATATCAGAATACGCATTGCCGTGGGACGGACCTTATGAGTTTCTAAAGTTTTTTCTATTTTGCTCATACTATAATAATGTTTGGTTGAAACAGAATTATTATTTCTGGTTGAATAAACCGGTTTTTAAGACTTAAAATTTTGTCTCCAATTTTTTAAAGTCATAATCCCGATCTTTTAAAGATAGTTACTATAATAAATTTAATGTCCATGGGAAGTTTCACTTTTTTGCATTTCAGAAATCAGGTAATACGCATTATTGTAGGCTACTAAAGCATCTTTGGGCAGAGGTTCCAGGAATTTAATTTCAACCCAACCGTCCTCGGTTATTCCCGTTCTTATTTCGAAAGGTTTCAGTTCCCACTTCACTTTTTCCTCTTCCCTGATCTTTTGTGCTATGAAGATATAGGGTTTACCTTCTTCTTCAATTACGGCTTCTTCGGGGAGGGCAGGAACGAGTTCTTCTCCTGTGCGAATTTTTCCTTTAATGTACATTCCCGGAATCAGGTAGCCTACCTTATCATCAATTTCGGCATGTATATGGATGGCTTTGGGGTTTTGTTCAAATTGTTTTCCTACTGAATAGATCTCTCCGGTTAAATTACTTCCGGGAACAGATTCCAGAGTAAAGGACATTTTTTGTTCTTCTTTGACCTTATAGATATCTTTTTCGAAAACCATAAGATCGGCGTGAACATGTTCATTATCAACCACCATAAACATGCCGGTTTGAGGATCTACATATTGCCCCATTTGTACCACTACTTTTTCAATATAGCCTGCAATGGGACTAACCACCGGAATAAGTTCGTAGAGATTTCCGTTTCGTACCCGGGATGGATCCAGATTTAACTGACGCAATTGAGATTCGTAAGCCCGTACCTCACCTTGAACCGATTGATAATCGGATTGGGTTTGCTGGAAATTCTTGCCTGAAGCTACTTCGGCTTCATAGAGACGCTTTTGTCTTTCAAAATCTTTTTCCAAAAATTCTAACCTGCTAAACGCATTAATGTAATCTGACTGAATCCTGGTTAAATCGGGATGAGAAAGATAAGCCAGAGTTTGGCCCTTCTTCACCTCATCTCCCTCAATAACTTTTATAGATGAAACGTTCCCTCCCAAAATAGCTGTAACGGTAGCCTCATATTGGGGTGGCACTTCTAGCTGGCCATTGGCTTCGACAATTCCGGAAAGGGCTTTTTTTGTTATGGTATCTACCTTTATCCCTAAACTGTTGAACTTTAATTCTGAAAGATGCACGGAACGTAAGGCTTGTTTTTCTTCAGGTTTTGCTTCCGTATTTTCTTTTTTTGATGATTCGGATTCATCTCTATTATTCTCACTATCTGAAGCGTTATTACATCCAATAAGCAAGCTGATTACCAGGATGGTGAATAATATTTTAATTGTAATTTTCATATCGTTTTTCATCTAAATGTTTTAATTCGAATTTTCAAGGTAATATTCCAGCTGGTATCGGCTGTTCAAATATTCATTAAAGGCTGACCAGGCATCCACTTCAATGCGAATAGCATCCCGGATATTTTGTAGAAAGGTCACATAGTCTATAGCACCTTCCTTAAAAGCCAACACCGCGCCTTGCTGTAGTTCTTTCGCCAGGGGAAGAGCGTTATCTTTATAATATTCCCAGGAATCCTTCCATTTAATGAATTCTTCCCGCATACCTAAAAATGCAGTCTCCAGTTCGATTTTATTCTGATAAAATTTCTGCTCAGCAATTTTTTGGTCTACTTCTGCTTCCTGGGCACGAGCTAATTGTGGTCCAAAAAAGAGAGGAAATTCGAGTCCGACCTGGTATTGATAGAAGCCGGATTGCCCACTGATTTCCTGTCTCGCATACTGGGCCTGAAATTTTGGAAGAAATTTAGATTTTTGTTCCCTGGTAGTGGCTCTGGCTACAGCCAGTTTTTGCTCGGCAACCTGAAGCAGCGGATGACTATCCAGAGATTCAGAGAGAAAATCAACTGATTTTTCTAAAGTTTCACTGGAAACATTCGGGACATCATACAGGGTGTCATTAACCAGCCATAGATTTAAATACCGGAGGTTTTTCAGGTAATTCCGATAAGATCTTTCTAACTGTATTTTCACTTCGTTCCCCTGGTTAGAGGTAGCCAAATAATCTAGTTTAGAGGTGGCCTCGGTTTCATACCTCAGTTTTGCTGCCCTCTCTACGTCTGCGAAAACAGAATCCAT
>NZ_DATCSO010000022.1:0-8177 GCF_036568425.1 Salegentibacter sp. | reverse complement strand
AATTCTAAATTATTCATAGGTTCTATTATTTACAAAAACAACACTGCAGTTGTCTTCTGGTTATAGAAACAAATGACTAATTAAAATCCTTGTAAATCAATATGGTAACAGGTAATCAAGTGGTAATTACCTATAAGATGGCTTTGAAAATACTGGAGATTTCCTTTAGATAAGAAGCTTTGTTATTCCGCCAGTCGGAGATATTTTTGCTGGATAAGTGTTGTTCGGTTCCTGCGGTGTTTTTAAGAGTGAAATAATGCTTCACAAACAGAATCATCTGATGATTATCCAGGTTTTCAAAACCGATGATCAGATGGCTTAAAAATTCTAATAATGTTTGTCGGTTTACCTGCTTTGGTCTTTTAGGAGAGAGATCTTTCCATTCCAATCGGTCCCTGGCTGGCACGGGTTCCATTAAAATTAAGGATTCGAAGCTTTTGTAATCGCCGGTAAGATATTTCCCGGAGAACGCTTTAAAAACAGCATTCGCTTGAATTTCCGTTAGCGGAATAGAATTAAGATTAAATTGCTGAAATCTTACCGGTTCATTGTCATTCAAAGTATAAACCTCCAGTGTATTTGATCTGATTCGTTTTCTTTTAATAATAAAATAAATTCCTGAAATACAAAACAAAGCGGATAGCAGGTAAATAACAGTAAAACTGAACTTAAACCACAGAGAATATGGGGTAATCCAGATATAAAAAAGAAGCCCGGTCAATAAAATAAAACAAGACGTAAAGAAGATTTGCCCAAGTTGCGAATCTGTTTCCCGAAGCAGGTAGTCATAAAAATCCAGGAGCTTTGCCCTCAACCGAAGAGTAAAAACCGCGAAACGCTCCAAAAACATCTTAATTTCATTTCTTTTATCTACTTAAAGATAGTGAAAAGAAAGTATAAGTTTTTGTACTTGAGCTTATGAGGGATTGGAATTTGATCATATCTAAATTTTAGAAAGAAATCAATAGTGTTTTTTTCTAAAATTTTAAGATTCCCTGTAAGTGAATTAAATTTCTTACCTAATTTTGATTAATTAACCGAATCACTACTTGAAAATTTTAAAATTTCGTGCAAAGCCTCATCTGAACTTTTATGAATGAAATTCCTTTGGTATCCAATTGTGGTCTGAAGACTACTATGTCGATATAGCTTTTGTAACATTTGAGGAGAAACTTTATCTCCGGCAATATTGCCAAAGGAATGTCTCGCAATGTGATTGGTTATTTTCTTATTAATACCTGCAAGTTTAGCAATATCCTTTAGATTTGAATTATGTATTTTTATAGCTCCCTTTATTAAACTATATTTTTTTTTGGTTTCCACATCTCCGACTTTTTTCAATTCGGGAAAAATAAAATCTGAATGCGACTTTTTATCTTTCCGGTAAAAATCAAGAATTTCAATTGCTTTTCCTGGTAGTTTTAATGAATCAAGTTTAGAATTTTTCTTCATCCTATAAAATAATCGATCCTCTATGATATCTTTCCATTTAAGATGAAGAAGATCGGTGATTCTAATTCCTGCTAAATAGAAGGAGAATAAAAAAATGTTTCTTGAATGCCATAACGAAGAATACTTCTTTAAATTTACTTGTTCAATTTTTAGAATTTCCTGCTCAGTTAAACCAATTTTTAATGAATCCGGATATTTAATAAGTATTTTATCCCTTCCAAAAGGATAAAAATTTCGGTCAATTACCCCTTTCCTGATTGCACGATTATATAGTAACCTTATAAACACGTAAGAGTTCATTACAGTCCTTTCTGAATTATTTTTTTCATTAATAAGGTAAACTTTTAAACGTTTTAGGAAATTCTCATCAATTTCCTGAAAGAGGATGTCTCGTCCTTTAGTGAAGTCTTTGATGATTTTTGCTTTAGATCGGTCTGAAATAGCTCGATTAAATTTTTTTGATCTTTCTAAATCAGCAACATGTTCGTCAGCAAAGTCAAAGAAAGAAATGGTTTTCCTGGATTGCTTTATTTGATCCATAATTTGCTTTGCTGATAATTGTCTTTTATTGCGTTCTGCCTCATAAATAATATCATCTATCTGATCATACTTTTTGCGAATTAGACGATTTAAATATTGATATTTAGGGTGGGATTTTTTTACTTTCTCAGCTTGTTCATCCCAGTCTTCTGGATCGAGGTTATAACCTAAATGATAATAGCTGCGTTTTCGAAAGGAAGTAACTCTTATGGCAAGCCGGTAAATTTTTTCATTTTCATCAATCTTCTTCGGGTGTAAAATTACTTTAATATGAGCCATAATTCTTAGTTTAAAAATACTAAGATAATTATTCTGGGTAACACATGGGTAACACATTTACTGAATTTAAATGATATTATATGTATCTTAAAAATATTTAAATACACTGATAATCAATTACTTAATGCTATTTGTTTTTATTTGATATCCCCTTTAAAAGAACTGAGGATCTAGTGCCGCGAGGTGTGAGAGTTCGAGTCTCTCCGCCCGCACGAAAAGCTTCTCAGCAATGAGAAGCTTTTTTTGTTTCTGGTAATTCAAAAAACACTCTTAGTGGAGAGAGGAGAATTTACTCCCAGTTTTAATATGTGAGGCTCGGAGTTTATCCTGAGCCCTGATCTTAATCGTGGTCGAAGGGCCCGCACAGAAAGCTCCTCAGCAATGAGGGGCTTTTTTTGGAGTTTTTCCACTATCTTTTCTTTTGATAAAAACCTTTAAGATGAGAAAACTAATTCTTTTATTGCTCCTAATTTCAGCGCCAGTAATGGCTCAGAATCCGGAAGAACGAATTGCCGAATTAGGCATAGAACTGCCTGAAGTAAGGGAGCCTTCGGCCAATTTTGTGAAATGGAGACAGGTGGGCAACCTGCTTTACCTGGCTGGGGAAGGTAGCCCCGAAAAAGGAACTTTAGGAAAAGACCTGAGCACCGAAGAAGGTCGTGAGGCAGCCCGTAATACAGGCATAAGGATTCTGGCCACGCTCAAAGCGGCCACGGGAGATCTTAATCGCATCAAACAATTCGTTAAGGTGCGTGGGATGGTTAATTCGGCACCTGATTTTTATGAGCAGCCACAAGTGATCAATGGCTTTTCAGATTTGATGTTTGAAGTCTTCGGGGAGCGCGGGAAACATGCGCGGGCCGCTGTAGGTCATGTGAGCCTGCCTTCCAATATAGCCATAGAGATCGAGGTTGTGGTGGAGCTGGAAGAATGAGGTTAATTGCTTTTAATTCTGCTCCGGTAGCCATAAGGATTGATTCAAAACCCTTGCAGACGAAAGAGAAAGTGAAAGCATCCTGAAAAAATATTTACTTACATTTGAATCTAATCCAAAACTATGAGGTCAGTTTTTCTTCTTTTAATTTTAATTAGCTTTATTTCTTGCCAGGATGAGGAAAATAAACACTCCCCGGATGAGTCACAGAAAATAGAAGAGATTATTGAAAAGACCATTGAGTTTGCCGGAGGTGAAAACTATAAAAAGGCTACTATAAGTTTTAATTTCAGAGAATACACCTATAAAAGTGAGAGGAATGGTCTTGAGTTTTCCCTGGAAAGACAATTTACAGAGGCTTCAGACAGCATTCGTGATGTGGTAAGTAATAGTGGTTTACAGCGCTATGTAAATGATAGTCTACGTATTATTTCCGATTCTCTTTTGTCCCGCTTGAATAAGGAAATAAAAACGGTTCATTATTTTGCACACCTGCCTTATGGCCTGGATAACCGTGGACTGGTAAAAGATCTGGTTGGGGATACCCAAATAAAGGGAGAGCCTTATTTTCAGTTAAAGATGGTTTATGGCCAGGCTGCACCTGGAGTTGCTGGTCATGACGAATTTATGTTCTGGATCCATAAAAATGATTATACTCTGGACTATCTGGCATACAAATTTGTTGAGGAGGAGGATGGAATAAGATTCCGCGCTGCGTATAATCCCAGGTTTATTAAGGGAATAAGGTTTGTAGATTATAAAAATTTTACGTTTCGGAATCCCAACACCGATCTTTCAGAGCTTCCAGAGCTCTATGAGAATAATGAATTGGAATTGCTCTCTACCATCGACACCGAGATCCTCAGGGTTGAGGTGAAAGAATAGTAATTTTCCTGTTCTCAGTTCTCAGTTTCGGGTTTGTAGAATGTAGAGTACTGAATAGGGTTGACCTTTTTAGGAGTCCCAGGGATTAATTATCTATAGATTTTCGTAATGAGATACCGGGTCGAGCCCGGCATGACGATCCTCATGGTTTTATGAGACATTAGATAAGTTCCGGTATGACGTAGCTAATGCTTATGCGCATTCTCCAGTTCACAGGTTTCGCTGTCCAGTTCGGTTTCTATAGTGTAATGTTCAAAAGCGTAATCTTTGAGAATCTTTTTTACCTGTTTCTTGACTTCCAGTATTTCTGAAAATTCACTGATTTCCCGTAATTTCAGGTGGGCCGTAAACACGTGGTTTTCTCCCTCGAGCGACCAGATATGGGTGTGATGCAGGGAGGCTACTTTTTCTACCTTCAGAATACTGTTTTCAATTTCCTCCAGGTTAAGTTCCTTTGGGACTCCCTGCAGAAAGATGAACAGGGTTTCTTTCAGACGTTTGAAAACGTTCCACAAAATATAAAGGGTGATAAGCAGGGAGAGCGCAGGATCCAGGTATAGAATCTCTTTAAAGCTCAGGATCACCGCTACCACCAGCACAGCAAACCAGCCCAGCACATCTTCCAGTAAATGCCAGGAAACCACCTTTTCGTTCAGGCTTTTTCCCCCGCTGAGTTTGTAGGCCGCATAGCCATTCACGGCCACCCCAATAAGTGCAAAAATGATCATTCCTGTGGCATCAGAAGCTTCAGGCTTAAAGAGTCTGCCAACGGCTTCAGAGATCACATAGACAGAACCGATAATGAGCACCAGGCTATTGATGAGGGCGCCTAAAAGAGAAAAACGGCGGTAACCAAAGGAATATTTTGAATTGGATTCTTCCTTGCTTTTTTTGTCCAGGTACCAGGCCGAACCCAGGGAAAGACTATCTCCAAGGTCATGCACCGCATCAGACATTATTGCCACGCTGTTTACATACCAGCCTCCAATAAATTCAAGAATGGTGAAACCCAGATTCAGAAAAAAAGCCAGCTTTAGATTCTTACCGGAGGTGTTGTGTGAGTGATCGTGACCCATATCCTGATTTTGCTCCCGGAAAGATACTAAGAAATTTTCAGGAACAAAATGAAGAAATATTATGCATAAAAGCTGTTAGTCCTGGGTCTTTGTAGTCACCTGTGGGCCAATTCCGCTTATTTCCTGATCGTAGACCCAAATCTCGGTTTGCACTCCATTCGTGATTTCCATCCAGTCCTTAGAAAATTTCTCGTAACTGCCCTGGCCATGCTGTGTCTCAAATTTTTCTTTCCATTTATGATCTTCTCCCAGACTGGCAAAATTATCAAAGAAGTATACCAGGGAAAGGTCCTGACCATCTTTGGTCGCCGCAAATTCATTCACATAGATACCAAGGGGAGTTTCAGGATACTGATTTTTAAAAACTTCTGATATTTTCTTTATGTGATTCATAGCCGATTCATAGGTGCCGGCTTTGAAGTCATAGGTGGTGACATCCAATTTAGCCATTTCAAAATTCTGGGGGAAATGAGAGTTTTTAGCATCAAAACGCCAGTAATTTACATCCTGTTCATCTTTCATATAAGGCACCACATTTTCATACCAGTCTTTATCGTGCGCCTCGCGATCATACATGGGTTTGTCCAGGGCACTCCAGGGCATCGGTCCCATTACTGCCATCATTTTTTCGGCGTTCGTGCCGTTCATCACTTGAAAAATACGTACTCCCCGATCACCTTCAGCATGATATTGATTATTGTGCTCCTTTATGCCTTCTCTGAATTTAAAGAAATCTCCAGGTTCCGGAGCGATCATCATGGTTACAATAATTAGTGGTTCCTGCGTCTCCTGTTGATTTTGGGAGATGCCAAGCAATGGGATGAGCATCATCCAGATAAAAAGCCTTTTCATAAGATTTATTTTTAGTTATTATTATACTTAACAGAAGCCTGGGGCAGAGTGGCTCGATTTTGTACGGAATTACTTTATTAAGATACTAAAAATATATCTGATTATCAGTTATTTATAATTTTATTGGTAGTTGTGGAAGCTGATTTTCTTGGGAATGAACTCCCGGCGGGGAATCTGGATTATACGTTTGCCAGGCTGAGCCCGACCAGGGGTGTTCCTTTATCATGAGTGCAAAGCGTGTGACGATCTGTTATAACGGGTTCCATATTTAAATCAAACTGTTGTTAGGCTGAGCCCGACCGGGGGGAGGAAGAGCTTGTCCTGAGCGCGCAGCAGCCGAAGGGTCGAAGCCCTTTCGAATTTTTAACGCCAGTATCAGGCCCATCGTCTGCTACCGCAGCCGGCTCAGTGTGACGGTGGAGTGTAAAGTAAGTGGCTTAAACAAAAGATTGCTCCAGTCGTGCCTTCTTCGCAATGACGAATTCCATAGCCTCCGTCATCGCGAGTGCAAAGCACGTGGCGATCTGCCGGTTTGCAACTCCGAACCTCACTGCCCACTGTTCACTGAGACTGCCTACTGCACACTGAAAACCTATCTCACAAACACCGGTTCACTCTCTTTCTTCGTTTCTTCCTCACTAAAGCGGTAATCCATATAATCGAAAGCTTTGATGTCTTCGAGAGTTTTGGCTTCTTTGTCGATGATGTTGCGAACCATCGCGCCGCGGGCCTGTTTGGCGTAGAAGCTGATGATCTTCAGCTTGCCGTTCTTGAAGTCTTTGAAAACAGGGGAAATCACCTCCGACTTTAATTTCTTCGCATCCACAGCCTTGAAATATTCCTTGCTGGCCAGGTTGAGGAAGAGCTCATCTTCTTTCAGTTCGCTGTTCAGGTAGTCGGTAACTTTTTCCTGCCAGACCTCATAGAGGTTCTTTTTACGGTCAATGCCCAGCTCGGTGCCCATTTCCAGGCGGTAAGGCTGGATAAGATCCAGGGGGCGCAGGATCCCGTACATTCCTGAGAGGATACGCAGACTATCCTGCAGCCGGTCCAGCTTTTCGGTGGGGATGGTATAGGCGTCTATACCCGTGTACACATCGCCGGCGAAGGCGTAAACGGAAGGGCGGGAATTCTTTTTGTTGTGTTCTTCTTCAAAATCGTGGTAGCGGTTGTAATTCAGGTCGGCGAGCTTATCGCTGATGTTCATCAGCTCAGCGAGTTCCTTTTTGCTCATCCGGGAGAGCTTGCGGTTGATCTTTACAGCGGTATCCACAAATTCGGGCTGAGTGCCTCGGGTAGTAGGTAATTTAGATTCGTAGTCCAGACTCTTGGCGGGGGAAACAACAATTTTCATATGTATTTTTTATTGTTTTAAAACGGTCTCCCGATGGCTATCGGGAGTAATTCGCATAAGGCAGGTTCATCGATGTTTGAAACCTATTCCCGTTATGCTCATTTCATATTCATTTTGATTTACTTTCAAAGATAAGTTTTCCCTGTAAAACAAGGAAACCGGAAATATTGATATAAACTATGAAATCATAAGGAGAACAAAAGCATTATAATTGCGCTCAGGGAGCTTCAGGAGCCGAAAGTTATTTCAACCCGATCTTATTGATTTCCAGGCGGAAATCCTCTGCCTTTTTATTCGCAATCAAAAAACGAATTTCCCCGATCGTATCAGCAGAGAAGTTGGGCAACTCCAGTTTCTGCCCGCGATATACCGCTTCCATCTCCGTTAACGGAACCTCGACCGTTTGCCAGCCGCCGGTAGTTTTGAAAGTGTAGGTATAGGAAGCTTTATCTTTTAAACTGGATTTGATCCTGAACCGGTAGGTTTTGCCATCCCCTTTCAATAATATGAATGCTTTTTTATAGATCTTTATATTTTGAGGATCAAAATCATAACGCAAAGAGGCGAAACCGCCATTGTTTTCCAGGGAGACGCTTCCTTTAAAGATTGCATTCCCGCCGGTACTGCTTTCAAGATCACTGCTGGAATTACCTCCCATCACCCCGTCGTTCACTGTTTCCCAACCCGACCAGTCTTCCGTTTTACTGAAATCAAAAAGAAGTAATGTGAGCATAATCCAGGTTGTTAATTCTGAGAAGAGTGCATGATCTAATTTCCAGGTTAAAGTTATGGTTTTTTCCTGAAA
>NZ_DATCSO010000021.1:0-14985 GCF_036568425.1 Salegentibacter sp. | reverse complement strand
TCCATTCAGTTTTAATGGTGTCTGTTATACCATTGCCGAGTTCAAGATAGCTAATAGATGTTCCTCGTTTTTCACCCTCCTTTTCACTATTAACATCCTTTAAATTACGGGCTGTAAAAATCCGAAGGGAATAAGGCTCGGTTTCATCAATAAGCATAATCCCTTGATGCCTGCCAATATCGGGGTCAAATTCTGAAGCTACAACTTTTTTCCCGTCAACCAGATAATACAATGCCATTTTGTCCCTGGAGAGGTGGTTTTTTGTAGAAGGGTTTAATAAATCCTCTCCATCTTCGTTTAAAAAAACAAGGTCTAGACCTGTGGCTACAACGGCATTTGCTTCTTCCTCGTTGGTAACTTCATCACCTTTAGAGCAGCCAGTAGAAAGGCCAGCACATAACACTAATATAAATATTGAAATTTTCATAATAAAGATTTATGGATGAATATTAATAATCATTTTGTTGTTATTACTGTAATCTCTGCCTCCTGGAGTAAAATCATCATTAAGAAACCAACCATTACTATTTCCTCCCCAGCCCCAATTCATGCTTAGGTAAGTAGATGAGTAGCTCGAAGTCTCATATTCATAAACGGTTCCTGGATTATGAATCGTAGTAATTTTATTCCTTTTGTACCCATCGGTTACCCAGGCATGCCCTCCAGTACCATCCCCTCTCAGAATAATAGGCCAGCCTTGTTTAATTTTGTTAATCGCCGTTGCCTCTACGTAATCTACATAAGAAACATTCGAAGAATAACCGTAATTTTGAATAAGAGCACCTACTGCATCCGAAGTAGAAGCTCCAGAAGCTTCACAACCGTATTGCATATTAACTGCATCTCCAATATCTCTCATCAAAACAGAAGTTTCTTGGCTTCCCGTTGTATTTGGCATCTGTGACCAATTAAATGTACTTGGATGTTCCCAATATTTCATTACCTGGGCTACTGCTGTAGCGACGCATCCCGTCCAAGCCCTTCCATTAAAGGTTTCAACACAAGTTAAATCTGGACACTCATTATTATAGCCTGCGCCTTGGTTCCATTCAGTAAGTAGTAATGGTCCTTCTTGTTCAGTCGAAGTTTCTGTTCTTGTTTCTTCATCATCTATCGGAGGTGCAGCATAATCCCATTGTTCTTTAATACTACCTTCTATGTTAGAATATTTTTTCTGTCTAAGAGTTTCAATTTTTCCCTTTCGATTTTTAACCCAGGATTGAAAGGGATGTTCTTTATTTTCTAATACAAAATCTCCTATGGAGCCATTTTCAGAAAAAGCCAATATTGGAACCTCTTTCTTTGTACCTGAAACAATGACAAATCCTTCTGGCTCAAAATTTATAATATACAAGGCAACTTTTTCATTCCTGTCGATTATAGTTTGGGTTTGTTTGATTGGTTTGCCAAATTTTAAATCTGAATTTTGAATAGTCTTTGAAGGATTTTTTTTGTTTAATGAGAGTTGAGTGACAGAAAATCGCTTTGCTAAATTAACAGCTAAATCTTGCGTGACTTCTGTAGTCTGGCTCTCTGGTTCAATTGATTGCTTAAATTCTACTTCTTCTTGTTGGCACCCAAAAGCAGTGACTAAAAGAAGGAAAAGTAACATCATGAATTTTTTTTGGATAAATTTTTCTCATAATTTACAGTTAAATGAAGGTTAATATAAAATGCGTTAAATAAAGGAATTAACTGTAGGGTGGGAAAAATTCCTAAAAATTTTATTAAATATATTAAAAAATGAATAATTCCTAAAGTTTTATTTTGAAGATTTAAATAAGTAACAAGACCTTTCATCCTTCAGTTCCCCTAAGACCTAAAAACTTCTCGTGAAAATTTATTAAATTAAATAATTTAGAATCTTTTCGATGAAGTTTAATCATTAAGATTAATTTGTAATTTTATTTGCCTTTTAATTCATAGACCTTGCCGGGGTAAAACGTCGTTAGGTCTAAATGCCAAATAGCCGTTTTATTTTTTAACTTTGCATACCCTAAATTTTGTGTTTCGATATTGCTTTTTTATTGGGAATTACTTCCAGAATTGAATTTTAAAAATCGATTTAGAAACAAAAACTACTTAGGTTAAGTAGGGAACGTTAGCGCCAAAATAACACAAACCTCCCAGATTTATTTAACCTAAGAGGTTTAAAACATACAAACAGTTCAATTTTGATCTCAAAAACCACCATAGACAATGTGTTCGAAACTGCCCGGGTTGAGGAGGTTATCGGTGACTTTGTTCAGCTTAAAAAATCTGGGTCTAATTTTAAGGGTTTGAGTCCTTTTTCCGATGAGCGCACCCCTAGTTTTATGGTTTCTCCCGTGAAACAGATATGGAAGGATTTCTCTAGCGGGAAAGGTGGCAATGTGGTGGCCTTTCTTATGGAACACGAGCATTTCACTTATCCGGAAGCCATAAAATACCTGGCAAAGAAATACGGGATCGAAATAGAGGAAACTCAGCAAAGCGATGAACAAAAGGTGCAGGCCAATGAGCGGGAAAGCATGTATCTGGTTTCTGAATTTGCCAATAAATATTTTCAGAAAATACTTCATAAAACCGATCCCGGAAAAGCGATAGGCTTAAGTTATTTCAAAGAACGCGGTTTTACTTCTGAAACCATTAAAAAGTTTGAGCTGGGCTATTGTCTTGATGAATGGGATGCTTTTACCAAAGAAGCCCTGGCCGAGGGCTATAAACTGGAATTCCTGGAAAAAACCGGACTAAGTATCGTAAAAGGCGAAAAGCAGTTCGATAGATTTAAAGGAAGGGTGATGTTTCCTATTCATTCTATGTCTGGCCGGGTGCTTGGGTTCGGAGGGAGAATTCTCTCTAACGAAAAAAAAGCTGCGAAATACCTGAATTCTCCCGAAAGTGAGATTTACCATAAAAGCAAGGTCCTTTACGGGATTAACTATGCCAAGCAGGCAATTGCCAAAGAAGACAACTGTTTTCTGGTTGAAGGCTATACCGATGTAATCCAGTTTCATCAAACAGGAATTGAGAATGTGGTTTCTTCTTCAGGGACCGCACTTACCCCTGAACAAGTCCGCCTCATCAACCGGCTTACCAAAAACATTACGGTGCTTTTTGATGGAGATGCAGCCGGTTTGAGAGCTTCCCTTCGAGGAATAGACCTTATTCTAGAACAGGGAATGAACGTTAGGATTTGCACTTTTCCTGAAGGTGAAGATCCCGACAGTTTTGCCCGGAAAAACTCTGAAGTGGATTTAAGGGATTTTTTGGAAGAAAATTCAAAAGACTTTATTCGCTTTAAAGCTTCCCTGTTAATGGAGGAAGCAAAAAACGATCCCGTGAAGAAGGCCGGATTAATTAGAGAAATTGTTCAAAGTATTTCAAAGATTCCTGATAATATTCAGCAGGAAGTTTATCTCCAGGAATGTTCCAGAATTATGGATATTTCTGAAGAAGTTCTGTATTCCAGCCTGGCACAATTAAGCAAAAAATCTGATGGCCAATCCCAGAGAAAACCTGCGAGAAAATCTTTTGATGTTGTAAAAGAAGAAAAACAAACAGCTCCCAGGGTAGATGAACAATTTGAGCTGGAGAAAAAAATTATAAGCCTGCTTTTACTGTACGGTAAAGAGGAAGAGGAATTCGAGGATCTTCTATTAAAAGAAAAGGAAAACGGGGAGTTGGTTTTAGAGCCCGAAATACAGAAAGCAAGAGTCTTCGAAAAGATTTTTCTCGATCTTCAGGAAGATGAAATAGCCTTTACCAACCTCGATTTTCAGCAGATTTATAGTGAACTTATTGAGAGACTTAATAGCAATGATGGCTTTGCCATGGAGACCTTCATTAATGAAATTGATACTGAAAAAGCGTCTGCGATCACCAATATTCTCATGGCTGAAGAGCAGTATGAATTGCACGACTGGGACCGGCAGAATATTTTTGTGAAAACTAAAAAAGAAACCCTTTCACGCCTGGTGTCTGAAACCATCCTTTCACTACGACGATTTTTAATAAACCAGAAAATAGATGAACTTTCTTCACAAGTAAAAACTCCTGATCCGGAAACGGACAGCAGCGCAATACTACAGGATATAATGGATTATTTAAGCTTGAAGAAAGTTCTTTCGGATAAGCTGAATCGGGTTATGTAGAGGGATTTATTTCCAGTAGTCGGGATCTGGTGATGAGATCGGCGACATTATCTACATTTAATTTTTTCAACAAACGGGTTTTGTAGGTGCTCACCGTTTTTTCGTTGATCTGAAGGGTTTCGGCTATGTCTTTATTGCGTTTCCCTGCAGAGATAAGATTCAAGACCTCGATCTCACGGGTAGAAAGCTTTTTAAATTTAGTGATAAGGCTTTTGCCTTTGGACATTCCGGTATTTAATTTTTCGGTTATTTTTTTATTCAGGTATATTCCGCCCCGGGCTACCTGATAAATGGCTGATTCTAAGGTTTTGGGATCGGTGGTTTTGGAAATATAACCAGATGCCCCCGCTTTAATAGCGCTTAAGGCATACATTTCTTCTGCATGATAACTAAAAATCAGAATTCTTAACTCTGGATATTCTTTTTTTAAAGTTCTTATGGCATTAATACCGTGAATTTCGGGGAGATCTAATTCAAGGATTAGTACTGTAGGAACCTGCCGGGAAAGAAACCTGAAGAGTTCATTTCCATTGGTGACTTTACCAATAATTTCCAGGGCCGGGTTCATGCGTATAATGTTACCGATGCCCTCGCTTACCACAGGATGATGATCTGCAATCAATATTGTGTTCATAAAACAGGTTGGTGTTGGAAACTATATGCCAATAGGGCGGGGGCATACTTTTACTTACTTAAAAATACCTGTTTTCGTACTAAAAATAGAAATTTTAAATGCTTATTCGATAAAACGATTAGTTTTTAAGATGAACGGGAATTTCACATACGGGTATCGGGTTGATTTTGTGTAAATTAGATCTATGTCGGCTTCGGTATAGATTAAAAACCTCTTTTTGTCTTCCAAAGAAATCATCTTCTGTTTTGCCTCTTTCAGCCTCCAACATAGCCCATTCCAGTTCATCATAAGAAGCGCCAATCTGCTCTTCATCGCTTGGGCTATCATGAAAAAGCCCATCGGTTGGTTCGGCATTAATTATTTCAGGGGAGAGCTCCAGATATTCGGCGATCTGGTATACTTCGCTCTTCATCAAATCTGCGATAGGACTAAGGTCTACCCCACCATCACCATATTTAGTAAAGAAACCAACCCCAAAATCTTCAACTTTGTTTCCTGTACCTGCAACCAGGTAAGAATGTATCCCGGCAAAATAATATAAAGTAGTCATTCTTAAACGGGCCCGGGTGTTGGCCAGGCTTAAAGCCAGTTTATCTGAGTTTTCAGAAATAGGAACCACCTGCCTGAAATTATCAAAAACGGGGGTAAGATTTACTTCCAGGTTACTCACGTTGGCAAAATGTTTTTTTAAATATTGGATATGTTCTTGAGCCCTGGTTACCTGGTTTTTTTCCTGGTGTATGGGCATTTCCAGGCATAGGGTTCGCATTCCGGTTTTCGCACATAATGCAGAAGTGACTGCGGAATCGATTCCGCCGCTAATTCCTAAAACAAAACCATTCATATTGGCCTTTGTAGCATACTCTTTTAACCAGTTAACTATATGATCTACTACTTTATCAGTCTGCATAATTTTGGGTGAATTAGTTTGTAAATAATACCTTTGCCCCCAAAACTACTATTTAAACGTAATTTTTAAAAGTCCCCGGCGTTAAAGCCTTCACAAGAAAATTGTATGATCAGGAAATTGCTGTTATTTTTTACCGTTTTAGCCTTTTTTTCCTGCGGAAAAAAGTCGGAAACTGAAAGCGAGATCGAAAAGGTAGAAGTAGATTTTGAAGTGATTCGTTTTGATGAAAAGTTCGCTAAAGCTACTCCCGAAACCCTTCCCGAATTAAAAACTGAATATCCTTATCTTTTTCCAAAGCAATATGAGGATGAGGTTTGGGAAGAAAAGTTAACCGATACCATTCAGCAGGAACTCAACGAAGAGGTAGCTAAAGCTTTTCCTGATTTTTCCCAGGAAGAAGATGAGTTGCACAGATTTTTTCAGCATATAAAATATTATTTCCCGGATTTTGAAACTCCTGATGTGATTACGATTACTTCTGAGGTGGATTATAAAAATAAGGTGGTAATCGCTGAGGATAAACTTTTTATCGCTCTGGATACCTACCTGGGAGAGGATCATCATTTCTACATAGGCTTGCAGGAGTACCTGAAAAAGAATTTCCGGAAATCTCAAATTTTGCCCGATGTTGCCTGGAAATATGCTGAAAAATATGTTCCCAGGCCTGAGTCCCGAACCTTTCTTGCGCATATGATCTACTATGGAAAAATTCTTTACCTTAAAGATCTCTGGATTCCTTTTAGGAGTGATGCCGATAAAATTGGCTACACCAAGCAAGAACTGGAATGGGCTAAAAACAATGAAGAACAGATCTGGAGGCATTTTGTGGATAAGGAATTGATCTTTGATACCGATTCTGAATTGTATACCAGGTTTTTATATCCGGCGCCTTTCAGTAAATTTTACCTCGCTCTGGATAATGAATCCCCAGACCGGCTGGGACAGTATATCGGGTGGCAGATCATCAGAAAATATATGGACAGAAATGAAGTTTCAGTAGAAAAAATGTTGCAAACCGATGCTGAAACAATCTTTAACAATGCAAATTATAAACCCAAAAAATAATGGCTTACAAGAAATCTGAAATAAATATAGAAGTAATAACCGACGAAAACCAGGTGCCCGAAGAACTTTACTGGAGTGCTGAAGATGGTGGTGTGCACAAAGAAGAAGCTAAAGCGATGATGCTTTCGGTTTGGGACAGCAAACAACAGGAAACCCTGCGAATTGATCTCTGGACCAAAGATATGCCGGTAGATGAAATGAAAAAGTTCTTTCACCAAACCCTGGTTTCTATGAGCGATACCTTTAATCGCGCAACTCAGGATCAGAAAATGACCGATACTATGAAGGACTTCTGCGATTATTTTGCTGAAAAATTGGAAATAACTCAGAAATAAATCCCGCTTCTTTGGAAAAGTTAATCTTTGTCTATAATTCGTTCTCGGGCAGTCATAATGCACTATTGGACTCTGTTCTTAGGTTAGTAGCATCTAAGCCTCAGCCGTGTAATTTATCTAAGCTTACTCACGGACTTTTTTCTGAGGAGAAGGCCTGGAAGAAATACAGGAAAGCTTCTGATATTGAGATGTATTTCCTGCATTTGGATGAATTCAGGAAAAAGTATGCTTCTAAATTTGGGTACAAGTATACTTTTCCAATAGTTTTATGGGAGGATGAAAGGGAAATGGGAATTTTAGTTTCCACCGAAGAACTCGAAGAAATGGAAAATGTAGAAGAGTTAATAGCGCTTCTTGAAAGCAGGACTTAATTCTTGGGCTATTCCAGTTGTTGGTTAACCGATTCGATATAAGCCAGAATTTCATCTTTGCCTAGCCCTGAAGTGGCAGAGCTAATAAAAAACTCGGGCATTTCGGCCCAATACTCCAGCATTTCGGTCTGGTAATTTTTAATGTTGGTTTCCAGGGCTTTGGGTTTTAGCTTATCAGCTTTAGTAAAGATAATACAGAAAGGAATCTGGTTCTCGCCTAGCCATTGCATAAATTCCAGATCAATCTTCTGTGCTTTATGACGGCTATCTATCAGTACAAAGGCGCATACCATTTGTTTGCGTTTCGCAAAATAAGCGGTGATAAACTTCTGGAATGTTCTTTTAGCCGATTTTGAGACCTTAGCATAACCGTATCCGGGTAAATCAACCAGGTGCCAGTTTCCATTGATTAAAAAATGGTTAATAAGCTGCGTCTTTCCCGGTTTTGATGAGGTTTTGGCCAGGGATTTCCGCTCAGTAAGCATATTGATAAGGGAAGATTTTCCCACATTACTGCGGCCAATAAAAGCGTATTCGGGCAGCCTGGAATCAGGACATTTTTCCACCTTCTGGTTGCTAACCACAAATTCAGCCGATTTGATTTTCATCAGAAATTATTTTATAACCCGGTTTGGGACTAATTAAAAATTGCGTTCTTGTAGCCAGGCGTAAAGAAGCTCATTGAATAATTCTGGATGCTCCATCATTGCCGCATGCCCACATTTGTCAACCCAGTATAGATCGGCATCAGGTAGGAGGCGTTTAAAATCTTCAGCAACTTCGGGAGGAGTAACGTTATCATCTTTTCCCCAAATAATGCAGGTTGGAGTTTGCATTTTTGGCAGGTCTTTCGCCATGTTATGCCTTATCGCGCTTTTTGCAATTGCAAGGGTTTTAACCAGTTTATTGCGGTCGCTAACGGTCTCGTAAACTTCATCTACTATTTCCTTGGTGGCAACTTCAGGGTCGTAAAACACGTTCTGTGCTTTTTTCTTTATGAATTCATAATCGCCACGCCGGGGATAACTTTCTCCCATTGCGTTTTCATATAGCCCGGAACTTCCCGTTATAACAAGGGCTTTTACTATTTCGGGATAAAGTTTAGTGGTGAGAAGTCCAATATGGCCTCCCAGAGAATTCCCGAGTAGAATAACCTGGTCTAAGCCTTTGAAATCTACAAATTCTTTAACGTATTTTGCGAAAGTACCCACGCTGGTTTTAAGAAGAGACATGGAATATAAAGGCAATTCAGGAATTAAAATTTTATACCCTTTTTCAGGAAAATAATTTATAACACCATCAAAATTACTCAAGCCACCCATCAGTCCGTGTAAAATAACTATTGGAGTCCCTTCTCCCTTCTCCAGGTATGTGAATTTACCCTCTTGCCTTAAATTATTTTTCATTGATAGCCTTTGCGGTTAGCAATCGCAAATATAGCGATTTCGATACAAGTATAATCATTTTTGATAAATAGCAAAGGCAATTCCTTATAGCATTTAACAGGATTAGCCGTCATTTTTAACACAAAATGTTAGGATAAAACCAAGCCTCTGAAATCTAACCTCATAGATGTATTCAAAAGTCTTTCAGTGTAATAGGAGAGGAAAATTTATCAACAATGTGGTAAAATGTGGTAAAAAGTGGTAATTTTTTCAATATATTTGACTTTGAAAATCTAACTAGTGGTAAATCTCATCGGAACATATGAATGCAAGGTAGACGCCAAAGGCCGTTTAATGGTGCCTTCAGCGTTGAAGAAGCAGCTTGCGCCAATGTTGCAGGAGGGATTTGTGTTGAAACGAGCCGTTTTTCAACCTTGTCTGGAATTATATCCCATGGAAGAATGGGATAAACTGATGAAGAAAATGAACGGTCTTAACCGTTTCAAGAAAAAGAACAACGACTTTATTAGAAGATTTACTGCCGGGGTGAAAAGTGTGGAGGTGGATGCCAACGGCAGGTTATTAATCCCTAAAGATCTGGTGGGATTCGCCGGAATTGAAAAGGAAATCGTCCTTAATTCGGCAATTAACATTATCGAAATTTGGGATAAAGAGCAGTACGAGAAGACCATTTATGAGTCTACCGATGATTTTGCCGAACTGGCTGAAGAAGTAATGGGTAATGACGATCTAGATGGAATATCATAATCCGGTTTTATTAAAAGAATCTGTAGACGGTCTCAATATTAAGGAGGACGGGGTTTATGTTGATGTCACTTTTGGAGGGGGCGGACATTCCCGGGAGATACTTAAAAGACTTGGACCTGGAGGAAAACTGTTCGGATTCGACCAGGATAAGGATGCCTTACAGAATAAAATAGATGACCCAAGATTTACGCTCATCAGCGAAAATTTTCGGTTTGTCAAGCGTTTCCTGAGATTTTACGGAATAAAACAGGTTGATGGGATCTTGGGAGATTTCGGAGTTTCGTCCCATCAGTTCAATGAAGCTGAACGTGGTTTTTCAACCCGTTTTGATGCTAAACTGGACATGAGGATGAACCAGGATAGCAAACTGAGTGCCTTTGAGGTAATCAATCAATATTCAGAAGCGCAATTAAGACAGCTGTTTTATCAATATGCCGATTTAAAGAATGCTCCGAAACTTGCAAAAATTATCGTGGAGGCCAGGGAGCAGAAGGCAATTGAAAGCAGTGAGCAATTAAATGAACTTTTGAAGCCGCATCTTTTTAAGGGGAAAGAAAATAAGATCCTGGCTCAAATCTATCAGGCAATCAGGATAGAGGTGAATCAGGAAATTGAAGTGCTAAAAGAATTTTTAAAACAAACAGAGGAGCTTGTGGTAAAAGGTGGGCGAATAAGTCTGATCTCGTATCATTCGTTGGAGGATCGTTTAGTAAAGCGTTTTATTCGAAGTGGATTGTTTGAAGGAGAGCCGGAAAAAGATTTCTACGGAAATATTTCGGTTCCTTTTAAAAAGGTGGGAGGACTTATAATTCCTTCAAAAGAAGAAATAGAACGAAATAGCCGTGCCCGCAGCGCAAAATTGCGTGTAGCTAAAAGAATTTAAAATCTCTTAGAGCGTGATGAAAAAGGGTTTTTACAATCTTCTTAGAGCAAATTTTCTCATTAGCCGTGACGCGGTTAATAATTGGAGATTTATTGTTTACTGCACCTTGCTGGCTATTATAATGATAGCCAGTTCTCACAGTGCCGAGAGAAAGGTTCATAAAATAGCTCAGCTGCATAATGAAGTAAGAGAATTGAGAAGTGAATTTGTAGATAGGCGTTCTGCTCTTATGAAAATAAAAATGGAATCTACAATCACGAGGAAAATGAGTGAAAGGGGTGTTGGACCATCAGAAACACCACCCTTTAAAATAAGAGTAAATATCGCGGAATAAAATGGCAATAACCGAAAAAGGCATATTAAACAGGTTGTACTTCGTGGCAGCCTGTATGTTTTTGTTTGCGGTTGGCGTAAGCGTCAAACTTCTGGATATTCAGTTTGTAGATGGGGAACATTATAAACAATTAGCTGAAGAACGCACCTACCGAAATTTTAAAATACCTTCCAATCGTGGGAATTTATATGATTCTAACGGGAGTCTTCTTGCGACTTCCATTCCCAAGTACGATATAAGGTTTGATGCGGTAACAGTTTCTGATAAGGATTTCCGGGAGAATATTGGTCCGTTATCCAAAGAGCTGGCCGCTATGCTGGGAAATTCAGCTTCCTATTATGCGCAGAAACTTCGAACTGCGAGGGCTAATAAGCAGCGCTACCTTTTAATTGCAAGAGGCTTAGGATACTCAGATTTTCTAAAACTGAAGCAGTTTCCCATGTTCAATCTTGGAACTTATAAGGGTGGAATGATCGTGGAGCAACGCACCGTTAGGGAGCATCCACTGGGAAAAATGGGAGAGCGAACCGTTGGATATGAAAGGCAGGATGACCAGGGCTATTTCACGCGGGTTGGACTTGAGGGAGCTTACAGTTCTTTTTTAAGAGGAACCGATGGCCGACGGCTAAAGCAGAAAATTGCTAAGGGCCAATGGAAACCCATTAGCGATAATAATGAAGTTGAGCCTAAGGATGGTTATGATGTCATTTCAACAATAGATGTCAATATTCAGGACATTGCTCATCACGCCCTTCTAAAACAGCTTGAAAAATATAAGGCCGATCACGGTAGCGTGGTGGTAATGGAAACCAAAACCGGCGAGATCAAAGCGATTTCCAATTTAGGGAGAACAAGTAAGGGAACTTATTACGAAAAACTTAATTACGCCGTAGGCGAATTACACGAGCCGGGTTCAACTTTTAAATTAATGGCTATGGTTGCTGCCCTGGACCATAAAGTTGTTGATACCGGCGATATAGTGTCAACCGGAAATGGGCGACTGCCTATCCGCGGCAGAATGGTTCGGGATTCCAAACATGGCGGCTATGGAGATATTAGCGTTGCAAGAGCTTTTGAGGTTTCCTCCAATGTGGGAACCGTAAAAATAATTTACGACAACTATAAAGACCAACCCCAAAAATTCATTGATAAGCTTAATTCAATGAATCTGAATGAACCTCTTGGCCTGGATATAAAAGGAGAAGGAGTGCCGGATATCCCTCAACCTGGCGATAAGAAATGGTCGGGGCTTTCTTTGCCGTGGATGGCTTACGGATATGGAAGTATCCAGATGACGCCTCTGCAAACGCTAACCTTTTATAATGCCGTAGCAAACAATGGGGAAATGGTTAAACCCCGGTTTATAAAAGAAGTAAAAGAATGGGATAAAACCATTCAGAAATTTGAAAAAGAGGTGATCAACCCTTCCATCTGTTCTCCGGAAACACTGGGCAAAGTTCAGGAGATGCTTAAGAATGTAGTGGAGCGAGGCACAGCTAAAAGTCTCTATTCCCCAAATTTCTCTATGGCCGGAAAAACAGGAACCGCTCAAACCGAATACTGGATGGATGACTGGGCATCTAATAGGCGATATATTTCGTCCTTTGTGGGTTATTTCCCTGCAGAGAACCCCAAGTATACGAGTATAGTGGTAATTCATAAACCCGATAATAAAGTGGGTTATTATGGCGCCGATGTTAGCGGGCCGGTATTTAAGCGTATTGCGCAAAAGATATATACCGACACGCCAATTGAAGATGAACTGGATTCTATAGAAGTAGAAAATGAACTTATAGAAGATGATTTCGAAAAATATTATACCAAGATTCAAAATGAAAAAATAATTATGCCCGATGTTGTGGGGATGCCGGCAATGGATGCGGTTTCACTTTTAGAGAATCTTGGTCTGGAAGTGAAATTCCGGGGAAAAGGAAAAGTTAGGTCTCAGTCGGTTTCAGCGGGACAAAAGATAAAAAACAACCAACAGGTAAATCTGCATTTAAGTTGAATATATTAAAAGACATATTATACAGAGTTTCTATGGAGGCGGTAACCGGTAATACTTCGGTTGCGGTAAACGATATTCAGTTTGATTCTCGTAAGGTGGAATTAAATGATGTATTTGTTGCCATTAGGGGGACGCTTTCCGATGGACATAAATTTATAGAACAGGCTGTAAATAAGGGAGCCCTGGCAGTAATTTGCGAAGACTTACCTAAAGATATCGTTAATGGGATTACTTATGTGCAGGTTAAGGATTCTCAAAAAGCGCTGGCTTATATGGCCGCGAATTTCTACGATAATCCTTCAGAAAAACTAAAGCTTATTGGAGTTACCGGGACCAACGGAAAAACCACGATTGCAACTTTGTTATATCAGCTTTTTACCAAAGCCGGTTTTAAAGTTGGCTTACTTTCAACGGTGAAAGTAATGGTAGGAGAGAAGAGTTTTGATGCGGTAAGAACAACTCCCGATTCCTTAACCATAAATGCCTACCTCAGGCAGATGAATGACGAAGGGGTGGAATTCTGTTTTATGGAAGTGAGTTCTCATGGCGTTGCCCAGCACCGAACAACTGCGCTGGAGTTTAAAGGAGGGATTTTTACTAACCTATCACATGATCACCTTGATTATCA
This sequence comes from Salegentibacter sp., assembly GCF_036568425.1. Classification (GTDB taxonomy): domain Bacteria; phylum Bacteroidota; class Bacteroidia; order Flavobacteriales; family Flavobacteriaceae; genus Salegentibacter. The sequence continues at coordinate 1,531 of NZ_DATCSO010000021.1, read as the reverse complement.
CAAGGATTTTGCTGAATACCGTGATGTGAAGAAGCGATTCTTCGATGAGTTGTCGGCTTCGGCTTTTGCCTTAACCAACATCGATGATAAGAATGGTTTGGTGATGCTTCAGAATACTAAAGCGGTAAAATATACTTACGCCCTAAAATCTTATGCCGATTATAAAGCGCAGATTCTGGAAAATCAATTCACAGGTTTATTGCTGAAGGTGAATGGACAGGAGCTCTGGACAAAACTTATAGGGAGTTTCAACGCCTATAATGTACTGGCGATATATGCGACTGCTGAATTGCTTGGCCTGGAAACCCTTGAAACCTTAAAGATCATCAGTGAATTGGATTCGGTTAGTGGAAGGTTTCAGTATATAATTTCCGGTAAAGAAAAAATTACGGCGATAGTAGATTATGCACATACCCCTGATGCGCTTAAAAATGTCCTAGAAACGATAAACAGCATCAGAACAAAGAATGAAAAACTAATCACTGTTGTTGGCTGTGGAGGAGACAGGGATAAAACCAAACGGCCTAAGATGGGGCATATAGCTTCGGCCTTAAGCACTGATGTGATCTTTACCAGCGATAACCCAAGAACCGAAGATCCTGATAAAATCATAGAAGAGATAGAAGCTGGAGTGGAGCCTCAGAATTTCAAAAAAACCAATGCGGTAACCAATAGAAAACAGGCGATAAAAACCGCTTGCCAGATGGCTTCTAAAAATGATATTATCCTCATTGCCGGAAAAGGCCATGAAACCTATCAGGAGATCAACGGGGAGAGATTCGATTTTGATGATCTCAAAATAGTAGCGGAATTTTTAAAGCAATTAGAAAAATAAGAATTAAACCTGCCTGGGCAGGTATTAGAAAAGGATATGTTATACTACCTATTTGAATATTTAGAAGCAGAATACCAGGTGCCGGGCGCACGCCTGTTCCAGTATATTTCTTTTAGGTCGGCGATGGCTATTATCCTTGCCCTTGCAATTTCTACTATCTACGGTAAGAGAATCATCAATTACTTAAGAACAAAACAAATTGGTGAGAGCGTAAGGGATCTTGGTCTTGAAGGCCAGAATGAAAAAGCCGGAACTCCTACTATGGGGGGACTTATAATAATTGTTGCCACTATAATTCCGGTTTTGCTTTTCGCCAGGCTGGATAACATTTATGTGCTTTTACTCATTGTCACCACCCTTTGGATGGGAACAATTGGCTTTATAGACGATTATATTAAAACTTTTAAAAAGGATAAAGAAGGTCTTTCTGGTAAATTTAAAGTGATTGGTCAGGTTGGGCTTGGGCTTATAGTTGGTGCCACGATGTATTTTCATCCTGCGATCACTGTTAAAGAAGAAACCAACCGGCCCGCAACTGAACAGCAGGAATTGTTGGTTGATACCGATGAGATCGTTATGGGGCCTGAGGAAAAAACCACAACTACTACTATTCCCTTTGTAAAGAATAATGAATTCGATTACTCCAGCCTTATTACCTGGATAAACCCTGTGCTTAAAAATTATGCCTGGCTCATT
>NZ_DATCSO010000020.1:0-7196 GCF_036568425.1 Salegentibacter sp. | reverse complement strand
CGTAGGAATTCAGCCCCAGGAAATAGCCCCAGGACCAACGTTGCCGGTCAAAATTTTCATTGTTCATAATCTTTTCCCCGGAAAACAACTGCGCATGGGAAAGTGAAAAAGATAGCATGAAAAAAGCTAACAGAAAAAATCTTCTCATAGTTTTATTTTGAACCCTTATAAATGGTTGCCACCCCAAAAGTTTGAGGTTGGTGTTCTACATTAGTAAACCCTATTTTCTTCAAAATATTGTTGAAGTTTTCTCCATAAGGGAAAGAGGCGGCGCTTTCGCTTAAATAGGAATAGGCATCTTTGTCTTTAGAAAAGGCTTTTCCTATTAATGGAAGAACGTAACCCGAATAAAATCTGTAGCCTTGTTTAAATGGAAATTTCGTGGGCACTGATGTTTCGAGCACCACAAAAATACCTCCCGGTTTCAGGACTCGGTATATTTCAGCCAGACCTTTTTCCAGGCTTTCAAAATTTCTTACTCCAAAGGCAACGGTAATGGCGTTAAAAGTATTGTCATCGAAAGGAAGGGCTTCAGAATCTCCCTGAATCATTTCTATTCTGCTATCAAGGTTTTTAGCAGCAATTTTTTTTCGGCCAACTTTTAGCATTCCTTCAGAAAGGTCTAATCCTACAATTCTTTCAGCTTTAATCGGTGCCATTTGTATAGCGAGATCTCCCGTTCCTGTAGCAATATCAAGAATGCTCTTAGGGTTTTGGGAGGCCACCAAAGCTATGACTTTCTTTCTCCACTTTACATCGGTGCCAAATGAGATCACGCGGTTTAGGTCATCGTAGTTTCCAGAGATGTTGTCAAACATCTGTTCAACCTGTTTTTTCTTATTGAGTTTTGAATCACGGTATGGTGTTACCTTTTTGGCCATGCAATAATTTTTTTTCAAAGATAAGTCTTAATAACAAACTGCGTCTCACAGATTGTCAATTTGTTGAAGTCAAGAGATTTTTGGATTGTGGAAAATAACGTACATTTGCTTTTCCTTACAATTTCAAGCAGTTATATGAAGATAATTATCGCCGGAGCGGGAGAAGTGGGCTTTCATTTGGCAAAATTGCTTTCCTTTGAATCCCAGGATATTACCTTAATTGATACCAACCGGGATAATTTGATTTATGCTGATACTCACCTTGATATCAGAACTATTAAAGGGGATGCGACCTCTATTGCAATTTTAAAAGAGGCCCATGTAAAGCATGTGGATATGCTTATTGGGGTAACTTCCAGTGAAGCAACTAATATTACTGCCTGTGTGTTAGCAAAACAGTTGGGTGCAAAACGAACTATCGCCCGTATTTCAAATACAGAATTTCTTCATAATAAAGAAGAAATTGGTTTTTCCAAACTGGGAATCGATGAATTAATTTCTCCTGAAGCCATTGCAGCACGCGAGATCGAATTGCTTTTAAACCAGTCGGCTTTTAATGATAGTTATGAGTTTGAAGGCGGAGTACTTACTATGATTGGACTTAGCCTTTCACGCCAGGCGCTTTTTGTTGGCAAAACGGTGAAAGAAGCAGCCGAAATTTTTCCTGAGTTAAACTTTGTGCCTATTGCCATTCAACGTCTAGGTACACAATACACCTTGATTCCACGTGGAGATACTGAGTTTAGAGAAGGTGATCAGGTGAATTTTGTTACCCTTAAAAAAGGGGTGGAGAACCTTTATAAATTAGCAGGAAAGGTTAAACAGGATATCAAAAATGTGATGATTCTTGGAGGCAGTAAGATAGGGAAAAAAACTGCCCGTGATCTTTGCAGTCAAAACTTTAATGTTAAGTTAATTGAACAAAATAAAACCAAAGCTTATGACCTGGCCGACGAACTTCCCAAGGCCCTGGTTATCTATGGTGATGGTCGCAATGTAGAATTGCTGGAGGAAGAGAATATCTATGATATGGATGCTTTTATCGCTGTGACCGGTAATTCTGAGACCAATATCATGTCTTGTTTGGTAGCCAAATCTAAAATGGTAAAAAAAACCATTTCCCTGGTTGAAAATATGGATTATTACCAGCTAAGCCACTCCATAGGAATCGATACCCTTATCAATAAAAAACTCCTGGCAGCCAATAATATTTTCCGTTATATAAGAAAAGGAGAAGTGGTGGCGATGACTAAAATTAACAACATGAACGCTGAGTTACTCGAGTTCATTGTAAAACCCAATTCCCAGGTTTGCGATAAAAGAATCAAAAACCTTGACTTTCCACGTTCTGCGATTATTGGAGGAATAATTAGAAATGGTGAAGGGATTATTGCTTTGGGTGATTTCATGATCAAAGCGGGAGACCGCATAGTTGTGTGCTGCCTCCCACGATCTATCAAAAAAGTTGAAAAACTCTTTTTATAATGCCAAGGCTTAACTACCAGATCATTTTTCACGTGATGGGACTGTTGCTTTTATGTAATGGAGCCTTTATGTTATTAGCTGTTTTAATAAGTTGGTTTTACCAGGATGGGGTTACCCTTGAAATTTCTATCGCCGCTTTAATCACCTTATTTATAGGGGTCCTTCTTATGTTTAGTACGAAGGGGCATCGCAAAGAAGTAAAAAAACGTGAAGGTTATATAATTGTAACCTTCGGATGGATATTTATGGCCCTGAGTGGAACCCTGCCTTATTTAATTAGTGAAGCAATTCCGCAGTTTCATAATGCTTTTTTCGAAACCATGTCTGGTTATACAACAACCGGAGCTTCCATATTGAATGATATTGAATCTATCCCCAACGGAATTTTATTTTGGAGGAGTTTAACGCATTGGATAGGCGGAATGGGAATTATTGTTTTGGCTATCGCAATTTTACCTCTTTTAGGAATAGGAGGGATGCAGCTTTTTGCCGCTGAAGCTCCCGGCCCAAATGCCGATAAGCTAAAACCCCGGATTACCGATACTGCGAAGAGACTTTGGCTAATCTATGTTTCTTACACCATAGCTGAAACTATTTTGCTTAGGGTTGCTGGGATGAGTTTCTTTGATGCTATTAATCATTCCTTAAGTACCTTGTCAACAGGTGGTTTCTCAACAAAAAATATTAGCATCGCCTATTGGAACGACCAACCGGTAATTCAATATATTATTATCTTATTCATGATCCTGGCTGGAAGTAACTTTGTGCTCAGTTATTTTAGCTTTAAAGGCCGAATTCAGAAGGTGCTCCATGATGACGAGTTTAAATGGTATATTCTGTTTATTGCAGTATTCACTTTACTTACTTCTGTTTTGATTTATTTTGAAGCAGATATTAGCCTTTCTCAAATAGACCACCCTATGGTATGGGGAGAAGCCGAAAGTGCTTTAAGACATGCCTTATTTCAGGTAATTGCTATAATTACCACCACAGGCTTCGTTACAGCCGATTATACAATGTGGACTCCGTTTTTAACGATAGTCTTTTTTGGTTTGTTCTTTCTTGGAGGTTCTGCGGGATCTACGGCGGGAGGAGTAAAAGTGATGCGACACATCATTATGATTAGAAATGGGATGACTGAATTTAAACGCAGCCTGCACCCCAATGCTATTTTGCCCGTACGCTTCAATCGAAAATCTATTAGCCATGATATCGTTTTTAATATCCTTGGTTTTTTTATTCTTTATATGTTGGCCTTTATTATTGGGTCGGTTGTTTTTGGAGGGATGGGCCTTGATTTTGAGACTTCCATAGGAGGGGCAGCTTCTTCCCTGGGAAATATTGGGCCGGCACTGGGAGCCTTGGGTCCAGTTAATAATTACGATATTCTACCGGTTTTTGGAAAATTTTGGAGTGCCTTTTTGATGCTGATTGGACGTCTTGAACTCTTTACCGTCCTTATAATTTTAACCCCTTACTTCTGGCGTAATCGTTAATAAAAAAACCGATTTGAGTGTTCAAACCGGTTTAAATTTTTTCTAAAAAATTATATTTGAAAAATTAAGCCTCAGCTAAAACCTTTTTTATACGTTTTAGTGCTTCTTCAATTTGGGCTTCACTGGCAGCATAAGAAATCCTGATACAATCCGGATTTCCGAACGCATCACCTGTTACAGTGGCTACCAAAGCTTCTTCCAGTAAAAACAAGGAAAAATCTGTGGCATTCTCAATTTTATGACCTTTAATAGTTTTTCCGAAGAAATGGGAAATATTAGGAAAGACATAAAAAGCGCCTTCAGGTTCAGAGGTTTCGAAGCCTTCAATCTCATTAAGCATGTCTATAATAAGTTTTCTTCTCTTTCTAAAAGTGTCTACCATATAGCCTATTTTGCTCACGGGAGCTTCCAGCGCTGTGATTACGGCACGTTGTGCAATGCAATTTGCGCCGCTGGTTATTTGGCCCTGCATTTTATTACATGCGCGGGCTATCCAGGCTGGAGCTCCAATATAGCCAATTCTCCACCCGGTCATGGCGAAGGCCTTGGAAACCCCGTTCACAGTAATCACGCGGTCATACATATCTTCAAACTGCGCCATAGAGGCATGGTCTCCTGCAAAATTAATGTGCTCGTATATTTCGTCGCTAACTATAATTATGTTAGGGTGTTTTACCAGGACATCGGCAAGAGCTCTTAATTCTTCTTTGCTGTATACCATTCCACTTGGGTTGCAAGGGGAGCTGTACCAAATCATTTTAGTTTTTGGAGTAATTGCCGCCTCCAATTGGTCAGGAGTCATTTTAAAATTATTGTCTACGGTAGTAGGTACTTCCACCGGCACAGCTTCAGCTAGCTTAACTATTTCAGCATAGCTCACCCAATAAGGACAAGGCAGGATAACTTCATCTCCGGGATTAAGAATTACCATTGCTGCATTGGCAAGCGATTGTTTAGCACCGGTAGAAACTACGATTTGAGACCTATCGTAAGTAAGATTGTTATCTCTTTTAAATTTATTAATAATGGCATCCTTCAATTCTACATAACCGTCTACCGGGGTGTAACTATTGTAGTTATCGTTAATTGCCTGGATGGCCGCTTCTTTAATAAAGTCGGGGGTGTTAAAATCTGGTTCTCCAAGACTTAGTCCTATTATATCTTTTCCTTCGGCTTTAAGTTCACGCGCTTTTGCAGCCATTGCCAAAGTTTGAGAGGTTGCCAGGTTATTAATCCTGTCGGAAAGTTGTTCTTTCATTTCTAAATGGTTAAAATTAATTATACTGAAATTGCAGGTTTTTCTCCCATTTCTTTAAGATGCTTAAAATGGGCAATTATTGCTGCGCGTGTGGTTTTGTACTCGTTGTAAGGAAGATTACACTCTTTAGCAGTTTCTTTTACTATTTTAGAAAGCTTCGAATAGTGAATGTGACTTATATTCGGAAAAATGTGATGTTCCACCTGGTGGTTCAGGCCTCCGGTTAACCAATTCACTATCTTGTTCTTTGTCGAGAAATTTACAGTAGTGAATAGCTGATGAATTGCCCAGGTATTTTTCATGGTTCCGGTTTTATCCGGTAGTGGCATTTGGGTTTCTTTTACTACGTGTGCCAGCTGGAAAACTATACTTAAGATTAACCCGGCGGTGTAGTGCATTACAAAGAAACCGATAAGTATTTTCCACCAGGAAATTGAAAGAATAAGCATTGGAATGACAATCCAGATTGCTACATATATAATTTTTGTGATCACAACAATGCTCCATTGTGTAAACGGATTTGGCATTTTCCCGTATGCTAATTTACGCTTCAGGTAGTTCTTAGTTTGTTTAAAATCTGTAGTCAAGGCCCAGTTGAAGGTTAGCAAGCCATAAAGAAAAATGGAATAATAATGCTGAAATTTATGAAACCAGTGCCACTTGGAATGTTCAGAAAAACGGATTATACGACCGGCATCCAGATCTTCATCGTGTCCATGAATATTGGTGTAGGTATGGTGAAGCACATTATGTTGTACCTGCCAGTTGTATACATTGCCGGCCAGGACATAAATAGTGCCGCCCATAAATTTATTCACCCATTTTTTAGTAGAATATGATCCGTGATTTCCATCGTGCATGATATTCATTCCTACCCCAGCCATTCCGGCACCCATAACTATGGTAAGTAAGAGCATCCACCACTGGGAAATATCTAAGGTCAGGATTAAAAAGTAAGGGGTTAAAAATAAGGAAAACATTACTATAGCTTTTAAATGTAGCTTCCAGTTACCTGTTTTCTTAAGGTTATTTTCTTTAAAATAATTATTCACCCTCTTATTGAGAATTCTAAAAAATTTTGCCGAATCTACCCGGGAGAATTTTATTTGATTTTGAACGTTTTCCATGTAATTTTTTGTAAATGGTAAAGGTAAAATATTTATATAGTTTATCTATAATCCCTACCATATTAATATTCGCTGCAATTTCAGCACCAAATTATGTATTTTTGTATCAAATTTGAAAACTTTGGAATTAATAAAAAAATACTTCCCGAATTTAACCGAAGAGCAGTTAATAAAATTCGCCAAATTAGAAGAATTATACAAGGATTGGAATCTGAAAATAAACGTAGTTTCCAGAAAAGACATAGACGAGCTTTATTTGCGACATGTCTTGCATTCCCTTGGTATTGCCAAAGTGCAAAACTTTAAACCCGGTTCAAAAGTTCTCGACGTAGGTACTGGTGGTGGTTTTCCAGGAATTCCATTAGCGATATTATTCCCTGAAACACAATTTCACCTGGTAGACTCTATCGGAAAAAAAATTAAAGTTGTGGAGGAGGTTATGGCCGGTCTTGATCTTAGAAATGTTAAAGTAACCAATGCAAGGGTAGAAGAGATCTCCGGAGAATATGATTTTATTGTGAGTAGAGCCGTGGCAGCAATGCCAACTTTTGTTCATTGGGTAAAAGGAAAAATAGCCAAAAAAAGTAATCATGAATTAAAAAACGGAATTCTCTACCTGAAAGGAGGGGATTTAACCGTTGAACTTCGCGAATTTCCAAAAGCTACTATTTATGAACTCCGCGATTTTTTCGAGGAAGAGTTCTTCCTGACTAAGAAAGTGGTTCACCTTCCTCTTAAATACAAAAAGTAAGCTACTGTTTGATAATCACCTGGGTGGCTATAATTCCTTTGTTGGTATAGGCACGTATTACATACACCGCAGAGCTTAGCGATTTGTCTATTTCAAGATTAATAAGTTTTGCTGTAGGAATTTCTTCAAATTGATGTACTTCCTGTCCTGAAATACTGTAAATAACCAATTTGTTTATTTCAAGCATTTCCGGGTTTT
>NZ_DATCSO010000019.1:0-29035 GCF_036568425.1 Salegentibacter sp. | reverse complement strand
TAACCCTTGCCTTAAGCTATGGCTCCCGCGAAGAACTAACCAGTGCAGTGAAGGAAATTAGCCTGAAAGTTAAAAACAACGAAATATCTGCTGAAGCTATTGATGAATCAGTTATAAATCAGCATCTTTACACCCGAAATTTACCTGATGTAGATCTGCTTGTTAGAACAAGCGGTGAGCAGCGCATCAGCAATTTCCTTTTATGGCAAATAGCTTATGCAGAATTATATTTTACACAACTTTTATGGCCGGATTTCAGAAAAGAAAATCTTTTTGAAGCCATTTACAATTATCAAAATAGAGAACGACGATTTGGAAAAACCAGTGAGCAACTCAGTTAGCGCATTCATGACGAAGAAGTTTATAGCACTTGTAGCATTTTGTTTATTTTTAGGCACCTCCACCCAGGCACAAGACCTGCCAATTTCCGACGGCAAAAAATATATTTTAGGAGAAATAAACGTAACCGGTAACGTTAGTTATAACGAACAAACGGTTATTGCCTACACCGGACTCAAGAAAGGTGAAGAAATTTATATCCCGGGAGACAAGTTGAGTAATGTCCTTAAGAAATTATGGAAATTGGATCTTTTCAGCGACATTAATTTCTACCTTACTAATGTTGAAAACGGTGTTGCCGATCTGGAACTGGAGATTCAGGAAGTTCCAAAACTTTCCAAAGTTAGAATTCAGGGACTAAAAAAACGTGAGAAGGAAGAACTTCTCGAAGAGAACAAACTCAGAGAAGGAGCAAAGGTTACTGAAAACCTTATCACAACCACTAAGAACTATATTGAAAGCAAATACCGGAAAGAAGGCTATTTTAACGCTAAGGTTAGTATAAACACTACTCCGGTGCAGGATACCACCGATGCAAAATCAAACGTGGTAAATATGGTGGTGAATGTAGATAAAGGCGACCGGGTTAAGGTAGATGAAATAGAGTTTATCGGAAATGAAAATTTTTCAGACGCCAAACTTAAACGCAGTATGAAAAATACTAAGCAGAAAAATCTGCTTAGGTTCTGGAAAAGATCAAAGTTTGTACGGGCAGATTACCAGGAAGACAAGCAGTCTATTATTGATAAATACAAAGAAACCGGTTATCGGGATGCCAGGATAGTTTCAGACAGTCTTATCAGAAAAGATGACAAAAACATTGCCCTTAATTTAAAAATTGAAGAGGGTGATCAATATTATATTGGTGACATAGAATTTTTAGGAAATTCCGTTTACTCTGATGCCCAACTACAAAGAGTACTCGGAATCAATAAAGGAGATATTTATAATGGCGTTCTTCTTGACAAACGCATTATGGATCAAACCAAGCCAGATGCCCAGGATCTTTCCAACCTGTATAAAAATAATGGCTATCTTTTCTCCAATATAGACTTAGTTGAGACAAATGTCTATAATGACACCATAGATTTTGAAATAAGAATCATGGAAGGTAAAGAAGCTTATTTCAATGATATAAGGGTTACCGGAAATGACAAAACAAAAGATCACGTGATTTACCGGGAATTAAGAACCAAACCCGGGCAGAAATATAGCCAGGAAGATGTCGTGTCTACGGTTCGGGAACTAGGGCAGTTAGGTTTCTTTGATGCAGAGCAACTAGAACCTAATTTTGTTGATCCCAACCCACAGACGGGTACTCTTGACCTTGAATATTCAGTAGTAGAAGCAGGAGCAAGCCAAATAGAATTACAGGGAGGATATGGCGGAGGAGGTTTCATAGGAACCCTGGGGCTTTCCTTTAATAATTTTGCGCTATCCGGTCTGTTTGATAAAGAATCTTACAAACCACTTCCGATGGGTGACGGACAATCGCTTTCTTTGAGAGCACAAGCCAGTACTTTTTATCAAACGTACAGTCTTAGTTTTATGGAGCCATGGCTTGGAGGTAAAAAACCGGTTAGTCTTCAAACTTCTTTCTCTTTTACGAGACAATTTCTATTTGATTATATAACCCGTAGAGCTGATAAAAGTAGAAGTTTCGATATTCTTGGAGTAAATATTGGTTTAGCCAAGCGTTTAACCGTGCCAGACCCCTATATCACGGTTTCTCATGCCATAGGATTTCAGAGATATAACCTTAACAATTACAACACAGGCCTCTTTACCTTTGGAGATGGTCATTCCAATAACCTGAGCTATACTTTTGGACTTACCAGAGACAACACCTATGTTAACCCGATTTTCCCCACCGGAGGATCTAAATTTAAATTAACTGCTAAGCTCACACCTCCCTATTCACTCTGGAATGATGTAGATTATGCGAACCTTGGTGAACAAAGAGAGTTCCAGCTGGAAGATGAAAATGGAAATCTTATAGATCGTAATGGTGGTCGTGTAACACCTGAAAATGCCGTTCCGGATCAAGGAAAAATAGACCAGGAGAAATTCAATTGGTTAGAATTCTACAAGATTAAATTTAGCGGGGAATGGTTTACGCAAATCTACGACAAGCTGGTTCTCCGAACTTATGCTGAATACGGCTTTCTTGGGGCTTATAATAATGATCGTGGCGTTCCTCCATTTGAGCGTTTCTTCCTGGGAGGAGATGGTCTTGGAGCCTTTAGCTTAGACGGGAGAGAAACCGTTCAATTAAGAGGTTACCCAAATCAATCGGTAGTACCTATTGACAGACCAACGGGATCTACAGATGATGGTGCTACTATTTTCAATAAGTATTCCCTTGAATTAAGATATCCTATTACCCTTAAGCCTTCCGCCTCTATTTACGCTTTAACTTTCTTAGAAGCGGGTGCCTCATATGACAATTTTAGAGATTACAATCCCTTCCAGCTAAACAGATCGGCAGGAGCAGGATTGAGAATCTTCATGCCGGCATTCGGTTTATTAGGTATTGATTTTGGTTACGGGTTTGACCCTATCGTTGGAAGCCCTGGCGCAAATGGATGGGAAACGCATTTTATCATTGGCCAACAGTTTTAAATTGGCACGATATTTTCTATATTCGGTAATATGAAAAAAATCCTCCTTATATCTTTAATGATTCTCATCGGAAATTTTGGGGTTAGTGCCCAAAAGTCTTTCCGAATTGGGTATGTGGATATGGAGTATATTCTTGAAAATGTGCCGGAATACCAGGAGGCCTCAGCACAACTCGATACCAGAGTAAAAGACTGGCGCAAAGTTGCCGAAAATAACAGAAGAGAGATCGAAGCTTTAAAAGAGGAGCTCGAAAACGAAAAACCGCTGCTTACCAAAGAACTCATTGAAGAACGCGAAGAGGAGATCGCCTACCGCGAAGAGCAAGCCAAAGAGTATGAGCAAAACAGGTTTGGACCGAACGGAGATTACATAATTCAGAAAAAACAATTAATAAGACCAATCCAGGATCAGGTATTTACCGCGGTTCAGGAAATTGCCAAAAACAGGAATTTAGATATGGTTTTTGACCGGTCTTCTGAAAGTGGTATGATTTATGCCTCACGTCAATTAGATGTTAGCGATCAAGTCTTGAGAAGCATCAACAGGGCGTCAAACCGTCGCCAGTTGGATTCAAAAGAAGAGATCGAACAGTTTGAACGCGAGGAGAACCGAACCGTCGAGGAAGATGCCGAAATAGCAGAGAAAGAGAAGGCGGTTAGAGACAATAAAAGCGAACGGGAAGCTCTTATTGAAGAACGAAGAAGACAACGCGATTCTATAAAAGAAGCCAGGCAAAGAGAATTTGAAGAACGCCGCCAGAGAATACTGGAAGAAAGAAAAAGGAAAAAAGATTCCATACAGGCGATAAGAAACCAGAAAGACACGATAAACTAAATAAATTTAACCTTTAACTTAACAATTAATATCCCTTTTAAAATGAAACAATTCAAAACACTTTTTATAGCTTTAGCTTTAACCCTAGGTGCTACCGCTTTCACAAATGCTCAGACAAAAGTAGCCCATATTGCTACTCAGGAGCTTGTTGAGTCTATGCCAGAATATAAAAACGCAATGGACCAACTTCAAAAGCTGGAAAAAACCTATGATGCTGAGATCAAAGACATGTTAACCGAAGCGCAAAATACTATGCAACGGTACCAGGCTGAAGCTGAAACTCAAACAGAAGAAGAGAATGCAAAACGTGCTACCGAACTTCAAGCAACTGAAAGAAGAATCCAGGAGCATAGCCAGAAGGCAAGACAGGATCTTCAGAAAAAAGAGAATGATCTTATTCGTCCTGTAATCGAAAAAGCTCGTGAAGCTATCCAGAAAGTAGCAAGAGCTCAGGGTTACGATTATGTTCTTGACTCTACTACCGGAACAGGAGTAATTCTTGCAGACGGGAAAGACCTTATGGCCGATGTAAAGAAAGAACTTGGAATGTAATTCCTTCTCAAATAATAGATAAAAACTGCGCCCTATTCGGGCGCAGTTTTTATTTTTGTACCTATGAGTTCAACCAAACCTATTGGTATTTTTGATTCGGGTGTAGGCGGCACCTCCATCTGGAAAGAAATACATGAACTTCTTCCCTTTGAGAAGACTATCTATCTGGCCGATAGCAAAAATGCACCCTACGGAAAGAAGCCAATCCAGGAAATTATAAACCTCAGCAGAAAGAATACAGAGAAACTCCTGGGAATGGGAGCCAAAACAATTGTAGTGGCTTGTAATACGGCAACAACCAATGCCATTAGAGTCCTTAGAAGCAATTATAATGTCCCTTTTATTGGGATTGAACCCGCAATAAAACCTGCGGCTCTACACTCTAAAACTAAAGCGATAGGAATTCTTGCCACCCAAGGTACTCTTACCAGTGATTTATTCCATCAGGCCTCCGAATTGTATTCAAAAGAGATTCGCATTATTGAGGTAGAAGGCCACGGACTCGTGGAGCTAATAGAAAGCGGAAAAAGAAATTCAAATCGAACTAAGAGTCTTCTTAGAAATCTTCTAAAACCTATGTTAGAACATTCTATAGACTATCTGGTATTGGGTTGTAGCCATTATCCTTATTTAATGCCTGTACTAAAGCAAATTCTTCCGGAAGATGTTCAGGTAATAGATTCGGGTGAAGCCGTTGCAAGACAGACTAAAGTGGTCTTAAAAAAAAGCAACCTCCTCTCATCCGAAAAAGAAACAAAGCCAACTCCCGAATTTTTCAGCAATACAAACCCTGAAGTTTTAGCCTCGCTTATAAATGCTGAAGAAAACAAATTTAAAGTTTCCCATCTGGACTTTTAATTAACCGCAGGACATTTACAATCGTAGCGCCCACGGCTTTCCCCAAAATCATATCCCAGGGTGAGCTGATGGAATCCGTTATTGCTTAATACCAATGAATTAAACTGGTGGGTGTAGGTATAGCCGAAAACAAAACGTTTATAATCAATCCCAACAAAAGGAGTGAGATACCGTAATTGCTGATTTTTAACCTCCCGCCCATCGCTGGTATATTCGGCACCTTCAAAACTGTTACGGTAAGAAAGACCACCCCAAATCTGGCCAAAATCCATTTCGTGATAGACTTTCATATTGACATCGATATTCTTTTCAGCAGTTTGTTCGCGTAACTGAAAAAGTAAAGAAGGTTCATAACTCCAGGGACCTGCCGTCTCGAAAACATAGCCGGAAGAAACCAGATATTTTCTTTGATTACTGGGAACAGCATCAGAATAAAACAATTCCCTGTTTACAGATAAAATATTTTTAGCGGCCAGGTGGATATAATAATTAAGGTAATAGTACGATAGCCCGAGATCCATATTTGCGTAGATATCTGCCTGGTCATCATTTCCAATTATTGGATCGTACGCTGTAAACCCACTTTGGTCCAACCTATGTTGAATCACCCCTGCACTTATCCCAAAGGAAAGCTGGTTCAGGTCAAATTCACTTCGGGAAAACATTAGGTGGTAGGCAAAAGTAGCGTAGGCCCCACTTCTAGAGAAATTACCATTTTGATCGTTGAAGAGAATCCCTCCCAGCCCAACGCGTTCTCCTGTACGGGCATTAACTGCAAGGGTTTGTAAGTTGGGTGCATTGTCAACGTCAAACCATTGCTGCCGTGCAGTAAGCCTTATTTGATTGGAATTCGCGGCTCCAGCCATAGAAGGATGCAATAAATAAAGGTTGTCTGTTAGGTAATCTGAATAAGTAGGAATCACCTCCTGGGCACTCGCAGCAAATCCAAGAAACGCTAAAATTAACCAGGATTTTTTAGCAAAGAATTTAAACCTGGCATAATTCGAAAGTTCTGATAAACAAAAAATTAATCGAAAAACTAATCTCATAAGGAAAGTAAAGATATCGATTAGCTAAGTTTTCTTTACTACTTTTGCACAAAAATTTTACTATGAGCAATTTCGCTATCAACATACACGCAACAGACAAACCCGGGATCATTAAATTTGAGGCCAACAAATTTCTTACCCGGCATAAGAGCTTTGAATTTCATAATATAGATGAAGCTAAAAACTCTCCTCTGGCGCAGCAATTATTTTATCTCCCATTTGTAAAAACCGTTTATATCGCCCAGAATTTTATCGCGATCGAAAAATACGATATTGTGGAATGGGCAGACGTCCAGGAAGAAGTTGCAGGCCAAATAGAAGATTACCTCAATAAAGGAGGCGTTGTAGTTGAAGAGGAAACTGAGGAGAAAAAATCTATCCCTGTTACAGTTTATGCTGAAAGCACTCCCAACCCCGCGGTAATGAAATTTGTCGCAAATAAAAAACTGGTGCTTCAGGCAGCCGAATTCAAGAATATTGATGAGGCTAAGAATGCTCCCCTGGCCCAAAAACTTTTTCATTTTCCCTTTGTTAAAGAGATCTTTATGGACGAGAATTATGTTTCTATTCAGAAATATGATATTGCAGGATGGGAAGAAATAACCCTGGAGTTAAGGGAATTTATTCGCAACTTCATTCAGGATGGAAATGAAGTAATAACAAATGAAAGCCTTGGCCAGAACAATCCAGTATCTGAAACAGATGAAGCCAAACCTCAACTTGACCTGGAAAGCCTGGACGATACTTCAAAACAGGTGGTTGCCATCCTGGACGAATACATTAAACCGGCAGTAGCCAGTGACGGAGGAAATATTCTTTTTGATTCGTATAACGCTGAGAGTAAAACTGTAAAAGTCATCCTTCAGGGGGCTTGCAGCGGTTGCCCGTCTTCTACAATGACGCTTAAAAGTGGTATTGAGACTATGCTACGGGATATGCTTCGGGGTAAAGTGGATTATGTAGAAGCCGTTAACGGTTAAAATATATCTAAAGCGTTCTCTTTGCCTCTTTATTGAATTCCTGGAACAACTGCAGCAAACTCATCGTAGAGCTTATCAGGTCTTTTGTTTCCAACAACAAGCCAAAATAAAGCTTTGTATTCTTGGGACTGGTTTCTGAGGTGCGGATGCGGTTGATCTGTTTCTGAATTAACTCTGAAACATAATCCAGTAGTTGTTGTTTTTTGGCAAGAATCTCCTCGATATTACTGAATTCGTGATTATCGAAGGTATCTTTAATATCGTCGAACAAAACCTGCATTTTTTCATCTACCTTTTTAAGGTCCCGAACCTGGTTAAACTTCAGGTTTTTATGATTATTATTTACGTGGTTATAGGAATTTCTGGTTATAAAGCCAATGGATTGTACCATATCCTGTAGGTAATCCAGAATAAGAATATAAAATTTACTCGCTTCTACTGAATCTTCATCCAACGATTTAATAAAGTAGAAAATATTGCCTTTTAATTCGTCAACTTCAAACTCCAGCTTTTTAATCGCTTTACTATTCTTTTTTAGCTTACCAAGATCGTGATATCCCAGATTATCCACTGTTTTAGTAAACATTTTATTTACGCCGCCAATTACGCTCGAAATGTTTTCTGAACTTTCAGCCGTGATCTCATTAATTGTAATAATATCGGTTCTGTTATAGCGTTTCTTATTCTCTTTCTCCCTGGTTTTTTTTGAATGAATCATGGTGCTTCTCACCACTAAAACCACGGCAAAAAAGATTAGCAATACGAGGGCAATCATGCCGCCGAAATATATTATTGCTGCAAAAAGTGCTGCTGCACTAAATGCCACCAGGGCTGTAACAAACCAACCTCCCACAACATTGAGAACACCGGCAACCCTGTAAACTGCACTCTCCCTATCCCAGGCCCTGTCTGCCAGGGAGGTACCCATCGCCACCATAAAAGTTACATAAGTTGTAGAGAGCGGAAGTTTCTTACTGGTACCAATAGAAATAAGAATACTGGCCACTACCAGATTTACCGATGCACGAACCATATCGAAGGCAGGAGCATTAGCTCTTTTACTTCTCACATGAGTTGTGGATTTTTCAAATTTGGTTTCAATTTTATTCCTTAGCTTTAAAGGAAGAATTACTGAAACGGCATTCCCAAAAACAACCGAATAACGTACGATACTTCGGGATAGAAAATTAGGTTCAAAACGCTCAGATCCATCCCCCTGTCTCGAGAGATTCACTCCGGTTTCTACCACTGATCGGGCTTTCCCGGAAAACCAAATAGTAACCACCATAACTCCCCCCGCCAGTACAAGCAGGAGCTGTGGGGTAGGAACACTGCCAGATAATCCAGTCATCAGTAGTTCGGAAGGCATAACTCCGGATGTCTGGTATGCAGATTGCCAGATCTCAAATGACTGCCAGGCAGCAATTGGAACACCAATAAAATTCACCAGGTCATTTCCTGCAAACGCGAGTGCCAGAGCAAAGGTTCCAACCACAATCACAACTCTTAAAATATCCATTTTCAGGACACTCATTACAAGCTGGGAAAGCAAGGTGAAAATCACCAGGCTTACTCCAATTATCATCAGGGTATTATCATTAAGATATTCCAAAATATACTCGGGAATAAAAGAAACGCTCTTTAAACCTTTCATAAGGATAAAATGAAGAATGGCCGTTAAAGAAACACCACCAAAGAGTGCGCCCACATATTTTATTTTTCTTTCAAACTGAAAAGAAAAAATGAGTCTGGATATATATTGTATTAATGCACCCACAATAAAAGCAATAATAACCGCCAGAAGTATTCCTATAATAATTTCGGTAGCTTTTGCTGTATTTATATAAGAAGTAAGCTGGCTGTAATCACCAGTACCCATGTATATTTTTATTAGAGCCATACTTACGGCAGCCCCTAAAAGTTCAAATACAATTGATACGGTTGTAGAAGTGGGTAACCCAAGAGAGTTGAAGAAATCCAGAAGTAAAACATCAGTGATCATTACCGCCATGAAAATGATCATAATCTCTTCAAAATAAAATTGATCGGGAACAAAAATGCCTTTCCTGGCAACTTCCATAAGACCACTGGAAAAGATAGCTCCTACCGCAACCCCAAGGCTTGCCACAATTAGAATGGTGCGCATGGAAACCGCTTTTGAGCCTATAGCTGAATTTAAGAAATTTATAGCGTCGTTACTAACTCCAACCACAAGATCTGTAATCGCAAGGGCAAATAATGCGACCAACATCACAATATATACGTCTTCCATAGGCCTTAAAAGTACGCAATCTACAAAATTTGGTTTTTTTCAGACCTCTTTTATGGTCGAAGATTATTAAAACTTTAATTTATAAAGGTTGTATAATTACAAGCACTTCGGGCTGCTGTTATAATTTCGTATATTTCTGGGAATTGGATTATTCAAATTTTATTATTCGGCCTTGACAACTACCACAAATACATGATGATGAAAGAAGAAACACCAAAATACACAAACGATCTAATTAATGAGACAAGTCCTTACCTGCTTCAGCATGCGCATAACCCGGTAGACTGGAAAGCCTGGAATAACCAAAGCCTTGAGGAAGCCAGGAAGGAAGAAAAGCTTTTAATCATCAGTGTAGGTTATTCTGCCTGCCACTGGTGTCACGTTATGGAACACGAAAGCTTTGAAGATCCGGAGGTAGCCGAAGTGATGAATACCAGCTTTATAAATATTAAAGTAGACCGCGAAGAACGTCCCGATATCGATCAGGTATATATGAATGCCGTACAGGTAATGACCGGTACTGGTGGTTGGCCTATGAATATCGTAGCACTTCCGGATGGACGCCCGGTTTGGGGCGGCACCTATTTCAGAAAAGAACAATGGGTTAATGCTCTCAACCAGCTTTCAGTATTATACCAACAAAAACCGGAACAGCTCCTGGAATATGCCGGAAGACTTGAAGAGGGTTTGCAAAAATTGCAACTAATTGAATTACCAAAGGAGGAACAGCCTTTTTCCAGGGATTTTTATCCTGATATCTTACAGAAATGGAAAACCCAATTAGATCATGAGCATGGGGGATACAAAGGTGCTCCAAAATTTATGATGCCCAATAATCATGAATTTCTACTGAGGTATGGCCTTCAGCAGCAGGATCAAGAAATACAGAGCTTTACTAAAAGAAGCCTCATTAAAATGGCCTGGGGCGGCATCTATGATCCCGTAGGTGGCGGGTTTTCCCGGTATTCTGTTGATGAACGCTGGCACGTGCCGCATTTTGAAAAGATGTTGTATGATAATGCTCAGCTGATTAGTCTATACAGTAAAGCTTATAAAAACGATCAAAATGACCTCTATAAAAGTGTGATAGAAAAAACCCTGGCGTTTATACAGGAAGAGTTAACCGCCCCGGATTTTGCTTTTTACTCGGCCCTGGATGCCGATAGCCTGAATGAAAAAGGCAAATCGGAAGAAGGAGCCTTTTACACCTGGACAAAACCTGAGCTGGAAAATTTACTTCAGGATGATTTTAAGCTATTTTCGGCATATTTCAACATCAATAATTACGGGAGATGGGAAAAAGACAGATATGTACTCATCAGGACAAAATCATTGGCCGATATTGCATCAGAGTTCCGTGTTTCCGAACAGAAACTTCAGGCGAAAGTCAGATCCTGGATGGAAAAACTCAAAAAACAAAGAGATAAGCGCCATAAACCAGCTTTGGATGACAAGACCCTTACTTCATGGAATGCTCTTATGCTTTCAGGGTATTTAGAGGCCTATACAGCTCTTAAAGATAAACAGTATCTGGAAACAGCTTTGAAAAATGCAGAATTTATTAAGACGAAGCAAATAGCCGATAATGGTAGACTTTTCCATACTTATAAAAAGGGCAAAAGTGCAATTAATGGCTACCTCGAGGATTATGCTTTTACTATAGAAGCCTTTATAAAACTTCATGAAATCACTTTTGAAGAATCCTGGTTAAGGATCGCCGATAATTTATGTGAGGTTTGCTTTGAAGATTTCAGCGATAATTCCCCAATGTTCTATTTCACTTCAAATAAAGACAGAAAACTTATTACCCGCACCCTGGAAATTACAGATAATGTGGTCCCCTCTTCCAATTCGGTAATGGCTAAAAATCTTTTTAAGCTTGCGGCTTTATTAGAAAAGCCAGAGCACAAAGACCGAGCAGAGAAAATGCTAAAAAGTGTGCAAGCACAAATTAAAACCCACCCTGGGTCCTATTCTAATTGGCTGGACCTTATGCTGAATTTCACCCATCCCTTCTTTGAGATTGCACTCACGGGTAAAAATGCCAAAATACTTAATATTGAGCTTCAGGAAAATTATCTGCCAAACAGTATAATTACTGGTACAACTAACCAAAGTGATTTACCGCTTTTGCAACATCGCTTTATGGAAAATGAAGACAATATTTACGTATGCAGCCAGGGTAAATGTGATCTTCCAGAAACGTCTGTTGAAAAAGCAATGCGTTTGATTAAAAGCTTTTAACAAAATTTAAACAAAGATTTTTCTTCCAATTTTATTTAATATATTCTCTTTACAAAAAATAACATTTATGGATCAAATAAACGATTGGGGCGATATCGCCAGGGAATATGCAAACAAATTTATTGATTACCTCCCAACGCTACTGGGTGCACTTGCTTTGCTAATTATTGGCCTTTGGGTAATCAGTTTAATTGTAAAATATGTAGATAAACTTTTTCAAAGAAAAGATTACGATAGAACATTGGAGATTTTCACCCTAAATTCGATTCGGTGGGGGCTTCGCATAATCCTTTTTGTGCTCGTGATTACCCAATTGGGTGTAGAAAGCGCTTCGCTGGTGGCTGCTATTGGTGCCGCTGGTTTAGCGATTGGTCTTGCAATGCAGGGCTCACTCTCCAACCTTGCAGGTGGTGTGTTACTCATAATTCTAAAGCCCTTTAAAGTAGGCGACTGGATAGAAGCACAAGGTGTTTCTGGTTCTGTGGTAGAAATCACCTTATTTTATACTAAGATTGATACCTTTGGAAACCAGCGAGCCGTTATTCCTAATGGCGATTTAAGTAACGATAATATTATTAACTACAGTTACAATGGCACAAGAAGAGAAACCTTAAGTTTTGGTATTTCTTATGATGATGATATCAAAAAGGCAAAGGAAGTGCTTACTAAACTTGTAGAAGAACAAGAAGATGTTCTTAAAGATCCGGCACCACAAATTATTGTTGCCGAGCTTGGAGACAACTCGGTGAACTTTTCAGTAAGATATTTTGCTGAAAACAGTAAGTTCTGGGACCTCCACTGGTATATGATCGAAGAAGGAAAAATAAGACTGGAAGAAGCCGGTATGACAATTCCTTATCCGCAGCGTGATGTCTACCTTTACGATCAAACAAAAATGAATGGTACAAAAGAAAAGGAGTTAAGTAATAACAGGAATTCGAATACAGCCGATTAACCGGCTTTAAAATCTTTTAAATAATAAGGTTCAAAATAGGCGACATCTTCGATGTCGCTTTTTTTGTATTTCTCTATGGCGGGCAAACACATTTCTTTTGCTGAAGGTAATTTACCTTCCAAAAAGACCGCGTTAGTATGCTTACAGATGTTTTTAAATTTTTCTACTCCTGAACCAATAAAAATAACCTTGCCCTGGTCTAAATATTCCCAATAAATATCTGCTTCAAGAATTTCGGCACGGGTTTCCCTGATTTGTTCAAATTCAGCATTAAAAACTGCAGAATATACTTCCATCCTACGGGCATCGAGTAAAGGAATCACTATGGCATCTTTTTCTTGAACCTGAAGAGCCAAAGATTTTATGGTAGAAATAGCAATAAGTGGGATCCCAAGAGAAAAACACAATCCTTTTGCTGCTGATACCCCAATCCTTAAACCCGTATAGGATCCCGGGCCTTTACTGATCGCTATGGCATCCAGCTCTGAAATTTTAAGCTGGTTTTCCTTAAGTATCTCATCGATAAACACGTGAAGTTTCTCGGCGTGGGAATAATTGTTACTCTTATCTTCCTTAATATCAAGAATACCTTCCCCTGTAGCGATAGCCACAGAACAATTGGTACTTGAGGTTTCTAAACAGAGAATGTTTGGCAAAATAGTAATTTTAGTAAGCAGAGAGAATATTTCCCGCCTGCGGCTGCAAAATTACTAATTTTCTTCGGAAGCTACTTTCACCTGATCCCCATCTTTTAAGGATTTGGTAACCAGGGTATATGGCCCGGTAATCACTTCTTCTCCTTCCTCAAGCCCCTTGGTAATCTCTATTTGAGAGCCATCCTGAATACCGGTTTCAACCACCCGGAGTTTTGCCTGTTCATTTTCTTTTACAAATACCGCTTCAAACATTTCTCCTCCGGATGTTTCTGTTGAATTTCCGTTAGATATAGTATCGCTTTTAACCACAATCGCACTAATAGGAACCCCAATAACATTTTCACGTTTATTGGTGATTATATCCACTGTAGCGGTCATTCCAGGTCGAAAGGGAGAGTAATTTTGAGGTTTTCCCTCCACCAGATCCTCGTAGGATTCTTCCAGAATTCGAACCTTAACTTTAAAATTAGTTACCTGATCGGTAGTAAGCTGGCTGTCGGCAGAATTAGATATTTCAGTAACAAGGCCTTTAAATTCCCTACGCAAATATGCATCAACTTCAACAAAGGTAGAATCTCCAACCTCAACCTTGACAATATCATTTTCATTTACATCTACCTCAACCTCCATATTGGCCAGGTTAGCGACTCTTAAAATCTCTGTACCGGCCATTTGTTGGGTTCCTACCACTCTTTCACCCAGTTCTGCATCCAAACGGGAGATCGTGCCACTCATAGGTGCATATATTGTTGTTCGGGCAAGGTTATCTCTCGCTTCAGTAACGCTGGCAGCTCCACTTTGCATATTATAATAGGCTGATTCTTTTGCAGCCTTTGCCACTTCATAATTTGATACAACAGCATCCCATTCAGCTTGAGAAATAACTCCTTTTTCAAAAAGGGTTTTATTCCGATTATAATCGGCTTCTGCCTGTTTTAAATTTGCCTGTGCCTGGTTATAGTTTGCCCTCAAATTCTGAAGGCCTGCTTCCATTCGTTGAAGGCTAGACTGGTAGATATCAGGATTAATTTTTACCAGAAGATCGCCTTTTTCCACACTTTGACCTTCCTTGATAGGAAGTTCAATAATTTCTCCGGAAACCTCAGAAGAGAGCTTAACCTCTACTTCTGGCTGAATTTTTCCTGTGGCGGCAACAGTTTCTGTTATATCCAAGGCTTCAGTTTTAGTGATTTCCACTTCTTTTACGTTGCCTGAGTCTCCAAACCAGCCGGCTCTCTTACCAACCACAAGTAAAATTATTAAAACCAGGGACACACCAATAATGATATAAAGCGTCTTTTTCTTCATAATTTAAAATTTAAGCTCTGTTACCGGAACCCCGAAATAAAGCTCTATGACTTTAAGTTTAAAAATATAATCGTATTTAGTTCGTACCACCTCTCGTTGGGCATTTTCATACCTCAGCTTAGACTGGCTGTAATCAAAAGCATTAGTAAGTCCAACATCATAACGCTGGGTAGCATAATCATAAGCCTGTTCCTGGGCATTTGCCGCAACCAAGGCAGCCTCATAGGCTTCAAAAGCACCTTGGGCATCTACATAAGCCTGGTAAATATTAGCCTCCAGATCAAGCTCTGCCTGCTCCATTTCATATACTGCCCGCTGTGCATTAACCTCTGCTCTTTTCACCTGGTTACGAGTAGCAAACCCATTAAAAACAGGAATACTTAATTGTACACCATAAGTAATACCGTCATTTCTTTGAAGCTGTTCAAAGAAAGGTAATGGATTGCCTATGGTAGTCATCGTATTTGGTGCCACAACAACCTCCCCCGTGCTTTCCACTACGCCAATTTCCCTTGTAGGATCCTGAGGGTCTATGGTCACCCCGGTTATTCTACCCATTCCCGATTCCCGGGTATTATAATTAAAGAAAGCTCCCAGTGTTGGCATATAGGCCCCTTTGGCAATTTCAACATCTTTCTCGGCGAGATCACGATTAGCTTCAGCTATTTTTAATTCAAATCGCTCCTCTCTGGCGCGGTCAATAATTTCATAAACCGAATTTTCCAGGATATCACTTCCGAAGATATCGTAATCACGATCTACGACATCAAAATTCTCATAATCATCTATTCGTAAAAGCTGGGCTAGATTGATCAGGGATATTTTAATGTTATTTTGAGCAACAATCATTCGCTGTTTTTCATCAGCATTAGTAGCCCTTATCTCTAATAAATCGCCCCGGGGCAAGGAACCGGCATCTACAAGTTCCTGTGTGCGCTCCAGCTGCTCCAGAGTCACCTCGTTTTGTAGTCTAAGCACTTCCAGGTTTTGTTTACTAAAAAGCACCTGTAGGTAGGAATCGGCAACAAAAAGAGTGATATCATCCTTCATTTTTTCCAAAGAATACTGGGCTGAAAGCTGGGATATTTTTGAACGCTGAATTTGCTTAAAATTGCGCAATCCATCAAATAGACTCATACTGGCTGTAATTCCAGCTGAAAAGTTCCTGGTAGTTTGCGTCTGGAGGATCCCGGTAGTTACATTCTGGGTTAAACCTGTATTCCATGCATTGGTGGCTGATGCGTTAACATTTGGCAGGAGGTTACCTATGGCATCAAGCTTTTCAATTTCTGAAAGTTCAACATTAAGTTCAGATTGTTTTATGGAAATATTATTCTCCAGGGCATAATTCACACATTCCTGAAGTGTCCATTTATTGTCTTCCTGGGCTGTTGCAAATAAAACAGAAAATAAAAATATGGTTAAAAAGCTGTATTTTTTCATAATCGGAATTGTAGTTGATGAGTCTGTGAAATTCTAAACTTGTTACATTTTGAACGAAAAATCTAACTTCCGGCAAATTCCGGACTTGTTTTTACTTTGTTCCAAACTTTAATTTTATCGTCTTTGGAAATGCCCTTTTTTACTTCAACCTGAATCCCATCACTAATTCCTAATTCCAAATCCCTTCTTTCAAATTGCTGATCTCCGGTTTCTACTTCCACGAAAGGCTTCTGTGTTTTTGGATCAAACTGAACCAGAGCTTCCTTAATTGCCAATACCTCATCTGCTCTATCTAAAATAATGGAGGCATTTGCACTTAAACCGGCACGAATAAAAGTAGTATCGGCCTTATCCAATGTCCCCTTTATTTCAAACTGGATCGCGCCATTTTCATCCACACCCTTTGGAGCGATGTAATCTAAAACCGCATCAAAAGTTTTGTTTTCTATAGCACCTACCGTCACCTCTAATGGTAAATCTTCTTTAATTTTTCCAACCTCACTTTCATCAACTTTACCTTCGAAGATCATTTCATTAACATCGGCAAGTGTGGCCAAGGTTGTACCATCGTTAAAATTGTTGCTTTCAATTACCTGGTTTCCAACCCGCACCGGCACGTCAAGCACCATCCCATCAACCGTAGATCGAATAAGGGTGTTAGCTGCACTTCCAATTCCGCTGGTAGTTCCTGTTTTTACTATTTCAAAGTTTTGCTGTGCCGAACGGTAATTCTGCTGCATTCTTTTGTAGTTGGCTTCAGCATTATCAAAGTCGTTTTGAGAGATTACTCCTTTTTCGAACAAAGCTTTCTGCCTCTCAAAAGTCTTTTGTTCATTATCTAAATTGATCTTTGCAGTAGCCACTGCATCTTTAGCGCTTTGAAGTGAATTCACATTTGGAATTACCCTGATTTTCGCAATAAGATCCCCTGCCTTAACTTTCTCTCCTGCTTCGATATATATTTCATCAATAATTCCTGAAATATTAGGTTTTATGAGCACTTCTTCCCTCGGAACAATATTTCCTGTCGCCACGGTTTTCTTAACGATGGTTTCTATTGAAGCCTGCTCGGTTTCATAAACCGTAGGATCCTCTTGATTTTTCTGAAACAAGTAGTATAATGCGCCTACAAAAACAACGGCGATCAATACTAGAATTGAGATGGTTACTGTCTTTTTCATTTTTTGATTGTATTTATCTTCTTTACTTTTTTTCCTTATTCGGTTCTAAGAGCATCCACAGGCTTAATCTTAATCGCATTCTGCGCAGGAATTAACCCTGCCAATAAACCTGAACACACTAAAATCAAAAGGGCCGTAAGCACCACTCCTAAATCAACACTGGGATTGGCAAACATCATCTCTGAAGTATCCATCCCGCTTAAGGCATAATTAATTGCGGCAATTATTCCTGTGGCGAAAATAATTCCGACCATTCCGGAAATAATGGTTAGAAAAATAGACTCCAACAGGATTTGCCCTCTAATAGCCCAGGGCGTGGCACCGAGGGCGCGCCTTACCCCTATCTCATTAGTTCTTTCTTTTACGACGATTAGCATAATATTACTGATACCGATTATCCCCGAAAGCAACACCAAAATCCCTACAAAATAGGCTACTGCTTTTAACGCTACAAACAAACCATTTACTTTGTTGAATTCTTCATATAGATCAAAATTACCCACAGCTCTATCATCCTCAGGATGAATGGAGTGCCTGCTTTTTATAAGATCCAGAACTCTTGATTTTAAACTGGTAATAGAATTCCCATCGTGGGCAGTTATCGCCATCCAACCAACGTTATCACCTCTATTGAAAGCCTGTGAGAATGCGGTAAATGGCACATAAATTTCTTTCTCGGCTTCTTCTGCATTCCCGCCACCACCGCCTTTTTTCTTATAGGTGCCAATTACCATAAAATTGACTCCATTAATTTTGAGATAAGTACCTAAAACCTCTTCATTTTTTTCGTATAATTCACGTCGCACGCCTTCCCCAATTATCGCAACCTTTCTTTTTTGTTCTATATCCAGATAGTTAATAAACCTTCCGGAAGTAATATCCATAGGTTCCTGCTGAATGATTTCGGGGTAGTCGCCATAGACATTAAAGGCACCGGTTTGCAACCCTCGTACTACGTTATTATTTCCGCCGAAACCACCTAATTGATTTCGCGGAGAAATAAACCGAAGTCCCGGCACATTTTCCCGTAAGGCCTCTACATCGCCTATCTTAAAGCTATAGCGTCTGCCTTTGGGCAAGCCTTTATATGGTTTAGATGGCGTTTGCGTCCACATAAACATCGTATTAGTAGCAATACCACTAAAACCCTGCTTTACACCATTTTCAAGCCCTTTTCCAGCAGCCAGTAAAATAACCAGGATGAATATCCCCCACATAACCCCAAAAGCCGTAAGTATGGTTCTAAACCAATTAGCAGTTAATGCTTCAATTATTTCGCTCCATTTATCCCTGCTAAACATATTATTCGTCTCTTAATGCTTCAATAGGTTTGATCCTTGCCGCCCTCCAGGCAGGGAAAAATCCGGCGATTGCACCGGCAATAATTAAAATAAAAACGGTTGTTAGCGCTACATTGAAATTTACCGAAGGATTAGAAATATACTGGGTTTCAATAAGGGGACCCACAAACTCTAAAAGCAGTAAACTTGCGATCAAGCCAATAAAACCGGCAATTGCGGTTACAAAAATAGATTCATGCAAGACCATCCCTACAATAGAGAGCGGTTCTGCCCCAAGGGCTTTTCGTATGCCTATTTCCCTGGTTCTTTCTTTAACAATAATCAACATAATATTACTAACTCCAACAACCCCAGCGATGATGGTACAAATACCAACTCCCCAAAAGAAATATTTTATCATATCCATGAGGTCATAGAAACGTTTGGCGTTTTCCAACGAGTTATTTATCCGAACTGCGCTTTCATCATTGGGAGCAATGGTATGTGTTTCCTTAAGTTGATTTTCAATATCGGTTGTAAAAAAGTTGGAGGCGGCAAGAGCAGCTTCAAAATTATCTTCAGGCTCTAAGGTAAAAGCCATATTGGCTATGTTGTTAGCGCCACCAAAAACACGTTGTGCCGTAGAAAGCGGAATAAAAACAAGACTTTCTTCCCTTTCTCCACCGGGATCGGTAAAAACGCCAATTACTTTAAAATTTATTCCGGAAATCTGAATGTACTGTCCAAGCAGTTCCTTGCTATCCTTAAAAAGGTCGTTGCGAACTTTATTCCCTATAACAGCAACTTTCTCAAAGTTCTCATGGTCTTTATAATTTACAAATCGCCCCTCTATCATACCGCTGTTTTCCAGAAACTGATAATCGGGGTATACACCTTCTACGCGATAAGAACCTGATTCTTTCCCGTAATTTACTATACCATTCCAAATTCTAAAAATTGAAGATTTGTACTCTAAATCATCCTGATGTTTTAAGGCGGTGTAGTCAAAATCTTCATTCTTCATTTGAATTCTCCTACCCGGGTTTAAGCCTTTGTATTCTTTAGAAGTAACGCCGGTATACACATAAATAATATTGGCAGCATCCCGTTTAAATTCCTCGGAAATACCATTACGCATTCCTTCACCGATTCCCAGAAGAACAACCAGAATAAAAATCCCTGAAGCTACCGAAAGCCCGGTTAAAAACGTCCGCAATTTATTTTTACGAATCGTATCAAAGATCTCTTCCCAACGTTCTAAATCAAACATTTTGTATTGCTCTTACCTGTTTAACTTCGGTATCCTGAATTATCCTTCCATCTTTTAAATTAACGATTCTCTTCGTCATGGCTGCGATATCGGGTTCGTGTGTTACCACAAGTATGGTTCGCCCTTCATCATTGATTTCCTGAATTAAATTCATAACATTATAAGAGGTCTTGGAATCCAGAGCTCCGGTAGGTTCATCGGCTAGAAGCACTTTTGGATCGCTGGCAAGAGCTCTCGCAATAGCAACCCGTTGTTTTTGCCCTCCGGAAAGTTCATTTGGCAAGTGTCCGGCCCAATCGGCCAGGCCAACTTTTTCCAGGTAACTCATCGCCTTATCAATGCGTTCCGCACGTTTAATCCCCTGGTAATACAGCGGAAGCGCCACATTATCCAAAGCATTTTTATAAGAAATAAGATTGAAGGATTGGAAAATAAAACCCAGAAATTTATTACGGTATCGCGCGGCTATCTTTTCGTTGAGATTCTTAATAGGAACCCCGTCAAGAGTATAGGACCCCTCATCAGCCTCGTCCAGCATCCCCAGAATATTCAATAAGGTAGATTTACCCGATCCTGAAGACCCCATAATAGAAACGAGTTCCCCCTTGGCAACGCTAAAATCAATTCCTTTTAAAACGTGCAGGGAGTTACTACCCATTTTATAGGACTTATGAAGATCTCTTATTTCTATCATTGCAGTGAATTTACAGGTTGCTTACTTTTGTTGAAAAGCTCCACCGATAAGACTCTGCGAAAGAGAAAAAGTTACACTTTATTTAAGGAAATATATTGAAGCTCTTTAGGCTTCTTCAGATTCTTTAGCTTTTTTTCGGGAGCGGTAAATGAAATAGCCTATTCCGCCAATAAGAAGATAGGGGAAAATCATAAGGTAGAGAATTCCGTCGTTTATTCCCTTTGCCATGCTTTGGTCACCTTCGCTTTCAAGAACGGCTCTACACATCGCACATTGCGCCTCCGCTGCAAAAGGAAGTAGTATAAAGAGAATTAATATGAATAATAATCTGGTTTTCATTATCCTGAGTTAAAGCACAAAAATATAAAATCAAGCTGTCTCAATAAAAGTTTTAACAGGACTACAATTTATTAGTAATAAGGCATCATAAAAATATACACCAGCACTCCCGTGACAGCAACATATAGCCATATAGGAAAGGTCCATCTTGCTATACGGGCATGTCTATCATATTCAGCAGTAAGCCCCCGATACATGGTAAAAAGCACCAAAGGAACAATTATCGCCGACAGGACTATATGGGTGATTAAAATGAAAAAGTACAGGTATCTTAAAACACCTTCACCTCCATAGGGCACAGGGTCGTTACTTATTTTTGAGATCACATAACTCACCAAAAATACCGACGAAAGCACAAATGCGCTTATCATGGTATTTCGATGCAGCTTATATTCTTTTATCGTCATAA
This sequence comes from Salegentibacter sp., assembly GCF_036568425.1. GTDB lineage: Bacteria > Bacteroidota > Bacteroidia > Flavobacteriales > Flavobacteriaceae > Salegentibacter. The sequence goes on along the minus strand of NZ_DATCSO010000019.1, from coordinate 7,750 downwards.
AAAAATATCCCATCATCAGCAATACGGCTGTAGACCCATTGAGAACAGCATGGAAAAACGGAAAAGTACCTGCCTGTGTTCCAAGAAAATTGAAACGCTCAGGAAGATACATCAGAACAAGTACAATTAAAGGGACGGCAATAGAAAGTGAAATTATTACCGGTACCGCTATTCTATCGGTTTTTGTTAGTCTTGCCTTCACAATAAGTTTTTAATATCTTCAATTAAAATATCAATCTCGGGAGTCTCTTCCCCTTCAGCTACAGATTTATTTCTTTCCACAGAACCTCTATAATAAATTATGGGGTTACCATAAACATCTCTACGTGACCTGATGTAACCTTCCTGATCTACCAGAGCAAACATTCCCTGGTGCGCAAAACCTCCGGCTGCGTTCTCGTCTTCCCCTGCATAAATATTAAATCCGGAATTAGCCAGTGCGTAAATATCATCCTTATCTCCTGTCATAAGATGCCAATTAGGATTAGTAATCCCGTACTTTTCTGCGTATTCCAGAAGAACCTCTGGTGTATCGTAGGTAGGATCTATACTGAATGAAGCGATCCCAAAATTTTCTTCATTTTTGATCTCATTCTGAATCTCAACCAAATTACTATTCATGATTGGACAAATTGTAGGACAGGTAGAAAAGAAAAATTCGGCTAAATATACCTTCCCCAGGTAATCCGCATTGGTAATAGTATCTCCATGCTGGTCGATAAGCTCAAACTCAGGAGCTTTTTTTCGCTTTCCATTGATCTCTATGTAAGCCAGTTCTTCGGCAGGAGCCGATTTTCTCTCAGCCCCCTTTACATTTAACCTATCTGATTCTACTACTGAATCGCTGCTTATACGGTCTACTATTTTTGGAATAAAGATGATTCCAAAGATCAGGATGATCAGTGAAATCCCTATGTATGAATAATTCTTCATTATAAAAGCTTTAGTAAGGTGGTCGTGAAATCTAGTTTTTCCTTTCGGCGTTATTCTTTTTAAGGGCCAAACGATATTCGGCTAAAATAACTTTAACGTCATCGTTCATTTTATTGCTAAGGTCGGCCACAGAACTGGCATCATAACCATACATCCTGCCATAATCTTCGTCGTCTTCTCTACCACGAAGGTTTCTGTCTTTATCTACAATAAAAACATAAGGCGTGTGGAGATTTTCATCCAATTTAAGGCCGGAATCCATACTTTTAAAAACTGCTTTTACTTTTTCTTCAGAAGAGAAAACAAATTTCCAATTCTGCGGATTGCCTATGGCCTCAAATTCTTCAGAAAAACGTAGGGCACTCTCGCGCGCGGATTCCGGCAGCACAATTACGAATTGAAAATCTTTGAATTCATAATATTTTTCGAGTATCTTTTGATCCAGGTTAAAGGTATGTCCTTTTATTTGATCCAGATCTTTTCCGAAAAATGCTACAATACTAATCTTATCCTCCAGGGAAACTCTTTCTCCCCTCAAACTTTCAAATGTTTTTACATCCTGAACTTTTTCAGTAAGAACCGGAAGTTTAGCAAAGTTATTCTGGCCTGAAGAAAAAAAGAGGTAAGCGATAATGGGTAATGCGAAAAGTACAATAAGTACAAAAAACTTTTTCATAAACCTGATTCTACTTAGGTGCAAAAATAAAAAGACGGTTTTATAAAACCGTCTTTTCTCTATCATTTAACTTTCATGTGTTTAAAAATCCCAAGCTACGTGGTTCGATTTAAAAACTTCATATATATAATCCCCTTCGGTGAGAAGAATAAATATAAGATAACTTATAAGGAATACCGCAGTCCATACAACTGCCCTTCTTAAGCCTTTTACTTCTCCTTCAAGGTGCATAAAAGCCCAGGCAATATAGTATGCTTTAAAAAGCGTAAGAATTATAAAAATCCAATTAAGCAGGCTCATACTAAACAAGTCAGTATGAACAAGAAAACCAGGTTTTAGAATCCCGAAAACAACTTCAACAATAGTCAAACCAGATAGAATTGCAAATACTATCCAGATTCGTTTGGTATTAGATTCGTGATGATGTGCAGTTTCGTGTGCCATAATATTTTTCGTTCTGTCTTAGAAAATTATACCAGGTAAAAGAATGTAAATACAAATACCCAAACTAAATCTACAAAGTGCCAGTAAAGTCCAACTTTCTCTACCATTTCATAACTACCACGTCTCTCATAGGTACCAATTACCACATTAAAAAAGATTATGATATTTATTAAAACCCCCGACAGTACGTGGAATCCATGGAATCCGGTAATAAAGAAAAAGAAATCGGCAAACAGGGGTGGTCCATATTCATTTTGAGACAAATTTGCTCCCTCAACAATTCCAACAGCCTCAGTGTTCAGTTTTCTTAAAGATTCATCTCTGCTAAGGATGGTTTTCTCCCCTTCTTCTGTTAAACTCTGAGTTCTAACCAGAATATTCTCATTAGCTGCAAAACCAGCTTTAATCTCCTCAATAGAATAGGAAGGAAGTGGTGCACCCTCTTCAAACCAAACCCCGCTTTCACGGGTATGTGGGACACGCTCAGTTGGAATCACCTGCGCAACATCGGCGAGGGCTACCCGGTGGCCTTCATTATCTACAAACTGGAGAATATTTCCTCCTTTAGTACTTACCGCACCATAGGTTCCAGAAATAAAATTTTTCCATTCCCAGGCTTGAGAACCAAGGAATATAAGCCCACCAATAATAGTAAGGAACATGTAGAAAATCACTTTCCCCTTTTTCATCTGATGGCCGGCATCTACCGCCAAAACCATCGTTACCGATGAAAAGATAAGGATAAAGGTCATTAATGCTACATAATACATAGGAGCATCAACCCCATGAAGGAATGGGAAGTGGTTAAATACCTCGTCGGCTATAGGCCAGGAGTCAATAAATTTGAATCTAGAAAATCCATAAGCCGCAAGAAAACCTGAAAATGTAAGCGCATCAGAAACGATGAAAAACCACATCATCATTTTTCCGTAACTCGCTTTAAGAGGTTCATTTCCCCCGCCCCAGGTTTTACCTTCGGTGCCTGTTCTTACAACAGTCGCGTCCATAGAAGAGTTTTTAGTTTAGTTTTTGTGATTGCGCAAAAATAACGTAAATTTTATTATCTGAAGAAATATAAAAATAAAAACAAATAAATCCACAGAATATCTACAAAATGCCAGAAGGTGGCACCCAGCTCGATCCCAAGCATTTGGCCCGGCCGGTATCGTTGTTTAAAATGGTTATAAATTATCACTGACAACACTATTAAACCTCCCGCTAAATGTGCTAAATGCACCAAAACCAGCACATAAATAAAAGATGTGGTGATACTGCTTTCACTACCTGTAAAATAATAACCCTGCGATACGATATCATTAAACCCCTGAAATTGTAGTGCCCCAAATAAAAGAGCAAGAATTAATGTTCCAAGCAAAAAAGCCGTTGCATTCTTAGGCCTGGAGGCAGCAATATTTTTTTTCGCAAGGAAAAAAGTAATACTGCTTATCACTATCACCAAGGTACTCCATACGAAGGCATTGGGTAAGTCAAAATTGGTAAGCCAATCTGGCCTGTTTTTACTCACAACATAAGCACTTGTTAAACCGGCAAAGGTCATCACCATGCTTATTATTCCAAACCATAGCATCATTTTTTTAGCTCTGGCAAATTTGCTCTTATCGGTTCCTTGTGTTAAATCCATTGTCTTATAAATTTATCCAGCATGTATATTATTTGAAGCAATGTAATATATGAAACGCTGGCCAACATTAATTTTTTGGCCGCCTGGGCCGATTTTTTCCTATAAAGATTAACGGCATAATACAACATTCCTAAGCCTAGCATTAATATTAAAATTGCCGCAACCGGAGTTAGATAAAGTCTTCCTGTAACTCCAAATGCCGGAATTAATGAAACAAGTACGGTCCATACCGTATATAGCACAATTTGTATTGCCGTTCCTTTATTCCTTTTTCCTGTAGGCAACATAAAGAAGCCTCCTTTTTTATAGTCATCATACAACCACCACCCTAAAGCCCAGAAATGTGGAAATTGCCAAAAAAACTGAATCATAAACAACACTCCTGGTTCAATCCCAAAACTATCTGTCGCGGCAACCCAACCCAACATAAACGGAATTGCTCCCGGTAAGGCTCCAACAAAAACAGAAAGAGGAGTCTTCGTTTTAAGAGGAGTGTAAACACTTACATAAATGAAGATACTAAGAGCTCCAAACATCGCTGTTTTTGGATTGATAATATAAAGGACTATCAAACCCAGAATTGTAAAAACACTGGCGATAATGAATGCCCGGGTAACCGTCATTCTGCCGGCAGGCACAGGCCGATTCTTTGTGCGATCCATCAAAGCATCGAGGTTTTTCTCGATAATTTGATTAAAGGCATTTGAAGCTCCAACCATAAGATATCCTCCAATAGCAAGTAATAACACCACTACAAAATCTATGGTCTCAGCTCCAAGAAAATATCCCGTAACAGAAGAAAAAACCACGCTAACTGCAAGTCGCATTTTGGTTATTTCTTTAAAATCGGTTAAGCGGGAGACAGTTGGGGTATGTACGCCGGAGCTACTCAAAAACAGTTTTTTAAATTGGCGCAAAGATAGCCCTTAATTAGTTTTAGACAAGGGCTCACAAATGTTAATTTTAATGACCAGCAAGAGACTTAATAGTCGTAGTACCAATTAAATATATCGGTTCTTATTCCGAAGTTGATCCAGGCGGTGGAATTCTCAAACTGATTAAAGGTTTCTACCTCGGGTTTGAAATTTCGATATATAAAACTCCCGTATAATTTAAGATTAGTGGAGGGATTAATAATATAACCGCCCTCGATTTCAGCAAAAATCGAATTAGTGGTATTCCCCTGGCCGATTTTCACACCGGTATCCAGATTTTCCGGCCGATCTCTCTCACTGCCGTAAATATCACCACCATAATTATAATTATCAATAAAATTATTGAAATTATATCCACGTGTACCATAGATAAGTTTTCCATGGCCAAACCACCTGTCTTTTTTGAACCTGGCTATTGCCAGGATTTCCCTAAAACTGGCACCCCACTGGTGTGCCATAGATTGGTTGTTGTGCCCATAATTCAGAACCCCTGTATTATGAGAATAGGTGTATGGTCGAACCTGGTTATACTCAAGCCTCAGGAAAAGACCGGGAACTGAAAATGCATTAAAATATTTTACGCCAAGCTGATATCCCAATTTATTTTTCCAGCTTTGTTCTCCTCCAAAAACATCGGTAGAAGAAAATTCATCAATAACCCATTGCGCATAAACATTTACCTGATTACTAACTTTATATTTTCCGGTAAGTCCAATTATCGCATTTCCGCCACGGGCACCGGTAGAAAATTCAATAGCACGATAAAAAATCACCGGGTTTAAATAATTTAGATCAAATCCACGGTTGTTATCATTTTCCCACACCACCGATTCAAAGAAGCCAAGATTGAGTTTTTTGGTGACATTGTAGCTCAAATAATGGTTTGCCATATATTTTGTGCGGAAAGAACCACTCTCGGTCACCTCAGGACGTACATCGCGCAAAGACATCCATGTGTTTGTGTATTTGATCTTCCAGAAAATTGTATTTAATTTAAAATAGGGATACGGCGAGGCATTATCACTCATCAAAAGCGACCGGTATCCATCCCCTATAAAATTTTTGCCATGGCCAAATTCAAGGTTAAAGAATTTTCCCGGAGTATAGGTAAGATACCCCTCAGCAACAGGATAATCATAGCCTCCATCCATAAAGGCTTTTGCGATTCCACGGCCGGGGACAATGGCAGGATCACCCCCGTCTGGCTTTATCGATTCGGCATAGCGGTTATAATAATCAGCAAATCTTCCCTGGTTTTCATAAACCACGGAATAGAAATTCAACTTCTTTCCCAGGCCTCCCTGAAAAATCGCAGCCCTGGTATTGTTATAAGTAAATTCATATTCAGATTGTTCAAAATCTTTCCCCAATTGCATATCCATAGCGAAATCTATGCTAAACCAGTAGTCCTCGGTCTGGAACCGGATTAGGTGCTCATTCCAGATTTTACGTCCAAAGAAGGAACTGGTATTTTTTAGCATTTTCGCCTCTTCGGCTTTAAAATCGTAATAGGGAGCCACCTCATCGAATCTCAATGGTTTTGAAGCCGAATGAGTATTTGCACCTATGCGGTTAAAATCAAAATCGAATCTTGAATAGTACTCATGACTCAAGGGGATATTGATATGGCTTTGATATCTCGGTTTGGTGAATTCGCCAGATTGGATGCTGTCGTATTCATCCAGGGCCTGAATTGTGGAATAAGTTCTACCTGTTAGCACTTCCTCCTTCTTTTCTTCTGAAAAGAATTTCTCCTGAACAGGAACCTCCTCAAAAGAAATCTCCAGCGGAATTCTTAGTTTCAATTTAAACTGCATGAAAGAAGGCCTGGAATTATAAGTGGCTGGAGCAATTTCAGGAAGAAGAGAAAATACACGCTGAAGCTCTTCTTTTAATTCAGAATAAGCAGCATCAGTATACAGAAGGTTAAAAGAACCGGTTTCGTCAACCTCAAAGACAAGGCTTGCTACTCCCCGATAGTTTTCAGCTTTTACTTTTGAAGGAAGCTGAAAGTTTTCAATCACAAAATCAGAAAAAGTTTGTTCAAAACAATCAGGTTGCTGCACATAGGGTACATTTTGACAGTTAGAAAACCGCGGGTAAACCTCTATGTTGTTTTTGGTTTGTGCAGACAGGTAGCCCGAGGTAAGAATTACAAAAAGAAGCAGTGTATACTTCATACCACTTGCAAGTAGGTTGGTTTCACAATGGAAATATACATTTTTTAAACAGAGTTTTAGAGCCAAAACAAAAAAATCCCGGGAAAAACCCGGGATTTGATATTTAGAATAAAAGAATATTTAATCCTGTACCTGGAAAACAATTGGAAGAGAGTACATAACCCCTACTGCTTTCCCACGTTGTTTACCTGGTTGCATTTTAGGTAATTTGTTGATAACCCTGGCAGCTTCCCTTTCAAGTCTTGGGTGTGGTGCACGAGACATCACGTCTACAATATCACCTTTTTCGTTGATCTTAAACTGAACGATCACCCTGTTAACCCCAGACAATCCAAGCTCTGAACCAAGATCTTTATTAAACTCTCTGTTTACGTGCTGCTGAATCTTCTGACTCATACAATCCTTACGCTCCTGATTATTTTTCATGTTCTCACAACCTGGATAGATTGGCACATTCTCAATAACAGCGAAAGGAACATCAGCAACTTCTTCTTCTACAGGAGCTTCTACAACTTCTTCAACTTCTACAATTTCTTCCATATTGGTTTCGGTAGACTGTATCTCGTCCTCTTCAACCTCTTCCTCATCTTCAACAACCTCAATTACCTCTGGTGCTGGTGGTGGTGGAGGTGGTGGAGGTGGTGGAGTGTTTTGCATTTCGGTAATTGGAATTTCTTCATCATCCAATTCTTCCAAATTAAGCTGACCGGTATCGAGGGCTTCCTTGTCATAGGTTTTCCACTCAATAGCCTGCCAGGTAACTAAAAGGACTAAAATAAGACCTAACTGAAGAAACAATACGCTTCTCCTGCTTAGATCTGCTTTAGGATTTTTCTTTGGTTCCATAATGGGTTATTGATTAATAAGGATTGCTAAAATAAATATTTTTTCTAAAAAACTAAATTAATCCTGCTTTTTAACCTTTGCAGGATTCCTTTAG
>NZ_DATCSO010000018.1:0-8943 GCF_036568425.1 Salegentibacter sp. | reverse complement strand
GCCCTGGAAAGGGTTTTTGCTGAACTGGAAAAGTCAAAACCGGAAATTGAAGGAACAATTATTGGCGTTTCAGGGAATAAAGAGGCGCTAAACCGGAACAAGCGCTTTCTAGAGGAAGATTTAAACCGTACCTGGACAGTAGAAAATATTCAGGAAAAGAAACAAGAAACCCATGAACAACGGGAAATGTGGGAGATAATTGAGGTCCTGGAGCAACACCCCGAAAGTAATTACACGAAACGCTATTTTCTGGATTGTCACACCACCTCCTCTCCCAGCCTGCCCTATATTTCTGTCCAGGAAGTGAATGATAACGATGAATGGGCCCATAAGTTCCCCACCTATATCGTACGCGGATTCAGCGATATGGTTTATGGTTGTATAGACCATTATTTAAGCCGAACGGGACTTACCGGCTTTGTACTCGAAGCCGGTCAGCATACCGATAAAACTTCGGTGGAAAATCACGAGGGCGTGATCTGGCTGGCACTAAAAGAAGCCTGTAAGCTGGATCTCAAACAGATTTCCTGTTATCCCGCCTGTGTAAATAACTTCGCTGAAAAGAATGCACCAGTGCAAAAGACCTTTGAACTGATGCACAGGCACGGCCTGAAAGATTCAGACGAATTTAAGATGCAACCGGGTTTTGAGAATTTCCAGAAAATCAAAAAGGGGGACCTCCTGGCAATCCAGAATGGAAAGGAAATTAAAAGTGAGTGGGATGCCCGTATTTTTATGCCACTTTACCAGGCACAAGGCAATGATGGCTTTTTCGTAGTAAAAGAAGTCTAAATTCCATAATTTAAAATTCCTCTTAGAATGAATTCACCTTAAGGGGAATTTTTATATCCAGGTCTCTGAGACAACGCTCTTCCCAGAGATAGGCTGTGTTCTCTGGCTGACATATAATGTCAGCCTTCACCCAAGAGAAACCTGTTCCACAGGAAAATATTATATAAGACCGGGCCAGCCTTTAAAAAAATCCTTTTAATGATTTATAAGCCTGAAAAAAGCTTTACTCTGAAAATTCAATACAAACCGGAGTTTTTACTTTCAACGGTTCCAAATGCGGACTCAATTTACCATTCATTTTATTAATCCTGAAAATACTGATGTTATCAGAATTCTGATTTGCGGCATATAAAAAACTGCCATCGGGAGAGATCGCAAAATTTCGTGGAAACTCTCCCTGTGTAGAATAATGGCTTATGAATTCAAGTTTTCCATTTTTCTTGTCTACCTGAAATGCTACAATACTGTTATGGCCTCTATTGGAAGCATATAAAAAATCCCCGCCTGGATGCATGTGAATGTCAGCCGTAAAATTCTTTCCATCAAAATTTTCCGGAAGGCTTGAATAAGATTCAACTATATGCAGGCCACCTAAAGAATCTCTTTGGAATACAGTAATTGAGCTATTAAGTTCATTTATGCTGTAAGCGAATTCCTCGTTCTTCGAAAATGAAAAATGTCTTGGCCCGGCGCCCTCTTCCAGTTTCACAAAAGGCTGGTTATTCGGACTCAATCTTCCCGATTCCGGATCAAAATTATAAATCCAAACCTTGTTATTCCCCAGATCATTGATATAAGCGAATTGGTTGTCTTTGGAAATACTCACCGAATGGGGGTGAGAAGCTTCAGCGTTTTCAAGCCTTATTTTTTGTCTTTTCAGAAGGATTCCCTGCTCATCCCTTTCGTATAGCATCACCACGCCTCCCACATAATTTGAAGCAAAAACATATTTACCCGTTTGATCAATCTCTATATGACAGGGCGCGAAGCTTTCCGTAGAGATTTTTCCTATTTCTTCAAGGTAGTTATCACCTTTTATTCTGAAAGAATGAATAAAGCCCGATTCATCGTCGCCGGGCCCCAGTTCACTCACCGCATAAAGATTCTTGCCATCGGGCGAGGCCTTCACAAAACTTGGATTGATCATTTCAGCCACACAAACAGCTTCACTTAGCGCTCCTGTCCCGGATATTTGATGTATTAAATATATTCCATCCGCTTTACCATCTACATGGCCTTCGGTTTTGGTGTAAGTACCGATGTAAACCGGATTTTGAGCAAACCCGTGGATACTCAACAAACAGAATAAAATAACTGGAAAAAATTTCATTTTTTTTATAACCATTTTTTACGTTTAAAATAAAAAAGCATTAAAACAAAGATAGTGAGCATAACCCCCCAAAGCACATAATAACCGTATTCCCACTGGAGTTCAGGCATATTTTTGAAGTTCATCCCATATACTCCTGCGATGAAGGTAAGTGGAATAAAAATCGTGGCGATGATGGTAAGTACTTTCATTACCTTATTCATCTTGTTGCTTAAAGTGGTCATGTACATATCCATAAGGCCCCAGGTCATCTCCCGGTATATATCGATATTCTCTGAAACCTGGAGTACATGATCATAAAGGTCGCGTAAATAATTTAAGGTGCGATCATTGATGAGGTTCCCATCCATCTTCTCCAATCTGCTCACCACTTCCCGCAGCGGAAAAACAGCTCTCCTAATTCGTAAAATCGTGCGTTTAAGTTCCTGGATTTCGAAAGTTATATCATCATTAGGTTCACTTTCAAAAAGGCGTTCCTCAAGGTTCTCTATCTTATCTGCGATCTCTTCAATAACTATAAAATAATTATCTACAATAGCATCGAGCAAGGCGAAGAGTAGGTAATCTGCGCCATTAGAACGAATTCGGCCATGAGATTCGCTGAGCCTGTCTCTTACATTATTAAAAACGTCGCCTCCCGCTTCCTGAAAACTTAATACATAATCCTTGCCCAACACAAAACTGATATGCTCATTTTCCAGATGGCCGTTTTTCCCATGGTAAAGCATTTTAGCGACTACAAAAATGTAATCATCGTATTCATCAATTTTTGGTCGCTGATTGGTGTTGACAATATCTTCTATAATAAGCTGGTGCAATTCGTAATATTTACCGAGTTTTTCAATATTCTCGGTATTGCTTAGCCCATCAATATTGAACCAGGTAACCTTTTCGGGAGCATCAAATTTAAAAGCATCTTCAGGAGTTTTGGAGATAAAACGTTCAAAGCTTTCTTTATTATAATCTATTACCTCTAATTTAGTCTCAACAGATTCTTTATGACCTATGTATGTCACCGTGCCCGGGGCCTGGTGCAGCGCCTTATCAGGTTTGGGACGTCTAAGGGAATACCTTTTTCTTTTAATCATCAGGAATTCTTTCCCATAAAGGTAGGAAAAAGACTTAAAGTGAAACCGAAAGATTTATTACGGCGTTTTTCAGAATAAAAAAAGGAGAAGGTTTTAGGCCTTCTCCTTTTAAATATTTTAATTTAAATCTTACTCAACTACATACATCTCGTTTGAGGCCTTGATGTACTCCTGTGGATTAAAGGTGTTTTCAAAACTGTTTCTTACCAAATCTAATTTTAGTTTAAGCTGAGCCATTCTATCCTTAAGGTACTTATCGTCTTTATATTTCTTTATTAAATGCTCATACTTGTTTAGATTCTCCAGAATCCTGAAGGTGATGGTCCCGAACCTGATCTTTAGGTTTTTTACGGCAATCATCTGGTCGTGATAATCCTGTTTCCAGTTTTCAGGGTTTTTAGCCTTTTCTTCTACAATTTTGTTTTCTGCAATTTTAGAAATATCCAAAATATATTGGGTACGTTTTTTAGCATCGGTCTCGTTAGTGAAATTCTTCTCAAACTCTTTGAGGTCGATCCCCAGCATTCCGGTAAGATTCTCTTTCAGGGCTTTGTTTTGAAGTTCTTTCAACTCATCAAGACTCTTATTGATCGATTCCCATTCGGTTTCGATTAGATCCTTATCGTGAGTAAACTGGGCGACCGTAGTAGTAAGCTTCAACATTTCGGTACTGCGCTCTCTAAGTTCCTGGTCACGGCGTTTAAGGTTATTGATGAAACTACCAATCCCATCAAACAGACTTCCGGCAAGCATCCCGGTAAAGGGAGTTCCTTTGCTTAGATCACCGGTTACGGTTAGGATATGACTTAAGGCATCAAGGCGGGCATCATCCTTTTTCTCTTCATCCACATATTTTTTAAAGGTGCCGAACCATTCCTTGTAACCATCATAATTCATAGGATTACTAACCTGATCCAGGGTGGAATAGAATTCCCTTGAACTATTAAAAAGATTTAAAGGTTTTATCTCCCGCTCCATCGAGGCCAGGTTAAGCACCGCAGAACTATAATTGTATTTGTATACACTCACGGTGTTCTTATCCAGCTCCTCCTGCCTTTGTTCCAGGTATTTTACTCGCTCCAGCAGCTTTTCAACCTTCTCGGATGAGGAATTTGAATTTTTAATACTCTCATCCAGAGTACTAATCTTGGAATCGATTTCCTTGATCCTGTAATCCAGATTTCGGCTTAGGAGACTTCGTTCTCTATTGAGTTCATTAAGCACCTGTTCGGTCACCGATTGATTTTCTTTAAAGCTTTGAGTCTGACTTACAGCAGAAAGGGAAAACAGTAAACTAATTATAAATAAGGGTATCTTCTTCATAGACTTTGGGTTTATAAAACCTGATTTTCAATTTATAAGAATAAAACGCACAGGGTTTTTACATATTTTGTGCCAGCCTGTTTCAGGGGTGAATTTAAAGCAGAAACCCTGGTTTCTTCATTAGAATTTTCTAAAATTCTCAGTATATATGTTCTTCTTTTCCCCAATCTATGCCACAGGCACCAGTTCCCTAAATCTTTTTATAACTTTAAACCTAAGCTTTATCATATTCCTTATTTTTAAGAGCTTGTAACTTTAAAATCAAATCAGAAGTCCAATTATGAAAAAATCTGGCCTTGATCTCTATTTTCTACTACCCGTAAAGAATTTTATAGAAAAACAGACTTCTGTTGGATTGGTGTTAATATTTTCCGCTATCCTGGCCATGATCGTAGCTAATTCTCCACTTGCTGAAGCTTACCACAGTCTCTGGAAACAATATATCCATCTTGGTATAAACGAATTTGTTTTAAGAAAAAACCTCTTGCACTGGATTAATGACGGACTAATGTCTATTTTCTTTTTTATGGTAGGCCTGGAATTAAAAAGAGAGATCCTTCAGGGGGAATTATCCAGCTTTAGGAAATCTATCTTACCTGTGGCTGCTGCCATTGGGGGTATGCTCGTGCCAGCTGCCATCTACCTTTTCCTTAATTCTGGAGGGCCTGGTGTCTCCGGTTGGGGTATTCCCATGGCCACAGATATCGCGTTTGCTTTAGGAATTCTTTTTCTGCTGGGTGACCGAGTGCCGTTTACCTTAAAAATACTCCTTACGGCAATTGCTATTGTAGATGATCTGGGAGCAGTTCTGGTGATTGCATTTTTCTATACTTCTGAAATTTCTATTGAAAGCCTGGCAATTGGAGCCTTTTTTCTACTAATTCTAATAACCGCAAATATTATTGGAATAAGGAATACGCTTTTTTACGCAATCATGGGTATAGGTGGTTTATGGCTGGCAATTTTACTTTCAGGGGTTCATGCCACTATAGCTGCGGTGTTGGCTGCATTTGCTGTACCAACTTCAAAACGTATCAATACCCCGCTTTTTCTGCGGAAGGCAAAAATGCTTTCTTTTGAAATAAAACAACATTACCGCGACAGGGAAAAACACCCTCGTGACGCTGAAGAAAAAATCACCCATACCATAGAAAAATTCTCTTCGCTAACCGAAGATGCAACTCCCCCACTCCAACGTCTGGAACACTCACTTTATCCCTTTGTGAGTTTTGTGGTCCTTCCAGTTTTCGCCTTTGCAAATGCAGGTGTTACTATAGATGTTGAATCTTTTGATATTTTTCATAGTCCGGTAAGCCTTGGTGTTATCTTCGGACTAATTTTCGGGAAATTCTTTGGAATTGTCATCTTCACCAGGCTTATGGTTTTCTTTAAAATTTCGGCCTTACCCAGAAATGTAAAATGGAAACATATTTACGGTTTAGGGTTTCTTTCAGCCATTGGATTTACTATGTCATTATTTATTACTGAACTCGCTTTTGTTGATAAAACACTACAAGCCCAGGCAAAGATCGGCATTCTGTTCGCTTCTATGCTCGCTGGAATAATTGGATATTTCTACCTAAATATTATCACTAAAAGAAAAAGGAAAGTTTAACAATTGAAGGATGCAGATTATTAAAATTTTCCTAATTTTAATTCATGAAAGTGGGTGGAACAATTCTTAATTAACTAATAAACCTGATTCTAATCATATAACAACCGGCGCAATTGCCCAAAATTTGTCGGAAAATATAACTTGCATATGACCAGTTGTTTTCACTGCGGTGAAGAATGTAGAGAAGAGCATTTGCGGTATCAGGAAAAAGATTTCTGCTGTACGGGCTGTAAAACCGTCTATGAGATCCTGAATGAAAGTGACCTTTCCTATTATTACGATCTGGATAATAACCCGGGAATTTCACCAGCTTTTTCCGAGAAGAAATTCGATTTTCTCGACAATAAAGACATCGTAGCAAAACTTTTGGAATTTGACGAGAACAACACCCAGGTAGTTAACCTGCTTATTCCCTCTATGCACTGCAGTTCCTGTATCTGGGTGCTCGAAAACCTTAATAAACTTAATCCCGGAGTAAAATCATCCCAGGTTGATTTTCCGGGTAAAACAGTGCGTATTACCTATAATCCTGAAGATGTCTCGCTAAAAGACCTGGCTTACCTGTTAAGCAGAATTGGCTATGAGCCCTACATTTCCCTGAACGATTTTGATCAAAAGAAACCCGATATAAACCGAAGCCTAATCTATAAATTAGGAGTAGCGGGCTTTGCCTTTGGCAATGTGATGTTCCTCTCATTTCCGGAATATTTTGAAGTAAATGAATTCTGGTTAGATCGATTCAAAAATTTATTCCGCTGGATGATGTTTGCCTTTTCCCTTCCCGTAGTTTTTTACGCGGGTTCTGGTTATTTTATTTCCGCTTATAAGGGGCTGCGTGCAAATATGCTGAATATAGATGTGCCAATAGCTTTGGGAATTGCCGTATTATTTCTGCGCAGTACCGCAGAAATTGTTTTAGACCTGGGAACAGGATTTTTTGATAGCCTCACCGGGCTGGTGTTCTTTCTGCTTTTAGGTAGGTTTTTTCAGCAAAAAACATACTCCTATCTCTCTTTTGAGCGGGATTATAAATCTTATTTCCCCATTGGAGTTACCCGAATTAATTCAAAAAACACCGAGGAACAGGTTCAGGTTTACGATATCGAACCCGGGGATCGAATTCTGATAAGAAACGGAGAGTTAATTCCAATAGATGCCGTGCTGATGAAGGGGGATGCCCTAATAGATTACAGTTTTGTAACCGGCGAAGCCAACGCCGTGGAGAAATTACAGGGAGAAACCCTGTTTGCCGGAGGTCGCCAGCAAGGAGGATTGATCGAAATTGAAGCCATAAAAGCCATAAACCAAAGTTATCTAACAAAACTATGGAGCAATGAGGTTTTTAAAAAGAATAAGAATTCAGCATTCCAAAGCCTTATCAACCAAATCAGTAAGCGTTTTACTGCAGCCGTTCTTAGTATTGCATTTCTGGCCAGCTTGTTTTGGATAATTTACGATCCTACAAAGGTTTTAAATGTTTTTACCGCCGTATTAATTATAGCCTGTCCCTGCGCTATAGCCTTGTCTACGCCTTTTACGCTAGGTAATTTGCTTCGTATCTTCGGAAGGAATAAACTCTACCTAAAGGAAGCAGGAATCATTGAGCAAATCGCGCAAATTGATTGTCTGGTTTTTGACAAAACCGGAACCATCACCACTAATAAAAAGGCCGAAATCTTTTACGAGGGCCTTAAGCTCAGCAGAGAAGAAGAGAAACTCCTTAGTGGAAGTCTTCGTGCCTCGGGGCATCCACTTAGCCGGCAGTTATACGATATTCTTAATAAAAATGAGATCTTAACCCCTGAGGAATTTACCGAACATACCGGAAAAGGAATCGAAGCAAAACATAAACAAAGCAATTTAAAAATAGGTTCTGCAGACTTTGTACAGCAACCTTTTAGTGATACCGCACAGGTTAATAAAACAGCGGTTCATATTAGCAGTAACCGTGAATATAAGGGGCGTTTTATTTTCAGAAATTCCTATCGGGAAGGCCTGCAGGAACTTCTGGAAAAACTTGGTAAAGAAAGACAAATATTCATACTTTCGGGAGATAATGATGGTGAAAAGGAACGCTTGGAAAAAATGCTTCCGCTTCAAACGAAATATTATTTTAACCAGAAACCAGAGGATAAACTTAATTTTATAAAAAGACTTCAGCAGCAAGGAAACAGGGTGATGATGGTGGGAGATGGACTTAATGATGCCGGGGCATTGGCACAAAGTGATGTAGGAATATCAGTTTCAGAAAATATAAATGTATTTTCCCCGGCATGTGACGGGATTCTGGATACTTCCAGGTTAAAAGACCTGCATAGCTTTTTTGAAATTTCAGAAAAGGGAATGAAAATTATTAAGTGGAGTTTTGTGCTGAGCCTGTGTTATAACCTGGTTGGACTCGCATTTGCAGTTACCGGGAATTTAATGCCGGTAATCGCTGCAATACTAATGCCTCTAAGTTCCATTAGTATAGTAGCTTTTACAAGTCTGGCAACTAACATGGCCGGGAAAAGGCTTAGGCAATTTTAAACTTATTAAACCTGATTGAGGTCATATTTTAAATTTTAACGAACTATTATTTTTGTTTCGCAATTAACTAAACAATGAATATCATCTACCTGCTATTGGCACTAAGCGTTCTAGTAGCCATAATATTCTTTATAGCTTTTATCCTCTCGGTAAAAAAGGGCCAGTATGACGATATGTATACACCTTCGGTCCGTATGCTGTTTGAAGACGAATTAGTAAACTCAAAATCCAAAAATAAAACCACCAAACAAGAGAAAACTGAATAA
>NZ_DATCSO010000017.1:0-26604 GCF_036568425.1 Salegentibacter sp. | reverse complement strand
TTTCACCCAACCAACTGCCGTTTTAATCATCTTATAAATATGAAAACTATTACAGGAAATATCTCCAGGGGCTTTTTAATAGTATTGTCGTTATTATTTTTTTCCTCCTGCAGTGAAAACGATCTCAATGCTGAGGAAATTTATTTTGAAAGCATAGCCCGGCATTATTTATCTACGGGTGAGGATTTTTCCGAACAACAATTGGTAATTCGTGACCGGGAGAGCTGGGAAGAACTGCTCGCGCAATTGAACTCGGTTAATGACCAGACAAAATACTTTAGCCGTACCGAATTTAATTTTTCAGAAGAAATCCTGTTGGTGGTTATAGACAAATTCAGGCCCAACGGCGGGCACAGCATTGCGGTAAGCACGTTGCTGGAAAAAGATGATGAAGTTATAGCCTTCATTACAAAACCGCAGCAAGGTAACGAAACTACTATGGTAATGCAGCCCTATCACATCATCAGCATAGAGAAGACGAATAAAAATATAGGCTTTGTAAAGGAATATAAATAGAAAACCAGGTTTACCAACAAACTTTCTTACCAGGCTTATCATGGATAATTAAATCAGCATATCCGGGAGTTTTAGTCCGGAATAATCTGTTAAGCCTTTTATAAGACTTGCAAGGAAGCTTCCAAAAACCAAAAAGTTTTTCTAATTTGTTAGCGACTAAGCCCGCTAATCCATGATAAAATCTCACGAAAAACTACTTTTTCCCCTTGTAGCAATAATTATAGGCAGCTATTTTTTCTTCAACGGTCTTGTAGAGGCAAAAGCTTTTTTAGGGCCTTTGGTAACGGCTATCATTCTGGCTTTACTGCTTATTCCCCTGGGAAATTTATTGGAGCGGGGACCATTGAATAGAAGTGTCGCTTCCCTGCTAAGCACTATTCTGCTGTTTATCGTTTCCCTTGGGGTGTTTGCGCTTATCTCCTTTCAGATAAAAAATTTCGTAGACGACTGGGATAAGATCACCGAAACCATGAAACCCAAACTAGAGCAACTCATCACTTATTTTTATGAACATACGCCTGTAAGTGAACAGGATTTGCAGGAATACCGCGAGGAGAATGATCTCGGAAGCATGATGAGCAGCATGGATTCAGGAAAAAGAGCTTTTAATTTCTTTAATTCGGTAATGAGCTTTATGAGCAATTACCTACTTACTTTTATTTATATCTTTTTTCTGCTGAATTATCGCAGCAGGCTCAAAAAATTCATACTGAAACTTTTTTCAGATTCGAGAAGGGAAGAAGTTAAACAAATTATCGATGAAACCGCCCATATCGCCCAGTATTACCTAAGAGGTAAGCTCATTCTCATTTCGCTGCTATCTGTTTTTTACAGTATAGGGCTGGGATTTTCAGGAGTAAATAATTTTATTCTCATCTCAATACTGGCTGCTTTTCTCACCTTAATCCCTTTTATAGGAAATATCATCGGGATGGGACTGGCCGTATTCTTTGGTTATCTCACGCAGGGAGAAACAGGAATACTCATAGGAATCCTTCTAACATTTACCATCGTACAGTTTATTGAAAGTTATATCCTCGAGCCTTACATTGTGGGCGATAAGGTAGATATTCATCCTTTCTTTGTAATTCTTGCCATTATTTTGGGAAATATGGTCTGGGGTGTGATGGGTATGATTCTGGCTATTCCCGTTTTAGGCATCCTGAATGTTATTTTTAACAATGTATCCTCATTGAAACCATTTGGTTACTTACTGAGTACCGATAGCAAGCAGGGAGATTAATGAAAGAAAGAATTAAAAAGCAACTATTGGGTTACCTCCATACTCCCCCGCTTTGGCGCGGAGAATTACTGGGCTTAAAACAATTTGAAGCAGGAGAAACTGAACACCGGGGGTTACCCGATCCTAAGAAAGCCATTCCATCCCTGGCCACCAATTTCGTGCTCGGGAAACGAATGGAAAGTTTCTTTCAACTCCTTATTCAAAGCAGTGATCGCTATAGGCTGCTAGCCAACAACATCCAGATAAGCCGGGAGAAAATCACTCTGGGTGAAATGGATTTTTTGCTGAAGGATACTCATACCAATCAGAATATTCACCTGGAACTGGTTTATAAGTTCTATGTGTACGATCCTTCTTTTTCTTCGGAAGAAGCCCGGTGGATTGGCCCTAACCGAAGAGATTCCTTTTTACAAAAAATGGATAAATTAAAACAGAAACAGTTTCCCCTGCTTTACCAACCTGAAACCAGGGAATACCTGAAAACCCTGAAACTAACTCCGGAAGACCATATCCAGCAAACTTATTTTAAAGCAAAGCTATTCCTGCCTAAGGCATTAAATAAACATAACATTACCTATCTCAATCAGGAATGCATTGCCGGTTACTATTTATCCTTTAACGAATTTGATTCGGCAAATTACAGAGATTTTAAATATTATGCTCCTACTAAACAAGACTGGCCAATAGCCCCGAAATTTGGAACAGATTGGGTTTCGTTTTCAGAAATAAAGGAAGAGATCAAAACCTCTTTTAAGAAGAAAAAATCTCCCCTTATTTGGATGAAACGTCCTAATATGGCATTCGAAGCTTTTTTTGTAGTTTGGTGGTAAAAAAGAAAGCGATTCTGAAGAATGAGCCACCGCAGGGACAAGAAAACAGAAACTCACCAGCATTAACTCTCCTCAAAAACCGTAATTTTGCCTCCTGAAATTTTCCGATGAACGAAAACACCCAAAAAGCCATCCAAGCCTCTTTTTTAAGCATTCTGGGTAATGCAGTGCTGGCCGTGGTAAAATTTGTCACCGGGATATTCGGAAATTCCTATGCTTTAATTGCCGACGGAATAGAGTCAACCACCGATGTTTTTTCATCCTTCCTGGTTTTACTCGGCCTCAAGTATTCAAGCAAACCCCCTGATGAGAATCATCCCTATGGTCACGGAAAAGCCGAACCTCTAATCACCTTTGCCGTGGTAGGCTTCCTGGTTGTATCAGCCACGGTTATCGCTTATGAAAGCATAGATCACATCAGAACCCCTCACAAAACCCCGGAGAGCTACACCCTTATTGTCCTGGCCGTAATCGTAATTATCAAAGAAGTATTTTACCGGTTCTTTTCAAAAAAAGGAGACGAAACCAAAAGCACTTCTTTAAAAGCAGATGCCTGGCATCATCGCAGTGACGCCATCACTTCACTGATGGCCTTTATTGGGATCTCCTTTGCGATACTTATGGGCCCGGGCTACGAAACAGCCGATGACTGGGCCGCGCTACTGGCTTCCGGCTTTATTCTATACAATGCCTATTTAATTCTACGCCCTGCCCTCGGGGAGGTTATGGATGAACATATGTTCGATGATATGATAGCGGACATTAGGGAAACCAGCGAAAAAGTACCCGGAGTTCTAGAAACCGAAAAATGTCTTGTGCGTAAAACAGGGATGCACTTTCACGTAGACCTTCATATAATTGTGGATGCCCACATCACAGTGAAAGAAGGCCACGATATTGCACATGACGTAAAAGAAGAACTGCTCTCAGAACTCCCCGAAATTTTTGATGTGCTTATTCACGTAGAACCTGAAGGCGAGCATTAAACCTAAGCTTCTCAAACTGCAATTCCTTTTGTAAAAAAAGTATAAAAGCTGTCCCAGCGGTTAATTCTTAAGAAAAATTTAGCAGTCGCACCGACTTAAAACCTTTGATTTCCCCGCAATTCGGCTTATCTTATCATTAAGTTTTAATCATAAAAATCAAGAGGTAAAACCATTTGGTTCTTCCTCTGCATTTTTAACCAAAAAAGGAAATTATGTCATTAATAAGTGAAAAAGAATTTCAGGAACTAGCAGGATTTAATGATGAACTAAGTGTTTCAATATTTATTCCTACCCAGCGTGCAGGCAAGGATGTATTGGAAGAAAAAAGCAAGACGCACTTGAAATCCCTGTGGAAAGAAATCAAAAATAATCTCGAAGAAAAAGAAGTTTCCAAAGATAAAATCGAAAAGCTTAACGAGCCTATCCAAAAGTTATTAAATGACAAAGGGTTCTGGCGCCATCAGTCCGATGGTTTGGCGATTTATGTTGCCGAAGGATTTTTCAGAAAGTTTACGCTTCCTTTAAAATTTGATCCCCAATTTTATATAAACAGTGAATTTTATTTAAAACCTTTGGTGCCTTTATTCTCTGGAGATGGCAGGTTCTACCTTTTATCACTTCAGGTAGAGAATGTGGAGCTATTTGAAGCTTCAAAGTACGGTATTGCGCCGGTAGATATAGATGATCTCACGCCAGATCGCCTGGAAGACCGGGTAGGTTATGATTATGAAGAAAAAACCCTTCAGCAAAAAAGTGGGGCTAATTCCATGGGACAACAGGCTATGCACGGCCACGCCGGTGCAGACAGGGAGCGCAAGAATGAGATATTCAGGTACTTTAGAGCAGTAGATCAGGGACTACATGCCCTTTTACAGGAAGAAAAGCTGCCATTCCTGGTTGCCTGTCAGGATTATCTTTTCCCCATCTACAAGGAGGCAAACACCTATGATAATTTGTATCCGGAGGCTGTTACAGGAAACCCTAAAGATACAGATATGCTGGGCCTACATCAACGCGCCTGGGAAACCATAGAACCGCTTTTTGAAAAACAAAAACGTGACAAGCTAAAACAGTTCCAGGACCAGAATGGAAAAACGGCAGTTAGCGTTCACGACATCCTTCCCGCCATCCACCAGGGAAAAGTAGATACTTTATTTCTTGACAGGAATTCGGAAATATGGGGTACCTATAATGAAGAAGAAATGAAAGTGGATATACAGGAGCGTCAACATAACGGAAATTTTTCCCTTATGAACTGGGCAGCCCGTAATGTGCTCAATCAGGGCGGAAATGTATTCCTCCTTGATGAAGAACAAATGCCCGAAAACAGTTCCAAAATGAATGCTATTTATCGTTATAGCTAAAAAGGAAAACATTTTTTCCCTGCCGTCCCGAACCTCCAAGGTCCCGGGGCGGCCTTTTTTTGTACCTTTAGAAATAATTTCAACATAAAATATGGATCACAATCTTGCAGTACTAATAGACGGGGACAATATCCCTTCTGCATATATCAAAGAAATGATGGAGGAGATCGCTAAATATGGCAATCCTACCATTAAACGAATTTACGGAGACTGGACGAAACCACATCTGGCAAAGTGGAAGGGGGTTCTTCTGGAGAATGCAATAAACCCAATTCAGCAATATGCTTACACACAGGGAAAGAATGCGACCGACTCGGCCATGATCATCGATGCGATGGATATTCTCTATTCGAGTAAGGTAGATGGATTCTGCCTTGTTTCCAGTGACAGCGATTTTACTAAACTTGCCACCCGCCTGCGTGAAGCCGGAATGAAAGTCTACGGAATTGGAGAAAAGAAAACCCCCGATCCCTTTATCGTAGCCTGTGATCGTTTCATTTACCTTGAAATCCTTAAGGATAGCGATACCGATGATAAAGAAAGCGGAGACTCCGGAAAAGGCGGCAAAAAATCGCGTAAAAAGAATGTAGACAAGATCACCCCGAAAGTGATCAAGCTTATTTCCACGACCATTTCAGATGTAGCCGATGAAGACGGCTGGGCCTTCCTGGGAGACGTTGGAAGTTTACTTCAAAAGAAACAACCTAACTTCGATTCGCGTAATTATGGGTACGAAAAACTCACTCCCTTAATAAGTTCTGTACCTAAATTTGAGGTAGAATCGCGTTCAGGACAAAACAGTCGTTTCAAGCTTATATATGTTCGCAATAAATAAGAAATGAGAAGTATTAGAAAGGTCGTCAAAGCTGAATATCGCCCTATTGGAGACTTAGTTACTTATTCACCAATGCCCACGGGCAGTATTGATATGATAGACCCTTTCATCTTTCTCAATCATCACGGTCCACAAACTTATAAACCTAATAATAACGGACTGCCATTCGGTCCACACCCCCACCGCGGGATGGAAACCGTAACCTTTATTCTGGAGGGAGATATCTCTCACAAAGATTCCGATGGAAATGAAAGCGTTATTGGTGCCGGAGGAGTGCAGTGGATGACGGCAGGCAACGGACTCATACACGCCGAGGTTTCTTCTGATGAATTTAAAGAAAAAGGCGGGCCGCTGGAGCTTCTGCAGCTTTGGGTAAATCTACCGGCACGACTTAAAATGACCAAACCATGGTATAAAGGTTTACAGCGTGCCGATATTCCCGTGGTAGAATTTGAGGGCGGAAAAGCTCAGGTAGTTTCCGGGGAATTTGAAGGAACTAAAGGCGCCTTCCAACCTGAAACCGGCATAAACCTGGCCATGGTCTTCCTGAAAAAAGGAGCTAAACTGGAACTGCTGGTACCTGAAACCCACAATATCTTATTCTATGTGATCAAAGGTGAACTGCAGGTAAATGAGGAACAGGCAATGAAATTATACCTGGTGGATTTCGGAAATGATTCCGAAGAACTAAAAATTGAGGCCATAGAAGATTCAACTTTACTATATGGCCACGCAGAAGCTTTTGACGAGCCGGTAGTAGCCCGTGGCCCTTTTGTGATGAACTCTATGGAAGAAATCAACCAGGCCTATGCCGATTATCAATCAGGAAAGTTCGGAACCTGGAAGGATTAGCGGTGCCGTTCTTCCAGGACTTTTGAGATGTCTTTAAGGGTAAATCCTTTTGCCTGCAACAGGATCAGGTAATGAAATAAAAGATCGGCGCTTTCATTTAAAAAGAGCTCGTCATTATCGTCCTTAGCTTCAATCACGGTTTCTACAGCCTCTTCCCCTACTTTCTGAGCTATTTTATTAATGCCCTCATCAAAAAGGGAAACCACATAACTCTTTTTATCTTTCCTGAGTTCGGGTTCTACCTCGCTCATTCTTTTTCGCTTTTCGATAACACCCTCCAGATTCGATAAAAACCCGAAATTAGGTTCGTTGTTCTCTGCCCAGCAGGTATCGGTTCCCTTATGGCAAGTTGGGCCCTGCGGAATCACAGAAATAAGCAAGGTATCATTATCGCAGTCGTTCTTTATATCAACCAGGTTCAAAAAATTTCCACTCTCCTCCCCTTTGGTCCACAAGCGACCTTTGCTTCTACTGAAAAAGGTCACTTTTTTAGTCTCGTTGGTTTTTAAAAAAGCCTCTTCGTTCATATACCCCAGCATCAAGACATTTTTAGTGTTCACATCCTGAATGATCGCTGGCACAAGACCGTCCTGGTTTTTATTGAAATCTATATTCATTTTTTATTTTTTAGAGTCTTACTTCTATTCCGTTACGTCGTAATTCTTCTTTTAAATCTTTAATTTCTATCTCCTTAAAATGAAAAACACTTGCTGCCAGGGCGGCATCGGCCCTTCCCTTTAAAAATACATCGGTGAAATGCTGCATATTCCCGGCTCCACCCGAAGCTATAATAGGGATTTTCAATGCTGAAGACAATACCGCCAGGGCCTCATTGGCAAATCCGCTCTTGGTTCCATCATTGTTCATCGAGGTAAACAAAATTTCCCCGGCCCCTCTTTCTTCCACTTCTTTAGCCCAATCAAATAAATCGATATCTGTGGGCACTTTTCCGCCTACCAGGTGTACAAGCCACTCCCCGTTTACCTGTCTCGCATCTATAGCCACGGTGATACACTGACTCCCAAATTTTGCTGAAAGCTCATTGATAAGCTCTGGTCTTTTCACCGCCGAGGAATTAACAGAAACCTTATCTGCACCATTTTTTAGCAAAATATCTACATCTTCTACCGATGAAATTCCGCCGCCAACAGTAAAAGGAATATTCACTTTTTCGGCCACTCTTCTAACCATCTCGGCCAGGGTTTTCCTTTTCTGCTCGGTAGCCGTAATATCAAGAAAAACCAGCTCGTCGGCCCCGGATTTGGCATAGAGCTCAGCCAATTCTACCGGATCTCCGGCATCCCTAAGGTCTATAAAATTCACGCCTTTTACGGTTCTTCCGTCTTTTATATCCAGGCAGGGTATGATTCGTTTTGTAAGCATAATTTGAAGTTAGAAGTACGAAATTAGAAGTTAAAAGTTATCTTTTTGCAGAATGAATTTTTCAAGTTGTTTGAGCTGAATGCGACCTTCATAAATAGCTTTTCCAATGATTGTTCCTTCACAACCCAATTCTGCCAGTTTTGGAAGCTCATCAAATTCTGAAATTCCTCCGGAAGCGATTAATCTTATGGGCTCCTGGTCTTTCCCGTCACCAGCAGAAGGTCCACTGGTCTCTTTCAGGATTCTTTTATAAAGCTCAAAAGCAGGTCCTTCCAGCATCCCATCTTTAGAAATATCGGTACAGATCACGTATTGCACGCCCTCTTTCTGATATTCCTGGATAAAGGGAATCAATTCCAGTTCCGATTCTTCCTGCCACCCGCTCACAGCTATTTTTTCGTTATTAGCATCGGCGCCAAGAATAATTTTTTCTGAACCAAATTTTTCGATCCAACTTTTAAAAATTTCAGGGTCTTTCACGGCAATACTTCCGCCGGTGATTTGATCGGCACCGCTTTCAAAGGCGATACGCAAATCTTCATCCGATTTCAATCCACCGCCAAAGTCGATTTTTAGTGCTGTTTTGGAAGCGATCTGCTCCAGGATTTTATGATTTACAATGTGGTTAGACTTGGCTCCATCAAGATCAACCAGGTGCAAATGCTCTATCCCGTGAGCCTCAAAATTCTTAGCCACCTCCAACGGGTTTTCATTATAAATCTTTTTGGTATCATAATCACCTTTGGAAAGTCTTACACATTTTCCCTCGATGATATCTATTGCCGGAATAATTCTCATTTTGAAGTTAGAAATTAGAGTTTAAAAGTTAGAAGTATACTCCTTTATAAGTTTATTTTTTTGATTTTGGTTTCGTCTTGCCGTATTTATAGATGAAACGGTGATTGCAAGAAGTTCATTTGCTTCAGTATGAAGGTTTTTAATCGTGTCAATATTTTTGTCTTTCATAATTTCTAGAAATAATTCCAAAAAGTACATACTTTCGTCCACTTCCTCCTCTACGATTTTAAGTTTATTAATAAAATCTGCAGTTGATTTAGCCCGCTGGGAAGCTCTGTAGTTGGCACCTACCGAACTGGAACTACGAATTAGCTGATTTACATAGGCATTCTATTCCCTCGAATATGGGATTTGCTTACATAAAAACCAACAATTTATAGCAAATCTCTTCGTCCTTTCTTTAAGATCATTCATTACTTATATTATTAAATAAACTTCTTATTTCCCCCCTCGTACCTCTAACTTCGTACCTCTAACTTTAAAAAATTCTCTAAAATTTTCTCCCCGGCATCGCTGCTTTTTTCGGGGTGGAATTGTACTCCGTAAAAGTTATCTTTTTGAATTGCCGTGGTATATTCCACGCCGTATTCGGTAGAAGCGATAGTTTCAGCGCATTCGGGAACATAGTAGCTATGCACCAGGTACACGAATTCCTGCTCCTTAATTCCCTCGAAAAGCTCAGATTTTAGGTCATAAATCCGGTTCCAGCCGATTTGGGGTACTTTGAGTCCGTTCCTGAATTTCACCACATCGGCGTGAAAAATCCCTAAACCTTCAGTATTCCCTTCCTCTGAATGCCTGCACATTAGCTGCATTCCCAGGCAAATGCCCAGTACCGGTTGCTTCAGTTCAGGAATAACTTTATCGAGACCCGTGCTTTTTAGCATTCGCATTGCACTACCTGCTTCTCCCACACCGGGAAAAATCACCTTATCGGCAGCTTTGATCTCTTCAGCATCACTACTCAATACAGCATCGAAACCAAGACGTTTAATCGCAAATTTAATGCTCTGAATATTCCCGGCGCCGTAGTCTACTATTACTATTTTCATGTTTTAGTATTGGTCAATTTATATTGAGTAATGAGCTTTTGGCTCTTTACTCTTATCTTCTAATCTTTAAAGCATTCCCTTGGTTGAGGGCAAAATCATTTTTTCGGCATCTCTTTTCACAGCCATTTTAATGGCTTTTGCGAAGGCTTTAAAAATCGCCTCGATCTTATGGTGTTCGTTGTTGCCTTCAGCTTTGATGTTGAGATTTGCCTTAGCCCCATCGGTAAAAGATTTAAAGAAATGGTAAAACATCTCGGTGGGCATCTTTCCAATCATTTCGCGTTTAAAGTCAGCTTCCCAAACCAACCAGTTCCTTCCGCCAAAATCTATGGCGACTTGTGCCAGAGAGTCATCCATCGGGAGGCAAAAGCCATAGCGTTCAATTCCAAGTTTATCGCCCAGAGCCATGCTAAAAACTTCTCCCAGAGCGATCGCGGTATCCTCAATAGTGTGGTGTTCGTCTACCTCCAGGTCGCCTTTCACCTCTATTTCCATATCCATTTGACCGTGGCGGGCAATCTGGTCCAGCATATGATCGAAAAAGGCCAGTCCCGTCGAAATAGCTGATTTTCCTGTGCCATCCAGGTTCAGCCTTATAAAAATATCGGTCTCGTTGGTTTTTCTTGAGATCTCTGCGGTACGGGATTCCAGCTTTAGAAACTCATAAATATCCTTCCAGCTGGAGGTTTTTAAGGAAATTATTTTCTCTACTTTCTCCATTTTCTCCTGAACCTCCTCGCTGCCCAGATCTTCATGGGTATCGATAAAAATTCCTTTTCCGCCATAATTCAGGGCGAATTCCATATCGGTAAGCCGGTCGCCGATCATCACTGAATTCTCGAGATCATATTCCGGGTTGTCGAGATATTTCCCTTTCAGTAAACCGGTATTAGGCTTTCGATTAGGTGAATTTTCTTCGGGGAAAGTGCGGTCCATCAAAATATCTTTGAACTCCACGCCTTCATTTTTAAAGCTTTTCAGGATAAAATTCTGAATAGGCCAAAAGCTTTCTTCAGGATATACATCGGTGCCCAAACCATCCTGATTGGTTACCATCACCAGCTCATAATCCAGCTCGCGCGCAATTCGGGAGAGATAATAAAAAGCCTCCGGGTAAAATTCCAGTTTCTCCAGCTTATCTACCTGGTAATCTTCCGGCTCAAGCACCAGGGTGCCATCACGATCTATAAACAGTACTTTTTTCATAACTAAAACTTAGTCATCTCCGCGAAGGCGGAGATCCATTTTTTAATTTAAACTCTTTAAAGCATTCAATAATTTCTCATTCTCACTCTTAGTCCCCACTGTCAATCTCAGTGTACTCTCACAAAGCGGTTGAGAACTTCGGTTTCTAACCACAATCCCTTTCTCAATAAGTTGCTCATATCTTTTATTAGCATCATCTACTTTAACCAGGATAAAATTCGCATCAGACTCATATATTTCTTTTATAAGATCTACTCCTTTCAGCGCTGAATTTAATTTGGCTCTTTCCTTAAGAATAACTGCTACCTGCGTGTTCAGCTTTTCCTGGTCTTTTAATTCCTCCAGGGCTCTTTCCTGTGTTAATTGATTCACGTTGTAAGGCGGTTTAATTCTATTCAGGATTGAGATAATTTCTTCGGAAGCATATAGAATTCCAAGCCTTATTGCGGCAAGACCATAAGCTTTAGAAAGGGTTTGGGTAATCACAAGATTCGGGAAATTATTAAGCCTCTGAAGCCAACTTTCCTTTTCTGAAAAATCGATATAAGCCTCATCGATCACGACCAATCCTTTGAAATTCATTAGAATTTCTTCCACCTTATCACTAGCAAAAGAATTCCCGGAAGGGTTGTTCGGTGAACACAAAAAGATCATTTTGGTATTAGCATCAACTTTTTCAAGAATTTCCGGGACATTTGGCTGAAAATTACTATCCAGCAACACCTCCCGGTTTTCTACATTGTTTATACCAGCTAAAACCGAATACATCCCGTAGGTGGGTGGCAGGCTGATAACATTATCTGTTCCCGGTTCGCAAAAGGCCCGGAACAGAAGGTCCAGAACTTCATCGCTTCCGTTTCCTAGCAAGATACTTTCAACAGGAATCCCTTTTATTTTAGCCAATTGTGCTTTAAGATTGCGCTGCTGAGGATCGGGATAACGGTTTACATCGCTGGAAAAGGGATTTTCATTGGCATCGAGAAAGATCATCTCTTCTCCCACCGCCTTATATTCGTCCCTGGCCGAAGAATAGGGTTTAAGGCCTACCACATTAGCTCTTACCAGCTTTTTGATATTGAAATCTCTCATTTTTTCAATTCTTTCAGCCTTAAACTAACAGCATTTTTATGTGCATATAAGCCTTCGGCTTCGGCCATTAATTCGATAGCAGAACCAATTTCCTGAATACCTTTAGCAGAAATCTTCTGAAAGCTCATAGCCTTCATAAAACTATCCAGATTTACGCCGCTATATTGTTTAGCGTACCCATTGGTAGGCAGGGTATGGTTGGTACCCGAGGCGTAATCCCCGGCGCTCTCGGGAGTATAATTCCCAATAAATACCGAGCCTGCATTTTCAATTCCTTCGGTATAAAAATCCTCGTTTTGAGTACAGATGATAAAGTGCTCCGGACCATAGAAATTAATCAAATCCAGGGCAGTTTCATCCAGCTTCATAGAGATAAACCTACAGTGTTCAATGGCCTGTTGTGCTATCCCTTTTCTAGGCAGTTCCTTCAGCTGGTCCTTAATTTCTTCTTCCACGGCATCGATTAGCTCTTCCGAAGTAGAAACAAGGACTACCTGGCTATCGGCACCGTGTTCTGCCTGGCTTAAAAGATCGGATGCCACAAAGGCTGCATTTGCCGTATCGTCGGCAACTACTAAAAGTTCAGAAGGACCAGCGGGCATATCTATAGCCACATTGTACCGGGTAGCGTATTGTTTAGCTACGGTTACAAACTGATTTCCGGGCCCAAATATCTTGTAAACTTTTGGGATGCTATCGGTTCCAAAGGTCATCGCGGCGATCGCCTGAATTCCACCCACCTTAAAAATTTGTGTTACACCGCATAGTTCGGCGGTATAGAGAATTGCTGGATCTATTTTACCGTCTTTCCCGGGAGGTGTACACAATACGATTTCCTTGCAGCCTGCAAGAGAAGCCGGAACAGCAAGCATTAAAATAGTAGAAAATAAAGGCGCACTACCACCGGGAATATAAAGTCCTACTTTTTGAATAGCCTTTTTTTCCTGCCAGCACTCCACTCCCGGAGAGGTTTCCACAGAAATCCTTTCGGTCATTTGCGCTTTATGAAACTTAGAAATATTTGATTTCGCAAGTCTAATAGCTTCCTTAAGATCTGCGGGGACTTCTTCTATAGCAGCTTCGGTCTCTTCCCGGGAAACCCGGGTATCATCCAGTTTGAAACCATCGAATAGTTCGGTGTATTTGGCTACGGCCAGATCACCTTTTGTTTTTACCTCTGAAAAAACCTGGTTTACAGTCTCTTCTATATCTTCCAGACTTTGAGTAGGACGTTTAAGGATTTCTGACCAATTTTCGCGGGCGGGGTTGTTGAATCTTTTCATTACTAAAACTTTACATTACCATTTTCTCAATTGGAGCCACAAGGATACCTTCGGCGCCATTTTCTTTAAGCTCGTCTATCACTTCCCAGAAACGCTCTTCGTTAATCACTGTGTGAATAGAGCTCCAACCTTCTTCTGCCAGAGGTAGTACCGTTGGGCTTCTCATTCCAGGAAGTAATTCTATGATCTTATCCAGTTTATCGTTTGGGGCATTAAGGAGAATATATTTTGAAGTTCGGGCATTCAATACCGATTTTAGTCTGAACTGTAGCTTTTCCAGAATCGCTTTTCTTTCCGCAGAAATTTTAGGAGAAACAGCCAGCACTGCTTCGCTTTTCAACATTACTTCCACTTCTTTCAAACCGTTTTTAAATAAAGTGCTTCCGCTGGAAACTATATCGCAAATCCCGTCGGCAAGTCCAATATTTGGAGCGATCTCTACCGAACCGTTAATAATGTGCAGTTCTGCAGAAATCCCTTTTTCAGCAAGAAATTCATTTACGGTATTGGGATAGGAAGTTGCGATCTTTTTTCCATCCAGATCCTGAATCCCTTTGTATTTCATTGATTTTGGAACGGCCAGGGATACACGACATTTAGAAAATCCCAGCTTCTCACCGCGGATGATATCCTTGCCTTTTTCAACTAGCACATTTTCTCCCAGAATTGCCACATCTACAACTCCATCCCGCAAGTACTGGGGGATATCTCCATTTCTAAGGTACATTACTTCGAGGGGAAAGTTCCGGGCAGTAGCCTTAAGTTGCTCTTTACCATTGTCTATGGATATACCGGCTTCTTTTAAGATTTTGAGGGAATCTTCATTTAGTCTTCCTGATTTTTGAATGGCAATCCTTAACTTTTCCTGATTCATTTTTTTAATTTTTAGGTTTTAATTTAATCATTTTCAGATCTTCAAACAGGAAGTTTTTAAAAATAAAAAACCCGTTTGAAGACTCAAACGGGTTTTTAAAATATGTGAAATTACTACATATCAAATTTACCTCGCCTGAGCGTGGGGGTAAAAATGATGATGATGTAATTGAATTGTTCTCATTGTTGCGACAAACTTAAAACATAAAATCCATTTAGCAATAATGCAATTTAAATTTTATGAATTGTTTGATTAATTATTTCCCAGGATCAAAGGCATCCCATCTTCTCCAGAGCCTATAACCACTGTTTTTGCATTGTTGGAACGGGCCAGTTCAAGGGTTGCCTGTATTCCTTTTTCTCGCAGGATATTGGGAGTAAGAGACGCGTTAAGGATCTCATTAGCTCTTGCTTTACCCTGTGCATCAATACGTTGTCTTTCCGCTTCCTGCTCTGCTTTAGTTAGACGAAACTCATACTCAAGAGATTCCTGTTCCTGGCGAAGTTTGCGTTCTATCGCATCCTTAATATTTGGAGGCAATGCCACATCGCGAACCAGTACTTCATTTACCTGAACATATTGATCCTTTAAAAGAATTCTGGTTTCTTCCAGGATCTCCTTTTGAATTGCTTCTCTCTTGCTGGCATATAATTGCTCCGGAATATATCTCCCCACAACGGCTCTGGCTGCCGATCTAATTGCAGGTTGAAGCAAACGTTGGATATAGGCTTCCCCTTTCTCACTATGAAGTTTTCCCAATTGGCTGTAAGTAGGTTGAAACCAGGTTGAAGCATCAACTCTAATCTCTAGTCCGTTAGAACTTAAAACCGTCATTGATTCTTCCAGGGATTGTTGACGTACTTCATATACAAAAACTTTATTCCAGGGAGCTACCAGGTGAAATCCTTCATTTAAAGGAGGTTCATCGGTAACAACCCCGCCGGCAAAAGTTCTGTAGAGCACACCGGCTTCCCCGGATCCAATAGTCACAGTGGATTTTGAGACAAATATTATTAATAAAACAATACCGATGATTATCGGTAAACCAATTTTAGGTAATTTTTCCATCTATTTTTTTGAATTTTAAATTAGACCCCGGTATTTTCTGAAGAACCATTCTGCTGCGAGCAAGAGGACCATCAGAAACAAAAGATAATACCAGTTCACCAAAGGTACGTTTTTTTCATTGCTTTTCTGTACTGGAATGAAGTTTTCGTCATTAAGGAGGCGGGAGATTAAAGCTTCCTGGTTATTGGGGAAATAAACCTGTTCATTATTGTTATTAGCAAAAAACTGAAGTTTTTCCAGATTGGCCGATGCGAACTGTTTTTCCACAGTTGAAGCCACAATATTAAATTTTCCGGTTTTACTTATCCCCGTAACTTCCTCCTTTATTAAAAACTCATATTCTCCTTCCGGTAGATTTTCCAGGTCCAGAACATAAGAATTATTTCTAAGGACCATTTGACTGTGGGAAAGATCCCCTGCTTTTTTATTATCTATCCTGACATTCAAAGTTGCCCCGGGATCGAAAATATAGTTTTCATCAAAGTATTTCGCGCTTATCGATATCTTTTCATTTCCGTAGTAAAAAGATTCGTAATCCAGGCTGAGGCGTTCCCGCTGCTTTTGAGAAGCAAGATTCTGTATAATTTTACCAAGAAAACCATCGAATTCCTCAAAGGAACCGCTGTCTCTCCAGGCCTTTGCCCTCCATCGCCAGATTCCCTCCCCAAATAATACTCCAAATTTGTTTTTCCTACTTTCGGCTATTGCCAGTAAAGGCTGTGTGGTTTCTACATTTTCAATTTTTTGAAATAAAAGCGGATCCAACCCATTTGGCTCAATCTCTCCAAACATATCCAAAAGTGGTGGAAAATCATTAAATCCAATATTTTCAAACTGAAAGCGGGAGAAATTAGAATTATACAAAGGCTCGACCTCCTGAGATTGAGCGGCAAAATCTTTGCTAAATAATTCCTGGCTGGAATTAAGAAAACGCCAATCTGTTTTAGTCCCGGTCACAATAAAACTATTGATATTTTCAGTTTTTAAATCCTCCAATATTTCCCTGAAACCCGCATGGGGTTGATAAAGTATCACCAATTGGTAGTCCTGTAAAACATAATTATCCTTATCTAAATACTTTATTTCTAATTCGCGTTGCCGGTTACTCTCTACAGATTTTTTAATTGCGCCCAAATCCGGATGGGAAAGATCGCTAAGCAACAAAATCCGGCTGCGTTCATCAATAACTTCTACTGCGAATTTACGCCGGTTGTTTTCTATATTCTTTTCTGAAGCATCAGGAACAATTACCGCCTCATAAGTAAGCACACCAAGCCGGCTGGCAGGCAGGGTAGTATTAATTTTTGTTGAAGTGGTTTCGGGGCCAAAGGTTAAATCCTGAGTAAACAACACAGCTTCTCCCGAGCGCAGCTCGAATCGGGAAGAAACAGCATCCTGTCCATTATAGTTAATAATCACTTCAACAGGGAAGCGATTATCCAAAAAAGCATACCGGTTAACATTAAGCCTGTTGATTTCAAGATCGGCATAGCTGCTGGTATCTCCTAAGACCACAGGCATCAAATATTGCCCAGGGCTGCTTTTAAAATATCTATAATCCCGCCCCAGAGTCTGGTTTCCATCGGTAAAGAGAACAACAGCGGTATGCTTACTACTGTAAATATCGCTGACTTTGCTTAAGACCTTATTTATATCGGTTTGAGTCTCACTGAAACTCAGGCTGTCGGTTAATTGAATATCCTTGCTAAAACTGAGTCTGGAAATATCAAATCGCTGCTGCAGCTCTTTATTATTTTCCAAACTGCTTATAAGGTTTTGAAGCGTATCAGCCTGATTTAGATATGCAATGGATGCCGAATTATCGGCTGCCAGAATTAGGTTTGGCTTTTCAATTTGATGAGAAGTGGTGGTGATCTTTGGATTTATTAGCAACAACAGAAGAATAAAAACGGTGGAGGCTCTCAAACCAAAAAAAACATATTTATCACGTTGCCTTTTTTTTCCGCGGTATAGATACTGGAAAAAAGAAAACCCCAGCGCAATTATTGCAGCCAGGGTTATCAAAATAATGTTGTTAATATCCATTAGGGAAAGATAAATAAAATGCTACGAAGTTAGAAATCAGAACTACGAAGTATTTATTATCCCGAAGAAACCCCCTCCGCCTTCGGCACCTCCCCTTAAAAATAAGGGAAGAACCTTTTTATCGGCATTTTAATATTTAAATGTTTATGCATTTAAAATTAAGTGTGCATACCACCATCGATATGCAGAACCTGTCCGGTGATATAATTACTCATATCACTTCCCAGAAAAACACAGGCATTAGCTATATCTTCAGGAGTTCCACCCCGTTTTAATGGGATAGCCTGTCTCCAGCCCTCAACGGTTTTCTCATCCAGTTTACCAGTCATTTCAGTTTCGATAAAACCTGGTGCGATCACGTTGGTACGTATATTTCTTGAGCCAAGCTCCAGCGCCATGGATTTGGAAAAACCAATAATCCCGGCTTTTGAAGCCGCATAATTAGACTGTCCGGCATTTCCTGTAACCCCAACCACTGAGCTCATATTAATAATGCTTCCTTTGCGTTGCTTCAGTAAGGTTCTTTGCACCGCTTTGGTCATATTAAAAATAGATTTCAGGTTAACCTCTATCACCTTATCAAAATCTTCTTCGCTCATTCGCATAAGCAGATTGTCTTTAGTGATCCCGGCATTGTTTACCAGAATGTCTATGCTTCCAAAGTCTTCAACTACATCTTTAACGAGTTGTTCAGCTTCAGAAAAACTGGCGGCATTAGATTTATAGGCTTTAGCTTTTACACCCATCCCGCTAAGTTCTTTGGCCAGTTCATTAGCCGATTCAGCAGAGGAGTTATAGGTGAAAGCTACATTGGCGCCATGTTCAGCGAAAACCTGGGCGATCCCCTTCCCTATTCCACGGCTACCACCGGTAATTATGGCGTTTTTTCCTTCTAAGAGTTTCATAAGTTTATATTATTTGTTTTTTACAGGTCATATGTAATTCGCATAACTTCATTGGTGTTAGAATCCTATTTCCGTTATGCTCCTTTCATATAAAAAAAGATTGGTTGTTTATTTTATTCAAATATAGTAAAAGCAGGAAGCTTAAATATTTTCCATTAAAAAATCCTTCTGAAGTCACCTGAATTTAGGCGAAACAGAAGGATTAATATATTTAAAGCGAAGTCTTATCCTTTAAGAACTTCAGCTACTTTTTTACCGATTTCAGCAGGAGAATCTACTACGTGAATTCCATTTTCCTTCAGGATCTTTTTCTTAGCCTGAGCGGTATCTTCACTACCTCCAACGATGGCTCCGGCATGACCCATAGTACGACCTGCTGGTGCAGTTTCTCCGGCGATAAAACCAATTACCGGTTTTTTATTA
Organism: Salegentibacter sp.; assembly: GCF_036568425.1. Classification (GTDB taxonomy): domain Bacteria; phylum Bacteroidota; class Bacteroidia; order Flavobacteriales; family Flavobacteriaceae; genus Salegentibacter. Next base: position 7,851 of record NZ_DATCSO010000017.1, on the reverse strand, counting down.
CCGTTTTCCTTAACCCATTGAGCTGCATCAGCTTCAAGTTGACCACCGATCTCACCAATCATTACAATAATTTCGGTTTCATCGTCATTCATCAATAATTCCACGGCTTCTTTGGTGGTGGTTCCAATAATTGGATCTCCACCTATTCCAATAGCGGTAGTTATTCCAAGACCTTGTTTTACAACCTGGTCGGCCGCTTCATAAGTTAGTGTACCTGATTTGGATACAATCCCAACGCTTCCTTTTTTGAAAACGAAACCAGGCATAATACCAACTTTAGCCTCACCCGGAGTAATCACACCCGGACAGTTAGGGCCAACCAACCTGGTATCTTTATCTTTAATATAGTTTGAAGCCTTTACCATATCGGCAACAGGAATACCTTCGGTAATAGTAATAATCACTTTTATTCCAGCATCAGCAGCTTCCATAATTGCATCGGCTGCGAAAGCTGGTGGTACAAAAATGAGAGAAACATCTGCTCCGGTTTCCTTTACAGCATCAGATACTGTGTTGAAAACTGGTCGGTCAAGGTGTTTTTGTCCGCCTTTTCCAGGAGTCACTCCCCCTACCACATTGGTTCCGTACTCTATCATTTGTTCGGCGTGGAAAGTACCTTCACTTCCGGTAAATCCCTGCACGATTATCTTTGAATTTTTATTGACTAAAACGCTCATAAATTTTATATTTTTTGCGATAACAAAAGTAGGTTTTTAATAATAAAACCTAAAGTTTTTTGGAAGTTAATTATCAGGTTTACCAATGGATTCAGGTAAATCCATACGAATTAGGAAACTTTATAACCAGGCTTGTTCATTCATCTCTTCCCCAATCTGACTTATTTGAACTCCCCGGTAGAGTTTATCGTCTTTTATTTCCCAGATAGCCATAAAATGAGCGAGGGGCATTTCCTCTTCGGGATTTTCTATAGTTCTAACGTGATAAGTGAATTGAATGGCGGTTTTTCCTTTTTCTGAAATTACATTTTCAACTTCAGCTCTTAGCGATTCAAAAGACTGTGCTAATTCATGGCTAATGGCCGAAATCTCATCGAGATTTAGTTTTTTAAGACCAGTAGTACCATACCAGGACAGTTCTACCTGTGGATGAAGGAATTCTTTCAGGACCTCTTTATCCTGGTAAAAATCGGAAGTATAAAAATTTTTAACAATTTCTTTTCCGCTTGAAGCCATAATCGTCTATTTTAATTTTTGGAGTAATTTAGGCAATTGTCTTAAGAGCGCCAACTCTTTTAATTTAGCCCGGGCTTCCATCGCAGGATTTCCGGTGTAAATTGTATTTTCCTTTGTAGATTTAGTAATCCCGGCCTGCCCCATCATCACACCACCTTTTTTAACAGTAATACCACTACGGAAACCAACCTGTCCCCATATAGTTACTTCATCTTCAATAACAACGGCGCCCGCAATTCCAACCTGGGAGGCGATAAGACATTTTTTCCCGATTACGGTATCGTGGCCTACCTGGATAAGATTATCGAGCTTAGTACCTTCCTTAATGGTAGTATCACCGGTCACTCCTTTATCTATAGTGCAATTGGCACCAATATCTACATTATTTTCAATGACTACACGGCCTCCTGAAAGGAGCTTATCAAAGCCTTCCGGTCTATTCTTATAATAAAAAGCATCTCCCCCGAGTACCGTCCCAGAGTGAATGGTTACATTATCTCCAATAATTGTATTATCATAGATGCTTACGTTAGCATGAATAAGACAGTTCTTTCCAATCACTACATTATTACCTACAAATGCGTTAGGCTGAATAATACTTCCTTCGCCTATTTTTGCTGAATCAGCAATTGATTTATGAGCTTTCCCGAAGGGTTTAAAATACCGGGTAAGTTTATTAAAATCTCTAAAAGGATCATCAGAAATCAACAAAGCCTTTCCTTCAGGTACTTCTACTTTTTTATTAATCAACACCACCGTTGCGGCAGAATTTAATGCCTTATCGTAATATTTGGGATGATCTACAAAAACGATGTCCCCTGGAGTAACCACATGGATCTCGTTCATTCCGGTTACCGGAAAATCTTCAGCTCCTACAAATTCACAATCCAGGATCGTGGCTATTTGTTGTAAACTGTGTTTTTGCGGAAATTTCATCTATGCCCTTTTTAATGGATAAAAACCAGGCATGAAGGCCTGGTTTTTATCACAATTTAGCTTTACTCTTTAATTCTTTCCTTGTAAGTACCCTTTTCGGTTTCTATCCTTATCTTATCTCCTTCGTTTATAAAAAGAGGAACATTTACCTCGGCGCCGGTTTCCACAGTTGCTGGCTTTGTTGCATTTGTAGCAGTATTGCCTTTCACTCCAGGTTCTGTATGGGAAACTTCCAAAACAACACTGGCTGGCATTTCTACTGAAAGCGGCATATTATCTTCGGTATTAATAATTACCGTAACAACTTCTCCTTCTTTTAATAGTTTTGGCTGATCTAAGGCAGATTCCAGAAGTCTTATTTGCGTATAATCTTCTACATTCATGAAATGATAGAATTCCCCATCGTTATAAAGAAACTGAAATTTATGAGTTTCAACCCTTACATCGTCTATTTTATGCCCTGCTGAAAAAGTGTTCTCGATCACCTTTCCGGTAGTTACACTTTTTAGTTTGGTGCGAACAAAGGCCGGACCCTTGCCTGGTTTTACGTGAAGGAATTCAACAATTTTAAAAATATCGTGATTATATTTAATACACAATCCATTTCTGATGTCGCTGGTAGTTGCCATAATTCTAATTTATTAATTTGATCCTACGTATCCTTTCATGATACCTCGTTGTGAGTTTTTAATGAATTCAAGTATCTCATCCCTCTCGGAAGTTGCCTGCATTTCTGCTTCAATAATAGCCACGGCCTGGGAATTATTATAATTTTTTTGATAGAGGATTCGATAAATATCCTGGATCTCCCTGATTTTTTCGGTGCTAAAACCTCTTCGTCTCAGGCCTATGGAATTAATCCCAACATAAGATAAAGGTTCTCTTCCTGCCTTCACAAACGGCGGAACATCTTTTCTTACCAGGGATCCGCCTGTAACAAATGCATGATTACCAATACTACAAAACTGCTGGATAGCCGCCATCCCTGCCAGGATTACGTAATCTCCTACATTAATATGCCCTGCCAGGGTGCTGTTATTAGAAAAAATACAGTTATCGCCAACTATACAATCGTGGGCAATATGGCAATATGCCATAATCCAGCAATTATTACCAATCACTGTTTTCATTCTATCTGTAGTGCCACGGTTAATGGTAACACATTCCCTAATAGTGGTGTTATCTCCAATGACGGTTAAAGTATCCTCATCATCAAATTTCTTATCCTGCGGAATTGCTGAGATCACAGCGCCCGGAAAAATACTACAGTTTTTTCCAATACGGGCACCTTCCATTATAGTTACGTTAGAACCAATCCAGGTGCCTTCTCCAATTACAACATTATTATGAATTGTTGTAAAAGGCTCGATCACCACGTTTTTGGCAATCTTAGCTCCGGGATGCACATATGCTAAAGGTTGGTTCATAATATTTATTTTGCTTTTACGATTTGCGCCATAAGAACCGCTTCGGTTGCTAATTTTCCATTTACGTAGGCATAACCCTGCATTTGACAGATCCCCCTACGAATAGGCGCTAATAATTCAAGTTTAAAAATTAAAGTATCTCCGGGCACAACTTGTTGTTTGAACCTCACATTATCTATTTTCATAAAATAGGTAAGGTAATTTTCAGGATCGGGAACCGATCTTAGAGCGAGAATACCTCCTGTTTGTGCCATAGCCTCTACCTGTAATACTCCGGGCATTACGGGTTTACCGGGGAAATGTCCTACAAAGAAAGGTTCATTCATAGTAACATTTTTCATACCTATTACACAGGTGTCGGTACAGGAATAAATTTTATCTACCAATAAAAATGGAGGCCTGTGAGGCAAAGTATTCATGATATCATTAACATCCATCAAAGGCTTAATATCAGGATTGATCTTTGGAACATTATTTCTTCTTGCAGCTTTGATGATCTTTGCCATTTTTTTTGCAAACTGAGTGTTTACATAATGGCCTGGTTTATTGGCAATCACTTTACCTTTTATTCTCGTCCCTATAAGGGCAAGATCTCCTATTACATCAAGTAGCTTATGCCTTGCTGCTTCATTGGGATAATGTAAAGTAAGGTTATCCAGAATTCCATTTGGTTTTACCGACATCTCCTTTCGGTTAAAAGCGACACGGAGTTTTTGCATGGTTTCCTCACCAATTTCTTTATCTACATAAACAATAGCATTGTTTAAATCGCCTCCTTTAATCAATCCATGATCAAGTAGAGCCTCTAGTTCATGTAGAAAGCTAAAAGTCCTGGCATCAGCGATTTCCTCCTTAAATTGAGAAAGGTGATTGAGGGAAGCATTCTGGGTTCCAAGAACCTTGGTTCCAAAATCAACCATGGCAGTTACCTGGTATTCATCTGCAGGCATCACAATAATCTCGCTTCCCGATTCGTCATCGTGATAACATATTACTTCATCTACTTCATATTCCTCCCGATCGGCATCCAGTTCTTCAATACCTGCTTTTTCAAGAGCTTCGACAAAAAATTTAGAAGATCCATCCATTATGGGCGGTTCAGAAGCATCAAGCTCCATTATAAGGTTGTCTATCTCTAGTCCTACGCATGCAGCGAGTACATGTTCCGAAGTCTGGATAGACACCCCATTCTTTTCTAGATTGGTCCCGCGCTTAGTGTTTACCACAAAAGCAACATCGGCCTCCACCTCTGGTTCGCCATCAAGGTCCAGTCTTTTAAATACATATCCTGTATTCTCAGGGGCAGGTTTAAAAGTAATAGTTACCGATTGTCCGGTGTGCAGGCCTACGCCTTTAAGGGAAACTTCTTCCTTTATGGTTGTTTGCTTAGAAACTATTTCAGCCATTATTTTCAATTTTTTTCCTTAGTTGCTCTATGGTGTCAACTGTTTTGGGCAAATTTTTAAAATGAATATAAGATTTATTGTAATCGCTATAACCTATTGCCGGACTTCCCTGTAAGGCTTCCCCATCTTTTACATTCCGGCCAATTCCAGATTGTGCCTGGATCCTAACGCGGTCTCCAATATATAAGTGACCGGCAATACCTACCTGCCCGCCAATAAGACAATTTTTACCGATTTTAGTAGACCCGGCAATGCCTGTTTGAGCAGCAATAGCAGTATGTTCTCCAATCTCAACATTATGTGCGATCTGAATTTGATTATCCAGTTTCACGCCTTTTCTAATTATTGTTGATCCCAGGGTAGCCCTATCTATAGTGGTTCCGGCTCCAATTTCTACATCATCTTCAATAATAACATTCCCAATCTGGGGAACTTTGGCGTATTTTCCATCTTCTTCAGGACTAAAACCAAAACCATCGGCACCTACAATTACCCCACTATGAATCACGCAATTGCTTCCAACAATGCAATCTGAATAGATCTTGACTCCCGAAAAAAGAACCACATTATTTCCAATCTTTACATTATCTCCTAAATAGACATTAGGATAAACTTTTACATTATCTCCCAATTTTACATTTTTCCCTATATAGGAAAATGCTCCAAGATAGATATCTTCTCCATATTCCACATCTTCGGAAACATAACTGGGTTGCTCGATTCCGGATTTGTTCAACTTAACCTTATTGTAATAATCCAACAACTTCGAGAAAGCTTTATAAGCATCCCTAACTTTAATCAGAGTTGTATGTATAGGCTGTTCAGGTTTAAAGTCTTCATTTACGATGGTTATTGAAGCTTTGGTAGAATATATATAGGAATTATATTTTGGATTGCTTAAAAATGTCAATGCCCCTTCAGTACCTTCTTCGATCTTGGCAAGTTCAGATACTTCGGCTTCGGGATCACCTACGATCTTTCCTTCCAGTATCTCTGCTATTTGTGATGCGGTAAATTTCATTCTGGCAAAAGTAAAAAAAATGGTTTAATGTTTGGGCTTGGGGTAACAGATATAATATTTCACCACCGTTTTAGAAAGGGCTTCCAGATTTAAATGATCAGAAACCTTAGCTACATCACTGATCTTCCCGTTCTTATGAAGAATGTTAATATTATTCTTTTCCGTTTTATAAGCAAGGTTTGCGATCTCCCCGCTAAATACAAAGTAATTCGCCTCTTTTTCCGATATATTATATTTCTTCTGAAGTTTTTCCCGGTGTCGTGCCAGTTTTTCAGAGGAAGGTTTTTTCTTTTTGATTTTCACCTTCAGCAAATCCCGGTTTATTATCATTCCGCACAAATTACTCAATACAAAATCATCACATTCTATCCATTCTTTCATCGCCATCATGATATCGTAATCATCAAGACGGGAAAAAACATCCAGGGTTTCTTTATCGAAATTATCACGGGTAACTTTATTATTCAGAAAAAACATCAGGGCCTTACTGGCATGTAATTTTGTCCCTTCTTCAATAAGCTCCTTAGCTCTTTTTAATACCCTAATGAGTAATTGTTCTGCAACCAGACTGGTTTTATGTAGGTAAACCTGCCAATACATGAGTCGGCGGGCTACCAGAAATTTTTCTACTGAGTATATCCCCTTCTCTTCCACTACCAGCTCCCCGTTTACAACATTAAGCATGGTAATTAAACGTTCACTATTAATATTCCCCTCAGCGGCACCGGTATAAAAACTATCTCTCTTAAGGTAATCAAGCCTATCCATATCCAGCTGGCTTGATACTAACTGATTTAAAAACTTCCTTTCGTAGTCGCCCTTAAAGATCTGGATAGCCAGCGTTAAATTTTGGTTAAATTCCCGGTTGATTTCCTCCATAAAAAGCAATGATATACTTTCGTGATCAATGCCCTCAACGATACTATGCTCCATAGCATGAGAAAAGGGACCGTGGCCAATATCGTGCAAAAGAATTGCAATTTGCAAGGCTTCTTCTTCTGCCTCGGAGATCGTAACTCCTTTATAACGAAGAATTCTCACCGCCTTTTGCATTAAATGAACACAGCCAAGAGCATGATGAAACCTTGTATGATGGGCACCGGGGTAAACCAGGTAAGAAAGTCCCATTTGCGAAATACGCCGTAATCTCTGAAAATATGGATGCTCGATAAGGTTAAAGATCTGCTGACTCGGGATGGTAATAAATCCGTAAATTGGGTCGTTTAATATTTTAAGTTTGTGTTGAGATGCCAAGCCTTATTTTCTTTAATTTAAAACAAATATACATATATGAATAATATCAAAATATTATGGGTAGATGATGAGATCGATTTACTAAAGCCGCATATCCTTTTTCTGGAGAATAAAAATTACGAAGTCACTACCAGCAAGAGTGGTACAGAAGCTTTAGAGCAAATTGAACAGGAGAATTTTGATATTGTTTTTCTCGACGAAAATATGCCTGGTCTCACCGGCCTGGAAACTTTAGCTGAAATCAAGGAGAAAAGAGAAAATCTTCCTATCGTGATGATTACTAAGAGTGAAGAGGAGTATATTATGGAAGAAGCAATTGGCTCCAAGATAGCCGATTACCTTATAAAACCCGTAAACCCAAACCAGATCCTTTTAAGTATTAAGAAGAATCTGGATCATTCCCGACTTATTTCGGAAAAGACCACTTCAAATTACCAGCAGGAATTCAGGAAAATTGCGATGGATATGGCCCAGGTAAATTCTTACGAAGAATGGGCAGAATTATACCAGCGGCTAATTTACTGGGAACTTCAACTGGAAACTATTGAAGACAGTGGGATGTTCGAGATCCTTGAGTCCCAAAAGCAGGAAGCCAATACCCAGTTCTGTAAATT
>NZ_DATCSO010000016.1:0-18178 GCF_036568425.1 Salegentibacter sp. | reverse complement strand
TATAAATTGTAATTTTGCAAACCAGAATCCGGTAGCCCGGAAATACTAAACTTTTAAACACACAACTATGAAATTTTTTATTGATACCGCTAACCTGGATCAGATTAAAGAGGCCAGAGATCTTGGGGTTTTGGATGGAGTAACCACCAACCCTTCCCTTATGGCTAAAGAGGGAATTACCGGAAAAGATAATATTTTAAAACACTATAAAGCGATCTGTGACCTGATAGACGGAGATGTGAGCGCCGAGGTTATCGCTACCGATTTTGAGGGAATGATAAAAGAAGGCGAAGAACTTGCTGAACTTCACGAACAGATCGTGGTTAAAGTACCTATGATCAAAGAAGGGGTTAAGGCTATTAAATATTTTAGCGATAACGGGATAAGAACAAATTGTACTTTGGTATTTTCTGCAGGGCAGGCTCTTTTAGCCGCTAAAGCGGGTGCTACTTATGTATCTCCGTTTATCGGGCGCCTTGATGATATCTCTACCGATGGGTTAAACCTTATTGCCGAGATAAGATTGATCTATGATAACTACGGTTTTGAAACCGAAATTCTTGCCGCATCTGTACGTCACACTATGCACGTGATTGAATGCGCGAAATTAGGTGCCGACGTGATGACGGGACCACTCTCTTCTATTGAAGGTTTGTTGAAGCATCCGCTTACCGATATAGGTCTGGAGAAATTTCTTGCCGATTATAAAAAAGGAAATAGCTGATTATTCAGATACAACAGGATTACAAAAAAAACCGCTCCCAGAGCGGTTTTTTTATGAATAAAATTATCTCAAACTAATTAATGTCGTTTAAAAACTCAAGGATCTCCCTTTCATAAGACTTAGAGTTTAATTGCGAACTTCCCCTGATGATCTCACCGTCGGGAGCCATAAAAAATGTTTTATTTAAGTAAGCTTTTAGTAAATCACGATCAATTTTGGTAAAGGTTAAATGAAACTCTTTTTCAGGATTCGTGGTTTGCGAATTCACGATCTCTGCCCAGTCAGTCAGGGTTTTATTGTCGATGTTTATCCCCACGAAATCTACTTCGGGATATTTCTTTCTTAACTCATCAATAATGTCCTGTTGCCAGCGAAAATGATTTTTGGAAGACATCGACCAATGGTAGGTGATGATAGGTTTATTTGAGATTTCCTTAAGCCTTATGGTGTCACCTTTCACATTACTTAAAGGAAGATCGCCGATATTATTACCGGGTAAAAGACTTTTTTGTACCTCGGCCATTTGCTTTAGCCGGCTAAGCTTTTCCCTATCATAATCTGTTTTTTCCAGTAAATTTATCACAGAATCAATAGCTTCTGGTTTACGGGAAAAAGTAACTCCCTGTGATCCTAAACGGTCATAGTAGCTGTTCTTAATTTCGGGACTGTTAATTAGGGAGTCTGCAAGGATAATTTTATAACGGATATTTCTGATGGAATTCAAGTCAAAACAATCGTCGCTGGGAGGGAGTTTTGGGTCGCATCGTTCAACCGCCTTAGTGCGGAAATAATCGTCTATAAAATTGGTGTAAACGTAATAGGTATTAAGATTTGCACTTTCAAAATTTATATTTTCCCGGTAGTCGTGAAAGTCTTCCGGAATTTTCTCAGCTAATTCCTTGAAATATTTCCGGGTTAAAAAGGCATAACGTTCCTTAAAATGATAGTATTGATAATCTATGCCTGCTCTTGCGATTTCGATGAATTTCTCTGAAAAGTCCTTTTTTTCAATTAGGTCGTCGAGTTTCTTGTTTTTGGCCTGGTAAATCGAATCTATTTTTTTAGAAAATTCATCAGGATGATATTTATAATAGGAGAGAATCATTTCACTTTCATCCTGATTGGCCAGGTAAAGATCTAGTAAGAAATCGCTTTTTTTAGCGCCAGGCCCACTAAAATTAATAGATTCATCAAATGCCAAAGTGTTGAGCCAAATAAGGATGCTATCACCAGGCTGCAAGTACAAAATTTGATTTTCCGGCGGATGATTAAAACGATAAATCCCTTCCTCTATTCCTTCAAAATACTTACCGAATTGGTTGTTTTGATTAAGAAAAAGAGTGTCTATAGTGGTGTTGTCTTTGGAAAGGATGAAAAATCCTGATTTTGGATTAATGATTTCTCCTCCAATGAAGGTAGACTGGCGGTCGTCTTCTTCAAAATTGCATCCGAGAATGACAAGGCTGATTAAGGAAATCAATAGCAATTTAAACTTCATGTAGGGCTCTAAATTGTTAGGTAGATTTGTAGTTATTGTAGTAGCTAATCACAAATATAGCTGGTGCTAAATGCCCTGAATGTTAATTGGTCGTTAAAAGAATATTTAAATCGTTAATCTTTAAATAATTGGGCTTAAATGGCTACTTTTGCAAAAAATTAGACAAATAATATTTTATGCTTTCAGTATCAAATCTTTCGGTTCAATTTGGCAAACGTGTTTTGTTTGACGAAGTGAATACTACCTTTACCCAGGGTAACTGTTATGGGATTATTGGCGCTAATGGTGCCGGTAAATCTACATTTTTAAAGATCCTTTCTGGGAAATCTGAACCTACCTCGGGTCATGTTCATTTAGAACCGGGCAAAAGGATGTCGGTATTAGAGCAGGATCACTCGCTGTATGATGACCTTCCGGTTTTGGAGACGGTAATGAAAGGGAATAAACCGCTTTTTGCCATCAAAAAAGAGATGGATGAGATCTATGCCAAGGAAGATTTTAGCGATGCCGATGGAGAAAGAGTAGGAGTCCTACAGGTAGAATTTGAAGAAATGAACGGTTGGAATGCCGAGAGCGATGCTGCATCTCTTCTGTCAAATTTGGGAATTAAAGCCGGGGACCATTATACTCTTATGAAAGATCTTGACGGGAAGCAAAAGGTGAGAGTGTTATTAGCACAGGCCCTTTTTGGAAACCCGGATGTGCTTATTATGGATGAGCCTACCAACGATCTGGATTATGAAACAATTAGTTGGTTGGAGAACTTCCTGGCGAATTATGATAATACGGTGATCGTTGTTTCTCACGACCGTCACTTCCTGGATGCAGTTTGTACCCATATTTCGGATATCGATTTTGGAAAAATAAATCACTTTAGTGGAAACTATACCTTCTGGTATGAGTCTTCCCAGCTTGCTGCCCGCCAGCGTGCACAGCAGAATAAAAAAGCTGAAGATAAGAAGAAAGAACTTCAGGAGTTTATCCAACGTTTCAGTGCTAACGTCGCCAAATCCAAACAGGCTACTTCCCGTAAAAAGATGATAGACAGGCTTAACATTGAGGATATAAAACCTTCAAGCCGGAGATATCCTGCCATTATCTTTGACCGTGACCGAGAGGCCGGAGACCAGATTCTGAATGTTGAGAAACTGGAAGCCAGCCAGGACGGAGAAACGCTCTTTAAAGATGTGAATATCAACCTGGCAAAAGGTGATAAAGTAGTGATATACTCTAAAGATTCCAGAGCTACCACTGCCTTCTATGAAATAATAAACGGAAATCAGGAGGCTGTTTCCGGAAAATATTCCTGGGGGGTTACCACTTCACAGTCTTACCTGCCACTTGATAATGCTGAATATTTTGATAACGACCTAAGCCTTGTTGATTGGCTGCGCCAGTACGCTAAAACCGAGGAGGAAAGAGAAGAAGTTTACATTCGCGGTTTTCTTGGGAAAATGCTTTTTAGTGGTGAGGAAGCCTTAAAAACTTCCAGGGTGCTTTCGGGAGGAGAAAAAGTGCGTTGTATGCTAAGTCGAATGATGATGATGAGGGCCAATGTGTTGATGCTCGATGAGCCTACCAATCACCTGGATCTGGAATCGATTACAGCTTTTAATAATTCTCTAAAGAATTTTAAAGGAACGGTGATGTTTACCACACACGATCACGAGTTTGCACAAACCGTGGCAAACCGCGTAATCGAATTAACTCCCGGTGGTGCTATTGATCGATACACTACCTTCGAAGAGTATATGAGCGATAAAAAGATCAAAGAACAACGTGAGAAGATGTATGCTGTGAAAGCATAAGGAAAAGAATATTATTGAAATAAAAAAAATCCCGCTATTAGCGGGATTTTTCGTTTCAGTTCTCCGGGGAGATTAAAAATTGTAGTTTATAAAAACAGTAAAGTTTCTTCCTGGTTCTGTAATGGGTTGCCTGCTGAAGTTGTCCTGGTTGTTAAAAGCGAAATTCAGATGGCTGTAATAATATTTATCAAAAACATTTAATACTCCAACTCCAATATTCAGGTTTTTAATAGCTGTGGTACCCGCCTTTAAATCCATCAGACTATAACCCGGAGTTCTGGTTTCACCAAAAGACGGGGCAATCTCTTCCTGGTCGGCGGTGATGTTGTAATAAACTCCTCCCCAGAATTTTTTATTTTCATATTCTATCCGTGAACGGCTAACCAGGGGTGGAGATAGCGGTAAAGATTCTCCAAGATCTTCATTTTTGGTATAGGTGTAAGCCAGATCTGTTCCCAGTTTAAAACCGGAGGTGAAAGCCAGTTCTCCCGAAAGTTCAAAGCCGGTTTTGTAAGCATCATCAAGATTTCTAAAAACCTTAGGGTGAACCGGAGGTTGACTTGGCATATTTCTTCTTGTTAAAGTTTCGTCTACCAAACCAACGATATAATTTTCATAAATAGAATAGAACCCACTTGCTGAAAAACTGAAATGCTCCAGGTTCCCGGTAAATTCCTCTTTTCCTTTGAACCCGATTTCGAATTGATTGTTTACCTCCGCCTTCAGGTTAGGGTTTCCTACATACTCATAGGGGTCTCTTCCAATATTTAAAAAAGCGATATAGCGTTCCTCCATATTTGCAGGCCTGGCACCTCTTCCGTAAGAGAACTCCAGAGAATAATTATCCCTTAGGAGGCGTTTGTATGAAACAGTACCGCTAAAAAGCTGCTCGTCACGTTTTCCGCTATCCGGATATAATTCAGCAAAACCAGGATCCGGATCTTTGCTTTCAGTAACAATATGATCAAGACGAGCTCCAAAGTTGAAAATATCCTTTTCGCTTAAGATAAATTTGGCTTCTGCAAAAACACCATAATCGTTAAGGTAGCTATCCTGCCAAACCTTATCCTGGAATTTCATTGGCATTGCCAAAGGTTCCCCGGCCATATTCACCTTGACCAAACGCTCCCTTTGCCCGTCGCGGGCAAGGTTAGTAACATCTACACCTGTGAAGAGCAGCCACTTATTGTTCAGTTTCCATTCGGTTTCCAGTTTTCCCCCATAGGTGGTTGCGTCTACCATAGAAACAGCCTCGGTTCGGTTAAAGGAGGGTCGGTTATAGTTGTTCATAATATGGTCTACAAAAGAGTAGTAAGTCTTTGCGGTAAGACCTCTGAACTTCCCTTCTTCCGACCTGTAATTATAGTCCAGACTAAAAATACTGCTGTTGTCCTCATCGGTATCCATCATCAAGCCTGCGTGTTTTACATCACGCCCAAAAGATTGTCTGAACCCGGCCTTTAGCCTGTTATTTTCGTTAAAGGTATATCCCGCTTCCAGGTTATAACCCAGGCTTCGGAAGGAGGAAGGAATACTTCTTCCCTCTCCATCTTCATAATCACCGTAATCTCTGTGACTGAAATTACCTGAAAGGTCCAGTTTATTTAGGTTTCCCTGAAGCTGGATCATGTTCACCATAGAATTCCCGTTGCTCTCGTAACCAGAAGAAATGCTGCCTGATAATTTATCGGAGGTTTCCCCGGTATTATCGGTTACCATATTGATGATCCCACCAGATGTATTTCCGTAACGAACGCTGAATGGGCCTTTAATAATTTCAATTCGGGTTACTTCCTCAGGATTTACCAGGGTGGTAATAGGGTCCATCCGGCTTGGGCAGGCATGCAAAGCTTTAGTGCCTCCATCAAACTGAATGTTCAATTGTTCATACTGGCTGGCTCTCATACTGGGATCCATGGCATAGCTACCTCGTTTAATCAGTGAAAATCCATTGATGTCGCTAAAAAGCTCCCCCACATTTTTGGGTTGTACTACTTTTTCTCTGAAATTGGTTTTTACCAGGCTTTGAGCAGGATCTATTTGTGGGTTTCCCATTAGCAGAACCTCGCTAATTCTGAAAGTTAGCCTTTCGAGATAGATCACTTCTCCGGGTTTTATGTTTGTTAGACTTTGTTTTCTATATTTTAAATGACTTATCTGAAGGGTATCTTTTTCAGAAAAATCTAAAAACACCTCTCCTTTTGCATTGCTAACCGCGGCTCTATTACTGCCTTTAATCTGGATAGTAGCATTTTCAACTGGCTCCAGACTAAGCTTGTCCATAAGGCTTAATTTGGACTGCGCTTGCAGCATTAAGCTTGAGGATAGAAAAATTAATATGCTTAAAATTCTCATTTAATTCTTATTAAAAATTGATATACGTGAATTGTATCAACCGGTTAATACCGATCGATTTTAAAATAATTCTAAGAAAATTAAACTTAAAGAGAAGGGGGATGGGTAATTCTTGGTAAGTGCTGGTACTTGTAATTATTTAAATAAGCCATGGCAGTTTTCTTTTCTTCTGAAAACCTTAAAACATCCAGGTTTTGCATAGGATTAAAAAAGAGAACTACCTGCCGCTGCAGAAAATCAAGCTGTGTTGGTTTCTCGTCTGTGGTTGAATCCTTATTTAATTTGGAAAGCTCACATTTCCCGTTACATTCCATTTCGGGTTTGTCCTGGTTCACACAAAATAACTCTGTGAAACTTGAATTATCTACCAGGTAAAAACTTATCATGAAGCCACTTTTTATGCTGTTAAACAGCATAACCACTACAAAAAGCAGAACAATTAGTGTACTTCTATTTTTCATTTGGCGGCAAATATAGGCCTATTTTGTACTTAAAGAATGTGACCTTAATCACAAAAGTCATAAATCTGGTTTCATGAAAAATAAAAGGCCCGGCTTTTACACCGGAGCCTTTTCAAACTAACCAACTAAACTTAAAATAAAATTTTTAGAAAACTCCGCCACCTTTGGCCTGGTTGTCATCTCTTTGTTTTCTTTGCAAAGCTTTGTTTTTTCCGCCACCAAAGCGATAGGAGAAGCCTAAATACACAGTTTGTGATTCCCCCTTAAACCTGCCTTCCTGTGGCAGAGGCCTGCCATTGATAAAACTGAACTCCTGGGTATTGAAGATGTCATTAAAATTAAGGCTTAGACTGGCTTTACCATCCCAAAAGGAATAACGACCCCCTATATTCATAAAATACATAGGTTCCATATCCATTTGCAGGCTTTTACTCTCACCGCGGTAGTACCCAAAGAGCTGAAAGCTTAATCTTTCTGAAGCTTTAAAATTATGACTGCTTCTGAAGGTAAAGGCGGTATTATCGGTTTCGAGATATTGGGTTCCTACCTGACCTTTCAGTTTTTGGCTGTAAATTTCAAAACTGGTGTTGGTGCTCCACCATTTGGTGAATTTATAGTTAGTAGATAATTCAAGTCCGTAAGAGTTGTTGTCTTCAAAATTAGCGAATTGCAGCAATAGTGATCCCTCTTCATCCGGATCTTCAATAAAAACCTGACTAATTTCATCATTTAGGTTCCTGAAGAAAACTCCCGCACTAAGGCTACCTTTCTCCTCGAATTTTCGGGTATAATTAAATTCAATCGAATTAGTGAACTGTGGTTGTAACTCCGGGTTACCCGATACGGTTAACCTGGGACTGCTAACATCCCTTATAGGAGAAACCTGGTAGAAACCTGGCCGGTCTATCCTGCGGCTATAACTAAGTTGGTAGGTGTTCTTTTCATTGGGAGTGTAGGTTACAAAACCGGAAGGGTATAGGTTGAAATAATCGTCGGTAAAGATCTCTTCTCCGTTATAGATCGCATTCACTTTAAAGCTTTCCAGTCTCGCCCCCAGTTGGTAAGACCATTTTTCAAAATTCTGGCCGTAGGTAGTGTAAAAACTGTAAATATCTCTGTTAAACTGATAGGTAGCATTGTCCATCTCTACATTTGTGGTGGTAAAGGCATTATCGGTATTGAGGATCCTGGCTTCAGCACCCATTTCCAGTTTGCTGTTTTCGTTTAAAGGATTTTCATAATCGAGATTCACAGTAAGATTTTCTCTTTTCGAATCCACATGATCGCGATATGCTGCCAGGTCTCCGGTATTTCCTTCGAAGGTGAATCTTGAATTTTCATCTTCATCAAAGTAGTTGTAATTGCTCTCCAAAAGAATCTTGTGTCCTTCATCGTCGAATTTATGGTCGAAAACAAAATTATAGGTGGAGTTCTGGTTTTCGAAATTCAGATCCAGATTTTGGGTAAGATTGTTTTCCGGGTTATCGGGGTAGATGATCTTAAGTGTACCATTCGGGCCACCTTTAAAGGGATTCTGATTGGTATAAAAAGAAAATGTGTTCCTGTCATCCAGATAGAAGTCTACTCCAACTTTAAATAATAAAGAGCGTCTGTTGTTTATCATATCAAAGTTTTGACGATAGTTCTCTTCAGTGAGGTAAATGCGACCAAAATTGAAGCGATCCCCCCATTGTGCACCAAAATTTCCGAAAAAATTGAATTTACCTCTACGATAATTCAGGTCAAGGGAGCTATTATAGCGGGTATTCTCTCCAACGGTTACCCCGGCGTTCAGATTTCCGTTGAAGCCGTCGTTGGCATTCTTATGCAAAACGATATTGATGATGCCGCTCATTCCTTCCGGATTATATTTTGCCGAAGGATTGGTGATGAGTTCAATACTTTTAATAGAGGTAGAGGGAATCTGCTTTAGCAGCTGTGCCGCATCCATATTGGTAGGACGCCCGTCTACTAAAATCTTCACGTTGGAATTTCCCCTTAGTGCGATATTTCCGTTCTGGTCTACACTTACTGAAGGGATATTATTCATAATGTCAGAAGCACTGGCTCCGGTGGTGGTGAGATCCTTCCCAACATTGATTACCTTTCGGTCTACACGCTGCTCAATAGTAGTTCTTTCAGCAACAACGGTAACTCCGTCCAGCATAGCAACATCAGGTTCCAGATAGACCTTTCCTATGTTAATGGTAGTATTCCTGCTGTTAATGTCTATTTCGCGGTTGAAGGTTTTATAACCTATAAACTGTACTTGTAGTACATATTTTCCGGCAGGAACTCTATCTATGATGAAGCTACCATCGCCGGCCGAAGTGTTTCCGGAGATAAGATTTCCTTCCATATCATTTATCACTACCGTGGCATAGGGGATAGGTTCCTGTAATTCTTCGTCTATTACCTCCCCGGTAATATTTCCTAAAGGTTCATTGTCCGCCAAAGAAATAGCGGAAGAAAAAAGCGCGATGATTAAAAATAACTGTTTCATTTTTTGATTGAATTTTGATGATTAGTATTTATTAGATGATACCTTGTTATGCATATTAATTTCAGGTTTGTTTCCCGATAAAAGCCTTATTTTGTTGGCTATTCAAAAGCATTAAACATTCTAATTTTGAAGGCTTGAAACTATTTATGTATAACAATGTACTTTGTTATGCATAATAAAAAGCCGTGAATCTTCTCAATTTATTAAAAGCCTTCATCATAATAGACGAAGGTAATTTGGGAATGTTACACTTTTTTTTAAAAAACCCATACCTGGATTCAGGTATGGGTTAGGAAAAATCCCCTTGTCCCAACACTAACCATCACATTATACCGGGATTCCGGGGATGCTCCTTGTATAAGAGACAAATCAATAATTAACTTGTTACACTTAAACAGATAATATACTTTTGCTATATGAAAAAGAGAACATTAGTTATTGGCGCATCCTTAAAGCCCTCCCGTTATTCCAATATCGCCATTAGGCGCCTGGTACAACATGGCCAGCCTACCTTTGCAATAGGGCTGCGTGAGGGGGAAGTCGAGGGAGTTCAAATAAAAAAGGATAAACCTCAGTTTGAAGATATAGATACGGTTACCTTATATTTAAGTCCGCCACGCCAACCTGAATATTATGATTATATTCTTTCCCTAGATCCGGAAAGAGTGATCTTTAATCCGGGCACAGAGAATCCTGAGTTCTACGAAATTCTGCAGAAAAATAATATAGAGGTAGAACCGGCCTGTACTTTAGTGATGCTTTCTACGAATCAATATTAAGCCCAGAAAGGTTAATGCTCCGTTCAGTATCAGGATAAAGAAGCCGAATTCAAATCCGAACCAGTTTAGGCTGTTTACACTTATCACATAAGATAGTATTGGAGCCAGAATTGCTACCATTGGGACGAGTTTATCTTTTATTTTCCAATTTGTAAAAAGGCCCAAAGTATATAGTCCCAGTAAAGGTCCATACGTGTAACCGGCGAATTCAAAAAGCTTGTTGATCACGCTTTTGTCGGCGATGGCATATTTAAAGATCAGCATCACTACAATCATCAGGATAGAGATAGCGATATGAATTTGTTTCCTGATTCTTATTTGTTTCTTCTCGTTATAGAACTTTTCGATTTGCAGGATATCAATGCTAAAAGACGTGGTGAGTGCGGTTAAGGTACCATCGGCGCTCGAATATGCTGCAGCGATCAAACCCAGCACAAAGAGTATGGCAACACCTATTCCCAGTTCTCCACTGGTGGCAATTGCGGGGAAAAGTTCATCTTTAATTGCATCAATTCCGTTAAGATCGGCGTATTGGGTGAGTAGAACCCCCAGTATTAAAAACAGCATATTTACTATAGTGAGTACAATAGTAAAAGAGAATATGTTCTTTTGGGCATCTTTCAGGTTCCTGCAGGTCAGGTTTTTCTGCATCATATCCTGGTCGAGTCCTGTCATCACTATGGCGATAAAAGCCCCACTTATAAATTGTTTTATGAAATGATGACTGCTTTTCCAATCATCAAAAAAGAAAATCTTAGTCTGGCCGGTATCAGAGAGATAATTGATCATTCCTGCTCCTGAGATTCCTAATTCTTCGGAAAGCACTACCAGAGTAACTCCCAGTGCAAGTAGCATAAACAGGGTTTGTAAAGTGTCTGTCCAGACTACTGTTTTGATCCCGCTTCTAAAGGTATAAAGCCAAATAAGAAAAATTGTTACCGTAACCGTAGCATAATATGGAATTCCCAGTCCGTCAAATAATATAAGCTGAAGTACATTCGCTACCAGAAAAAGCCTGAAACTCGATCCCACAATACGGGAAAGCAAAAAGAACGAGGCCCCGGTTTTATAGGAATATTTTCCAAAGCGGGAATCCAGATAAGTATAGATCGAGGTAAGATTGAGGCGATAATAAAGGGGGAGCAATACCAGGCCTATTACTGCATAACCCACTGTATATCCCAGAACCACCTGAAAATAACTAAAGCTATCGGTGGTTACTGTGCCGGGGAGAGAAATAAAGGTCACTCCACTCAGGGAGGCACCTATCATCCCAAAGGCAACAATGTACCAGGGGGATTGCCGGTTAGCTCTAAAAAATTCGGCATTAGTGCCGGCACGACTGGAAAAAAAGGAAGTTAAAAACAAGACGCCAAAATACGCGGCGATCAAAAGCAAGATTTGGTAGGGCTGCATAGGTTTTTCTTCTGAAAAGGCGAATTTACAAATTCAGGTTAAACTTGGGGGTTTTCTGCTAAAATTCGTACGCAAAAATCTTAACTTCGCGGTATGGATTTTTCATCAAAATTGCTGGAGCAGGCTGTAGACGAAATGTCTCAATTACCTGGTATCGGGAAAAGGACAGCCCTAAGGCTGGTTTTACATCTTCTTAAGCAACCTGAAGCTCAAACCAAGGACCTGGCTTCAGCCTTATCGAAACTACGTAACGAAATTAAACTTTGTAAAAACTGTTTTAATATAAGTGATACCGAGCTTTGTGATATTTGTGCCAATCCCGCCAGGAATGCAGGGCTGGTGTGTGTGGTAGAAGATATCCGCGATGTGATGGCCATAGAGAATACCGGGCAATACCGGGGGCATTATCACGTATTGGGAGGAAAGATTAGTCCCATGGATGGGGTGGGCCCCTCACAACTTAATATCCATTCTCTTATAGAAAAGGTGAAGGCCGGAAAAGTAGAGGAGATTATTTTCGCCCTTAGCAGTACCCTGGAGGGGGACACCACCAACTTTTATATTTTTAAACAATTGGAAGGCACTAATATAAAGACCTCTACCATTGCCCGCGGAATTTCGGTGGGAGATGAATTGGAGTATGCCGATGAGGTAACTCTGGGCAGAAGTATCGCCAACAGGGTTCCGTTTGAAAGCTCTTTAAAAGGCTAAAAAAGGGCGAACTTCAATTTTTTTATGGTAAAAATTTAGTTTCAGCCTTTGAAATTGTAAATTTACGCGAATCAGACTTTATCATTAACTTCAATAAATCGACAATAAAACTAAGTTTTATTGATTTTTTAATACTCAAATGGAGTTTTTTTGGTAAATTCGCAAATACAAATCAAAAAATTAGCGTTCTAATATAGATATGGCAAAATTCGAACTTAAGCTGCCCAAGATGGGGGAAAGTGTTGCCGAGGCAACCATTACCAGTTGGTTAAAGGAGGTGGGAGACACCATCGATACTGATGAACCCGTACTGGAAATAGCAACCGATAAAGTTGATAGTGAAGTCCCAAGTGAAGTAGAGGGGAAACTAATAGAAAAGCTCTTCGATATTGATGACGTGGTGCAGGTAGGTCAAACTATAGCTGTTATTGAAACAGATGCTGAAATCTCAGCAGATGATGATCTTGAAATGGATCTGGACGGAGAAGACTCTGAAGATGCGCTTACTGAAGAAGTGGAAGCCAGCGTAGAAGCAGCAAAGGCCACTGTAGGAAGCGAAGATTTTGCAGACTCTGATCGTTTTTACTCTCCTTTGGTAAAAAATATCGCCAAAGAAGAAGGGATAAGCTTCGGGGAACTTGAAAACCTTGAAGGAACAGGCAAGGATGGTCGCGTAACCAAAGATGACATCTTAGCTTATGTGAAATCCAGAAAAGAACAACCAGCCCAGGCAAAACCTGCTCAGCCTAAAGCCCAACCAATAGATACCGGCAAACTTGAAGGAGCTATGGCAAGTGAGGAAACCACCATGCGTTCTGGAGAAGATGAAATAATTGAAATGAACCGAATGGGTAAAATGATCGCTCATCATATGGTTCAAAGTACTCAGACTTCAGCACACGTGCAATCTTTTATTGAAGTTGACGTAACCAAAATCTGGAACTGGAGAAATAAACATAAAGGAGAATTTGCTAAGCGGGAAGGTGAAAAATTAACTTTCACTCCAATTTTTATGGAAGCCGTTGCGAAAACTATTCGTGACTTCCCAATGATCAATATCTCTGTTGATGGCGATAAGATCATTAAAAAGAAAAATATAAACCTGGGGATGGCAGCTGCCCTTCCCGATGGAAACCTTATTGTACCGGTAATTAAAAATGCCGACAGACTTAACCTTGTAGGTATGGCCAAGGCTGTTAACGACCTTGCCAACCGTGCCCGCCAGAACAAACTGAAGCCGGATGAGATTCAGGGTGGCACATATACCGTTACAAATGTGGGAACCTTCGGTAGTGTGATGGGAACTCCAATTATCAATCAGCCACAGGTTGGGATCCTTGCATTAGGTGCTATTAGAAAAGTACCTGCTGTGATTGAAACTCCCGATGGAGATTTTATAGGAATTAGACATAAAATGTTCTTGTCCCATAGTTACGATCACCGTGTGGTAAATGGTGCTTTAGGTGGACAGTTTGTGCAGCGCGTTGCTCAGTACCTGGAAAACTTTGATAGCGACAGAACGGTCTAGAAAACCAAATTTAATAAATAAAGAAAGCCGCAATTAATTTGCGGCTTTTTTTATAGGTTTTTAATAAAGGATTTAAGCAGTTGCAAGGCCGGGTGCTCCTTGTTTATGGCTTCAGAAAAGAGCGTTTGGCGGCTGAGGTTTTTGTAACCGGTAATTTCCCTGGCTTCTTCAGGCTTAAGTCTTTCAAATGCCATAGACCAGTCTGCAAAGCTCCTTGTTTCAGAATATCCATAATCAAGGACCAGAACCTCCTGGTGCCTTTTATCTTTTGATATTTTTTCGAACAAGCGGGTTATCTCGTCTTCTTCTCCTTCCAGAAACTGGATGAACAAACCCTCATAACAAATGAGTATGCCGGTAATTCCGGCAGCCTCATTACTAATCCTGGCATGGGAAAGCATTTCTTCCAGGGCAGAATCGGTTAAGGAGTAAGATTGCTGGCTAACGTAAGAGAGGTATTTCAACACTATAAAAAAGTTTCAAAACTATTCAAAGATATAAAATCCCTTTTGAAAAATCATCTCCGTAGAATAAGGAGTTCTTCTCTGTTTTTTGGTCAAAACAACCCATCAAATTATGGTATATTTGCCTAAAATAAGCTTTCTCATGGAATTAAAATTAACCAAACCTATATGTTTTTTTGATCTCGAAGCCACCGGTACTAACCTGGCAAAAGATCGCATTGTCGAAATTGCAATTTTGAAGATATTTCCTAACGGAAACAAGGAAAGCAAAACCTGGTTGGTAAACCCTGAAATTACCATTCCGGAGGAAGTTGTCGCCATTCATGGAATCTCCAATGAAAAGGTGGCCAATGAGCCAACATTTAAGGATTTGTCATCCAGGGTTTACGAAATGATAAAAGGCTGCGACCTCGCCGGTTATAATTCCAATCGCTTCGATATCCCGCTTTTGGTGGAAGAATTACTGCGGGCCGGGATAGACTTCGATATGAAGAATGTAGTTGCCGTAGACGTACAAACTATATTTCATAAAAAAGAGCAACGAACCCTTTCTGCCGCTTATCAGTTTTACTGCGGAAAAAATCTCGAAGACGCCCATACTGCTGAAGCTGATACCAATGCGACTTATGAAGTCCTTAAATCTCAGCTGGAGCGCTATGAAGACCTTGAAAACGACATAAAGTACCTCGCCGATTATTCGGCCAGGAAACGCTTTGCCGATTTCGCCGGTTTCGTCGTTTATGATAAAAAAGGGGAGGAAGTATTTGGATTTGGAAAGTTTAAAGGAAAGAACGTAGCAGAGGTTTTGGAAAAAGAACCGGGTTATTATGGCTGGATACAGAATGCCGATTTCCCCTTGTATACCAAAAGAGTGCTAACAGCAATTAAACTTAGAAAACTCAACACCAAACTCAAATAGAATTTTCCGTTTATGAAGATTATTTGTATAGGTAGAAATTACACCGAACATATTGCCGAGCTTGAAAATGAAAAACCCGAAGAACCGGTAATATTTCTTAAACCCGATACGGCTATTTTACTCAAAAAACAGCCCTTTTTTATTCCAGATTTTTCTGATGAGGTGCATTATGAGGTGGAGGTTTTGGTGAAGATCAAAAAAGTAGGCAAACATATTCAGCCTAAATTCGCTCATAAATATTATGATGAGATAGGTTTGGGAATAGATTTTACCGCCCGGGATCTGCAAAAGAAATTGAAAGAGAAGGGGTTGCCCTGGGAGAAAGCCAAAGCCTTTGATGGCGCTGCGGTAATAGGAGAAAAATGGACCTCCAAAAAATCGTTTCCCGATATAAATAATATTAACTTTAGTCTTCTCAAGAATGAAGAAATCGTTCAGCAAGGCAACACCTCTCATATGTTATGGAAAATCGATGAGTTGATTGCCTATGTCTCAGAGTTTTTCACTCTCAAGATAGGTGATGTAATCTTCACGGGAACTCCTGCGGGAGTCGGGAAGCTTGAAGCCAATGACAGGTTGACGGGATTTTTGGAAAAAGAAAAGATGTTTTCAATCAATATTAAATAGCGATTATGAGTAGTTACAATTTAGAGGGTGTAGAAGAGATGGCCGGGGGTGACAAGGAATTCATGAAGGTGGTGGTACAAACTTTTTTGGAGGAAATTCCACCTGATGTAGATGAGATGAATAAAGCTATTTCCAATGATAATCCTACCCTGGCATATCAATATGCGCACAAAATGAAACCCAACCTGCAATTATTTGGCCTGGAACTAATGGATGAGGTCAAAGTGATAGAAAGCTGGGCGAAAGCAGGGAAAAAGAAGGATGAGGTGCCAGAGGCGGCCGCCAGAATCACTAAAAAAGTTAAGGTGGCAGGCATTGCCCTTAAAAGAGATTTTGAACTCGAATGAAAGCAGAAATTATAACTATTGGCGATGAGATTTTAATAGGCCAGATTATAGATACCAATTCGGCTTTTCTCGCGGCAGAGTTAAATAAGATCGGGGTCGCTGTACACCAAATTTCCAGTATTGAAGATAAAAGATCCCACATTCTTACCGCTTTAAGGGAGGCTTCCCAAAGAGCAGAGTTGGTTTTGATCACCGGCGGACTAGGGCCAACCCGGGATGATGTGACAAAGTCCAGCCTTTGCGACTATTTTGAAGATGAGCTTACCGAAAACAAGGAGGTGCTACGGCATATTGAACAGCTCTTTGAAAAATATATAGAAACTCCAATTTCTGATCTAAACCGAAGACAGGCCCTGGTACCGGGGCAGGCTGAGGTTCTTTTCAATAAATTCGGGACCGCCCCGGGGATGTTGTTTCGCAAAGATGGAGTGATGTATATCTCGCTTCCGGGAGTTCCGTTTGAAATGAAGGAGCTGGTGAAGAATGAGGTGCTGCCCAGACTTCAGCAGGAATTTAAACGTCCGGTTATTCTTCACAAAACAGTGATAACTTATGGACTTGGAGAAAGCGCCATAGCCGAAAAAATATCAGACTGGGAGGACCAGCTTCCTGAAAATATTAAATGTGCTTACCTGCCCAATTTTGGGAAAGTAAGAATAAGGCTTACCGCTGTTGGAGATAATGAAGAGCACCTTCAGAACTCTATAGCCAGCCTGCTTACGGACCTGCATCAGTTAATAGGGGATATTATTGTGGGCTACCAGGACGAAGAACCTGTAGAGATACAAATAGGCCGATTGCTTTCTTCTGCAAAGCAAACAATTGCTACTGCCGAGAGCTGTACAGGGGGGCGCATTGCCAATTTACTGGCTACTCCTCCCGGAGCATCTGTTTATTATAAAGGTAGTGTGGTAAGTTATGCCACCGAAATAAAGGAAGAACTTTTAAACATCAATTCAGAATTAATTGAGAAACACAGTGTGGTGAGTGCAGAGGTAGCCGAAGCCATGGCCAAAAATGTACGATCAATCCTTAAAACCGATTTTGCTGTTTCCACAACCGGAAATGCGGGCCCGGCAAAAGGAGACAGCGATGCAGAAATCGGTACTGTGTTTATAGGGATTGCCACTCCTGAAGGCGTGTATTCCAAAAAATTTATCTTCGGAAATCACCGTGAAAAGGTGATCGGGAAAACTGTACATAAAAGCCTGGAGCTTATTTTAAATGAAATTCTTAAATTTGCAAATGCATAATTTTTTCGGGTTTCAAACTGCATTTTGCTGTTTTTTCAGTGATTTCCGAACCATCTGGATAAGAACAAATTGCTTAACATCTGTAAATTAAACAGATAGCTTTTTGAATGAAGCCTTAATAACACTGGGTTGCCGGGAGCAGAAACTCAGGAGAAAGAAAAAATAAAGCACACTAAATTTTTTTAAAAAATGAGTTGTCGATTAGGTAAAAAAATCGTTAATTTGCAGCCTGTTTTGAAATAACAAGTTAAAGAATAGAACAATGTCAAGAGTTTGTGAACTTACGGGAAAAAAGGCGATGGTAGGAAACAATGTTTCTCACGCGATGAATAAAACCAAGCGTAAATTTAACGCCAATCTGGTTAAAAAACGTTTTTTTATTCCTGAAGAGGACAGATGGGTAACTTTAAAGGTTTCTACTTCTGCACTTAAAGATATTAATAAAAAAGGCATCTCTGCTGTAATGAAAGAGGCAAGGGAGAAAGGCTTTTTCAAGAAATAATCCCGGGCATAAAAACATAGAATAATGGCAAAGAAAGGCAATAGAGTACAGGTAATTTTAGAGTGTACAGAGCATAAGGAGTCTGGGCAACCAGGAACTTCAAGATACATCACTACCAAGAATAAAAAGAATACACCGGATAGAATGGAGCTGAAGAAATTCAACCCTATTCTTAAGAAAATGACGGTTCACAAAGAGATAAAATAATTTGAGTCATGGCAAAGAAATCAGTAGCATCTATACAAACAGGGTCTAAAAGATTGACCAAAGCGATAAAAATGGT
>NZ_DATCSO010000015.1:0-19629 GCF_036568425.1 Salegentibacter sp. | reverse complement strand
CATTAATATAGTCCTATTTTTGAGTGAATTGTTTATAAAATCTATTAAAACTTATGAATTTAAAACTACCCTGCTTGTGGTTGTTAAGTGTTTTCTTCGTTTTTAACAGCTATGCCCAACAAGAGTATCCTACCAACCGCCAGGTGGAACAACGCCTGAAACAAATGGCTGGTTCTGGAAACGCAAAACTAATTTCTCTTACCAAAACCGAGGGCGGCCAGGACATCTGGGCGCTTCAGCTGGGAAAAGGAGATATGGAAAATAAACCCGCCATTGCGATCACCGGAGGCGTAGAAGGTTTTCACCTTTTAAGCGTAGAACTCGCGCTTAAGGTTTCAGAAAATATACTTCGGGAACATTCAGAAATTTTAGAGGAGACTACTTTTTATGTTTTTCCGAATATGTCGCCGGATGCTTATGGGCAATATTTCAGTGATATGAGATATGAGCGTAGGGGGAATTCAGCAAAAATCGATCAGGATCGTGATGGGGAGCTAAGTGAAGACCCTTATGAAGACCTGAACAAGGATGGATGGATTTCAAAGCTTCGCGTGGAAAGCCCGATGGGAAATTATGTGCCGCATCAAAGCGATAGTCGCGTGCTTGTAAAAGCTGACGAAAAGATTAAAAGGGATGAAAAGCGCTATATGCTGTATTCAGAAGGGATAGATAATGATAAAGACCAAAAATTTAATGAAGATCCCGAAGAGGGAATAGCCTTCAATAAAAGTCTGACCTATAAATTCCCATACTTTGAGCCTTATGCCGGGGATTTTCCTGTATCGCAAAAGGAAAGCCGAGCCCTTTTAGATTACTTATTTGAGCGCTGGAATATTTTTGCTTTCGTCACATTTGGGCCTGCGAATAATCTAAGTACAGCTTTAAAATTCAATAAACCGGAAGCAGAAAAACGTGTAGTGACCTCGATGTTGGAAAAGGACGTAAAGCTCAATGAAATGACCTCTGAAATATATAAAGAGACTATTCCTCAAAAAGCCTATAACCAGGATAATCAGGGCACCGATGGAGATTTCTTTCAGTGGGCTTATTTTCACTTCGGAAGACTTAGCTTTAGTACACCCGGTTGGTGGGTACCCGAGGTGATGGAGGAGAAAGCTCAAAATGCTGCGAAAACCGATTCGGTTTCCAATGGAAAAATTAAACACACGCCTGAAACCAACTTCCTTGCCTGGGCAGAAAGAGAGGGACTTGAGGACGTATTTCTGCCCTGGACAGAAGTAAATCACCCAGATTTTCCAAATCAGAAAGTGGAAGTAGGAGGGATAAAGCCCTTCGCGATGATCAATCCACCATATGAAATGACCGATAGCATTGCTTCAAATCATACAGATTTCATCATTAAACTGGCCGAAATACAACCTAAACTTGAACTACATAACCTTAAAGTCGAAAAGCTGGGCAGGGGACTCACCCGAGTTACGGTAGATCTTTTCAATAATTCTCCCTTGCCTACACATTCTGAACTGGGCGGAAAATCCCGTTGGCTTCAAAAACTTCAAATAAGATTAAGCAAGGACAAAAAAGATATTTTGGCGGGAAACACCATTAAACTGGTAGATAAGCTGGAAGCCTATGAAATGAAAACTCTGTCCTGGATCGTAGGCGGAGGCACGGCGAATTTAAAAATTGGTGCACCTCATACCGGCTTTGTGAAGAGAAATGTAAAACTTTAATTTAAGAGAAATGAATTTAAAATATATACAAAGTACCATCCTCCTGGCAATTTTAAGTTTTCTGCTGAATATAGCTCCTGCCGGTGCCCAGGAAAAATTCTTCAGGGCTATAGGAACACCGCATCAACCAGAGGTACAGGTTAGCTGGAACAGGTATTATACTTACGAGGGAATGGTAGATATTATGGAAAAAATAGCCAAAGCCTATCCTGAATTAGCTAAAATGGAAAGCATAGGGAAATCTTATGAAGGCCGTGATATATATGTGCTCACCATTTCAGATTTTAACACCGGCAACCCAAGTAAAAAACCGGCGATGTACATAGATGGGAATATTCATTCCAATGAGATCCAGGGTACCGAATTCTCCCTGTATACCGCCTGGTACCTCACCGAAATGTTTGATGAGTTGGATTTTATAAAGGAATTGCTGGAAGACAAAACTTTTTATATAAACCCCAGCATTAACCCCGACGCCCGAAATGATTTTATGAATCAGCCTAATACTCCGCATTCCCCGCGTTCAGGGATGATCGTTTTAGACAATGATGGCGACGGAGAGGCCGGAGAAGATGGGTTTGATGATATAAATGAAGATAATCATATCACGATGATGATAAGGAAATCTCCAACCGGCAGGTATATCAAAGATCCCAGGGATGATCGTAAATTGATTAGAGTTGAGGCCGAAGAAAAAGGAGAATATGAAATGCTGGGCTATGAAGGAATTGACACCGATGGCGACGGCGAAGTGAATGAAGACGGGATTGGCTATTACGATCCCAACCGGGACTGGGGCTGGAAATGGCAACCGGATTATATACAACGTGGTGCCTATAAATATCCCTTTAGTCTCCCCGAAAACAGGGCGATAATGGAATTTGTGATGAAACACCCTAATATTGCCGGAGCTCAGACTTACCATAACTATGGCGGGATGATTCTTCGCGGGCCCGGAGCCGAAGAAGATGCCGAAACCTATAACAGTGATGATGTAGAAATTTATGATGCTATCGCCAGGAAAGGTGAAGAAATGATCCCGGGTTATCGTTACCTGGTGGTTTACAAGGATCTTTATTCTGTTTTTGGCGGAGAATTGGACTGGTTTTATGGCGGAAGAGGCATTTATACGTATTCCAATGAATTAATGGTTTCCTACCTTTATTTTCATGAAAATAAGGGTCGTGGGAACCAGGATGAAGAGTTAAAGGTAGATCGTTACCTCACCTTTGGTGATGCCTTTGTAGACTGGGAAGAATATGATCACCCCCAATACGGTAAAATAGAAATTGGCGGATTCAAGAAGAATTTTGGAAGGGCACATCCCGGTTTCCTTCTGGAGCAGGACGCACACCGAAATATGGCTTTTAGTATTTACCATGCTTATCACACTCCTAAACTTAGCATTACTGAGGTTAAAGAGGAAAACCTTGGAGGAGGTCTAAAGCAGGTAACTGCTACAATCTACAATGAAAGATTAATGCCTACGCACTCCAGCCAGGATTTGAAGCATAATATCGAGCGTCCAGATTATGTGAGTATTTCAGGAGCAAAAGTACTTGCCGGGATGGTGGTGAATGATGAAGATTTTAATAAGGTGGAAGAGCAGGAAGTCAATCCCGAAACTATAAAAGTGGAAAATGTTCCTGGGATGGAAGTAGTGAAAGTTCGTTGGATTATTTCGGGTGGTAGAAACTATTCCATAAAAGTTGATTCAGCCAAAGGCGGCATCGCTGAGTGGGAAAGTTAAAGTATTCAGTAATTATTGAAAGCCCTTCTTTTCGGCTGAAAGGAAGGGCTTTTTAATTGGGTATTATAGCACGAGTTCATAACAATGAAACGGCTGGTCGTTTTTATGCGGAAAATAAACATCGCCAAGTTTTTGATAAGCCCGGGCTTCGTAAAATTTTTGGTTGCGTTTGTTTTGGCTGAAGGTATCCAGCCTTATGGAAATGAAATTTTCGGTTTTGGCGAAGTATTCTGCAAAATCCATCATTTTTCTGGCGTATCTCTGGCCCCAGAAATCTGGATGCGTGGCTAGGCGATGAACATATAAATTATTCCCCGTTTCGGTAAGCCAGCTAATATTTTGATAAACTTTATCCATTTTTGGTGTGAGGACTATAATGGCGATTATCCTATTTTTGTGCTCATAAACAAATAATTCTTCCCTGTTTATATCATTTTCGAGCTTTTCACGGCTGGGATAATCTTCGTTCCATTGATAAATGTTTTGTTGCTGAAGGGCTTCAGCACAGGCTTCGGTGAGTTTTTTGATTTCGTTGAGGTCCTTCAGGCTAGCTTTCCTAATCATTTTTCTTCCGAAATATTAATTAAAAGTTCTTTGTTGGAATTTACAGAAAATTATTACATTTGCCTTTCCAAATTGGGGGATTAGCTCAGTTGGCTAGAGCGTTTGGCTGGCAGCCAAAAGGTCATCGGTTCGACTCCGATATTCTCCACCAAAAACCACCGTTTAGCGGTGGTTTTTTTGTTTACGCCCCTTTTTCTTATTCAAAATAAGAAAAAACCACCCGATTTAGGGTGGTTTGGAATTTATTTTCTTCTGAAGAGATTAATCATTTTCGTCAAGCTCCAGGTATTCATCAAAGAGTTCCTGGGCATCAGCATGAAGGAAATTGAGGCTTTCATTCAGAACATGCTGAAATTCCCGGGTTAATTCATCCTTCTCCCAAGGATGTGAAATACCAAAGGTGTGATTGGCACCTTCTACCAACAGTAATTTTGAAGCGGGACTCCATTCAAAAAGATTTCCAGCATCAGCAATGGAAACGGTAGTGTCGTTACTCCCATGTGCAATAAAATGTGGGATTTCAAGCTTTTTTGCCGCTTTCTGAATATTTAGCCTTTCTCTATTCTCCCTGAAATTTCGGTAGAATTGGTAATGATGAGGTAATTGTTGCTTGGTTCGGGTATTGGTAATATACTGCACTCCTTTTTTCTCCCAGGCTTCCAGTTCTTTCCCTTTAGGGAATCTCGAGGAAAAATCGCTTACTGCAGCTAAGGTAATAAGCTTGGTAACCCTTTTTTCTTCAGCTGCCTTTATAAGTGTAATTCCTCCACCCCTGGAATGGCCAATAAGGCTTATGTCGGAAGGATCTATCTGGGAAAGGTGATGAAAGTTTGGTAATAAAAGCCAATCTATAACCGATTGTAGGTCATCCAGTTCTTTGGTGTAATTATTATCGCCGAAGGCTTCGATATTAGGGAATTCAGTAAGATTTTCGGGAGAGGTCCCATTGTGACTAAAATTAAATTTCACAAAGAAATAACCCTTTTCGGCGTAGAATTCGGCCATTTTTTCCCATGCTCCCCAGTCTTTAAAACCTTTGTAACCGTGGCAGAAAATGATAAGAGGTTTTGGTTTATCCTCAGTATTAAAATAAATGTCTACCAGTATAGGTTTATTGTGTTTTCCTTCTATCTGAAGGTTTGTTTCTTTAGTAATTTCCATTTTTAATTTCTTTTTCGATAAACGCCGTATTTGGATCACAAATTTCGGCAATTAATTTCTTTAATTCGGTCTGAAATGCTTCCAATATTTCAGAATCCAATTCGGTTTTTCCTCCGCCTTTTTGATTGGCTTTCTCATTCTTAGTAAACTTTAAAAATCCGTTCTGAAGATTTTTGAAGGAAATCACCCCTGCTTCCACAGGCGGACTTATATTCAAGTTATTTTTAATAAGGCTGGCGTAGGTGAGTACCTGAAAACTTTTACTGTACTTGTCATAATCTGAAGCCAGTAGGTTCCAATCTACAATTTTAAGTTGACCCTGTTGTACCTTGCCCGTTTTATAGTCAATAATTCTGGTAATACCGTTAGTATTTTCAAGTCGGTCTACTTTTCCTCTTATATAAACGGGAAAATCCAGCTCCTCTATCTTAATTTGAGTTTTTAGGTTTTTCTCGATCATCAGGATTTTAACTTCCTCTCCATTTCTTATTCGGTTTAATTCCTGATGAAGGAAATTTTTCATGTAGCGTTTTGCTACTTCAAAAATAAGAAGGTTTTTACCGCGATCCATAGGGGCCGAGGTATAGGTTTTTTGAAACTGGAGGTTGATCTCCTCCGGAATGCGTTTTTTAAACTCCAGAATATCATTTTGAGTTAAATTTTTTCCTTCCAGAGGTTTATAAAATGTTTCCAGGCTATCGTGAATAACTGTACCAAGCGTATTATAGGCTACGGTTTCTTCTACATTGTCGCTGTCTCTAACCCCAAGTACATAGCGGTAATAAAAATCTATAGGGTTTCTGATGTAGGTAGTAAGCGCAGAAGGTGAAAACCCGGAGCCGGCTAGTTCCTTAAGTTTTTTAATTACTGCAGGAGTTTTTTTCACCTCTTTCAAATTTGAAGAAAGCGCCGGCACTTTCGGACTTATGAGTTTTTTTATCAGTTTATGGTTTGGACGTTTTTCTACTTCCAACTGCGTGATAAATCTACTTTTTTCGCCGGCATTCATTCCATCAGGTTCGGTATTGTAGAGTAAATAAACTTTTTTTGCTCTTTGGAGAAGCCTGTAGAAGTGGTAGGTATAAACTGCATTCTTTTCACTGTAAGTGGGGAGCTTATACGCTTTTTTCAAATCAAAAGGCAAAAAGGAATTATTCGATTTCCCCGATGGTAAAATCCCTTCATTCACCGAGGTAATGATTACAGTTTCAAAATCCAGTGCCCGGGACTCTAACATTCCCATAAGCTGTAAACCCTTAAAAGGTTTACCCTGGAAGTCCAGGCTCTGCGTTGTCATTATTTCTTTGTAAAAACTTTGAAGAGATTTTAAACTTTTTATGTGGGGATAGGTGGTGTTGAGGTTTTCAAGTTTGTTAAAAAGTACATGGAACTGATATAAAAATTCCAGTCCGAGCCGGTTTTCCTGTTTTCTGTAGAAATACTTGATCTCCTGGATTAAGATGTTAAAGTTGGAGATGAGTCTTTCAGGTTTATTCTTTACCTCTTCAAAACAAGCTTTAATTATTTTTTGATGAACTTCAGGAAAGCTTTTAACGATTTCTTCCGAAGCGATATAAACCGAGTTCTCCTTTTTTATTTTAAGCGAAAACTCATCGGCGGCAGGTTTCAATAGGCTATGCAGGGCAGGATGATTGATTATGGAGATCACATCTTTGTAATAGAATCCTGAACCAGCATTAAGATGAATGTGAAAAATATTTTCGAAAAGGGAACTCAATGCTGCATTTTTCAGGGGAAATCCCATAGTAATATTCAGCTCCTGTATGTTGGGCGGCAAACTGTTTAAAACCGGCAGGAGAAGGTCTTCTTCGCCCAGCACTACTGCGGTTCTTTCCAGTTGATCCTGTTCCAGATCTGAAAGTAGTTCCCCCAGGTATTTTGCCTGCCCAATATTTTTAGGCACCCCAATTAATTCGATTTCCTTTTCTTTGGAATACTCTTTTACACCCGGATTAAAATTCTGATTCTTATATATAGTCCATTCACTGAGATATTGATTTATAAAGATGGAAGCCGAATGTTCTTTATCTTTTAAAAAGATCTCATCCAAATCCCAGTGAATCTCTGTATTCTTTTTCTCTAAGAGATACTGAATAATCTCTTGCTCGGCGTTGTTTAAGGCATTAAAACCTATAAAAACATGTTTTTGCGAAACTCTTTCGGCATATTGCGGTATGTGAGCGGCGGCTTCCCTATAAATCAAACCCTGATAGCCCAAATTTCTATTGAGAAGGCTTTCTTTTAAATGTTCATAATATTCAGGGAGTTGTTGCCAAAACTTAAGGTAGTTTTCGATCAGTTCAGTCTTTTTCTCCTGAAGATACCAATGATTTATATCCTGAATTCCTGAGAGGTAATTGAAAAAGCTTTTATAATCTATAAGGTAACGGTCTAACTCGTTAAAATCATTAACGAGGGTTTGGGCCCAGGAAGTAAAGGTTTCAAAATCTTCTCGTTGCGTTTCAGGGGTTAATTTTTGGTAGACTAGATAGAATTCAAACAGGCTTATAGTATTGTCTATAGGCTTAAGGCCTGAGATAATTTGAGCAAACTCCTCGATGCTGTATACCTTAGGGGCGAAAAGGTGATTTTGATTTAATTTTGAAAGTTCATTCAGCAAAAAACTCCCGGCTCTTTTTGAGGGGAGAATAAAAATAGTTTCTGAAATGTTCTCTTCTGATTTTAAGAGCTTTTGAAGGACCTGTGATATAAAAGAAATCATTTCATAAAAATAAAAAACGCCCCGATTAATCGGGGCGTTTTAAAATAAAGTTTTAAACTTTTCTATTATTCTACTTAGAATCAGTTTTGGTGTCTTTCATTTCCTTGTCTTTATCCAAAGAAATCTCAACACGTCTGTTATCCTGTCTTCCGGCCGCAGTATTGTTGGTAGCGATTGGTCTTGATTCGCCATAACCTTCAGAAGTTAATCTGTTGGCTGGAATTCCGGCGTTCTGTAACCAGTCTTTAACTGATGCTGCACGCTCTTTAGAGAGTTTCAGGTTGTATTGCTCGCTTCCGGTGCTGTCTGTATGGCCTTCTACGTGGAAAACAGTATTTGGATACTCTTCCATGATGTCTGCAATAGACTGAAGTGCCTCTTCAGAATCAGAACGGATTGTTGCTTTATTCAGGTCGAAAAGTACAGTTTTTGAGTACTCATTCAATTCAGAAATAACTTCAACGTCTGGCTCTGGACAACCATTGTTTTCTACAGTTCCGGCAGTGTCCGGACATTCATCGTCTTTATCAAGAACACCATCGTTGTCACGGTCTTCGTAAGGACATCCGTTGTTTTCGGCAGGACCGGCCTCTTCAGGACAGTCATCTTCGTTATCGGCAACACCGTCACCATCAGCATCAGGACAACCGTTAAGATCGGCAAGGCCCGCTACTTCAGGACAGTCATCTTCAGGATCAGGGATTCCGTCGCCATCGGTATCAGGACATCCATCAAATTCAGGAAGACCAGCTACATCGGGACAAGCATCTCTTCTATCTTCAATGCCGTCACCATCGGTATCAGGACATCCATTGAATTCGGGAAGGCCTGGAGTTTCTGGACATTCGTCATCTTTGTCGTAGATACCATCTCCATCAGAATCAGTACCTCCGAACATGAATTTCACACCTGCTGCATGTTGAAAGTGAGTAGCCATTTCCGGATCAAATACGTGCTTGTAATTAGACTCAAGAGTTAAAGCTACGTTATCGCTAAACCAGAAATTAAATCCTAATTTACCGTTTAGGGTAGCGGCACTCATATCGGTGATTGGAATATCTCCTGAATCTCCAATACGGGTGTAACCACCTCCAATACCAACCACAGGATCAAACCAGCCATCGTTTAACATTGCACGAAGGCTATAGTTGAAGGAACCGTCCAGGGAGTAGTAAGAAAGATTGCTTACTCCCATGTCTCCATATTGATCTATTTGGTTGATAGAACCTGCAAGTTCAAAAACAAAACCGCTACCGATGTAGCGTCCTACAGAAATTCTTGACACGGCGGGAATAATATTCCAGTGGTCTCCTACATTAAAGTAATCTTCGAAAGTATCTCCAAGAGGAGCATCTTCACCAGTAGGATAGAAGTCTACTGCATTGGTTTGAATACCAACGGACCAAGGATTGTTGGCGTCCTGGGCATTTACCGAAGTAAACCCAAATACCAACATAGCAGCCATTAAAAATTTGCTAAAATGTTTCATATTCAATTGTTTAGTTTTAAGTGTTAATTGTTAACAAAAGTAGACGCAAATTGCCTATTAACAAAGCGTATAATAATAAAGTTTTCTTAATAAACCCTTGTCTAGCGGCGTTTTTCAGAGTTTTATTTCTGAATTATCGAGTGTTTTTGGTAACATTTTAACATATAAAAAGGGAGTTAATTAGATCACTCCCAATTCTTTCCCCACTTTGGTGAAAGCCTGAATAGCCTTATCCAAATGTTCTTTTTCGTGTGCCGCAGAAAGTTGTACCCGAATACGGGCTTTACCTTTTGGTACAACAGGGAAGAAAAAGCCTATTACATAAATTCCTTCCTCCAGTAGTTTGTCGGCCATGGTTTGGGATAATTGTGCATCGTAGAGCATCACCGGCACTATAGCGGCATCTCCATCTATGATATCAAAACCTGCTTCCTTAATTCCTTTTTTTAAGTATTTGGTGTTTTCCTTTAATTTGTTCCGAAGAGAAGAATCGGTTTCCAGCATATCAAAGACTTTTATGGATGCACCTACAATCGCCGGAGCCAGGGAGTTTGAAAAGAGATATGGGCGGGAGCGTTGACGTAACATTTCTATGATTTCCTTTTTAGCAGTGGTATAACCACCCATTGCTCCACCAAGTGCTTTACCCAGGGTTCCGGTAATAATATCCACGCGGTCCATCACATTTTTTTCTTCCAGGGTGCCAATACCGTTTTCACCAATGAATCCTGTAGCATGACAATCGTCAATCATCACCAGGGCATCATATTTATCGGCAAGGTCACATATTTTATCCAGTGGTGCCACCAAACCATCCATAGAGAATACCCCATCGGTAACGATGATTTTAAATCGAGCTCCTTTTTCGTTAGCGGCGACAAGTTGTTTTTCCAAATCTTTCATGTCTCCGTTTTGGTAACGGTAGCGGGCTGCTTTACACAATCTAACTCCATCTATAATGGAAGCGTGATTCAGGGAATCTGAAATTATAGCGTCTTCCGCAGTAAATAGCGGTTCGAAGATCCCGCCATTGGCATCAAAGGCAGCGGCGTATAATATGGTGTCTTCAGTTCCGTAGAAATCGGCAATCTTTTTCTCAAGCTCTTTGTGGATATCCTGGGTTCCACAAATAAATCTTACGCTGGACATCCCAAAACCATGGGAGTCTAAAGTATCTTTTGCCGCCTGGATCACTTCCGGGTGGGAAGACAACCCCAGGTAATTATTTGCGCAGAAATTAATTACTTCCTGGCCAGTAGAAATTTTAATTACCGCATCCTGAGGGCTTGTAATAATCCTTTCCTTTTTAAATAATCCGTTATCTTTTATTTCCTGAAGTTCTTTCTCGAGGTGATCTTTGATTTTTCCGTACATTTTATTCTGTTTTTCACAAAATTACACATCTTTTTTATACATACTCAAGGCTTAACTCCTTGTTAATATATACGAGGATCTTTTTGCCTGTTTTAAAGCCCATATTTTCCAGGGTTTCCGCATATTTGTTAATCTGTAAAGCATGGGCTTCTTTGTAACTCCCGGTTTTATAATCCAGGATATTCACTTCTTTTCCATTAAAATTAAGTCTGTCTGGCCTTAGCCTTTTACCACCATCAACCAGAATATCTCTTTCATTTAAATTGGAAGAACCCGGTGCAAAAAAATCTGATAAGTCCGGGTGGGTTATTATGGTCTCAATCACTTTAGAAATTTGTGGTTGGGCTTTGGAAGTAATTGCTCCATCTAATACAGCTTGTTCGAGGGCAAGGGCTGAATCTTCGCGCGTGTTGATGTTGGCCAGAATATTATGAATTATCTCTCCTTTTTCTATGGCTTCTTCCTGCTTTGTATCCCACAGAGCACCTGATCTGGTAACTATATTAACCGCCTGGTTTTGAGTTGGAGTAGAATAAAAGTATTCCTGGGGCTGGCTGGCTGTACCTTTTTCTTTTTTCTTTGGTGGCGGAAGCTCTCCGAAGCCATAATGCAGTTGCCCATCAGACCATTTTCCTGATTGTTTTAAAAACCCGATTAACAGGCCTGAAATCTTCGCCGGATTTTCATTTCCTTTTTTGTCTATCTCTAATTTTGATAAAATATAGAGTTGCTCTGAAGCTCTTGTGCAGGCTACATATAATACGTTTAAGGTGTCGAGTTCCTTTTGATCCAGAAGCTCCTGATACACTTCAGAAGCCTTTCCTCCCCAATTGAGCATTTTCTTTGAGGCTCCTATATAACTTACGGGAATTTCCCCAAGAGCTTCAGGTAGGTCAAGCCACAAGGAATCCATTCGGGTATCTTTAAAATCGGAATTGGCAAAAGGATAGATCACTACTGGAAATTCCAGGCCTTTGGAGGAATGAATGGTCATGATCTTAACTGCGTTTTCCTCATCTGGTACTGCAATACTTAGCTTTTCTTTATTCTGTTCCCAAAGTTCAAGAAAATCGGCTATACCGGTAACCGATTTCTGGGTGGTTTCAAAAATATAATCCAGGAAAAACTGCATATAAGCATCAGAGGTTTCTACAAGAGAAAAACTTCTTATAATATATTCGGCAGATTCATATAAAGAAAGATTTTTTAAGGCTTCCAGACTAAATTCGATATCATAATTCTTAAGCCAATCAAAAAAGGTTTCGTCATTATATTTCAGGTTTTCACTTATGATTTGATGCGGTTCTTCCAGATTAAGCTTTTCTTCAAGGAAATTAAATATTTCAAGCTTTAAATTATCATCTTTCGGATTAATGGAATACGCCAGAAGATCTACCATGAAATTTACGGAAGGAGAATTGGCGATCAAAAGTGTTTCCGAAGAAACCACCGGAATATTGTGTTCGCTAAGATAACTGGCTATGGCTATTCCTTCTTTTCTCCTTCGGGTTAGAATACATATATCACTTTTTGAAAAAGCTTGCTCACTGAGATTATGAATAATTTCCAGCACTTTTTCAGGATAAATTTCAAATTCTTCCTCGCTGGTTTTCGCTTCAATAAATGAAATATCCACGTAGCCAATATTCTCTTTCCTGGGGTTTTGGCGGCTATTTACAAAAAGTTCGCTGTAGCTGGGATGTCTAAGGGTGGCTGAAGCGTATTGAAAAAGATTATTGTTAAAGTTAACAATTTCACCACCACTGCGGTAATTGTCAGGAAGATCTTCCACTTTCTGTTGAATGCTAAAAGGCCTTTGTTGAAGGCCATAGAGCGCTATAAATTGTTCGGCTTTTCCTCCTCGCCACCGATAAATACTTTGTTTGGCATCACCAACCAGCATAAGACCTGCCGGCTCGCCAGCTTTTGGTTCCCCCGAAAGACTGTGCTCCACCAGGGGCTGTAAATTTTCCCATTGCATCAAGGAGGTATCCTGGAATTCATCTATAAAATAATTCTGATATCGCTCTCCGAGCTTTTCATAAATAAAAGGCGCTGGTT
Organism: Salegentibacter sp.; assembly: GCF_036568425.1. Taxonomy (GTDB): domain Bacteria; phylum Bacteroidota; class Bacteroidia; order Flavobacteriales; family Flavobacteriaceae; genus Salegentibacter. The sequence continues at coordinate 6,793 of NZ_DATCSO010000015.1, read as the reverse complement.
GGTCTTTTACCTGTGCGCTAATCATTGGGTTGAATTCTGAAATAAGAAGGAGATTTCTTTCTTTTTTAAGAATTTCAACTTGTTGGTTTATAGCATTTAAAAGCGAAAGCTGCACCAGTTTTTTTTCTATTTCTGTAAGAAATTCATAATGATAAACAGCTTTTTCTGAAGCCCTGAAAAGCTCGCAAAACTGTGGTTGCAAGCTATCTAAAAGTGATTTCTTGTGCTCCTTTTGGTCTTTTTTATATAAGGGGGCGGATTCTAAATTCTGCATCCATTGTAAATCGAATTTCAAAGGATATTCTTCTTTCTTCAATTTTTGAAAATAAGTTGGTAGAGACTTTCTGATGAAGTCTGAAAACTCCAGGTTATGATCCTGGATTATTCCGAAGAACATTTCAGCAGCGTTTTTTATAAGAGCCCTGGTTTTCTCTTTTTCAGCTTTTATTTTTCTTCTGTAATTCTCAAAGTCGTCCAGGCTTTTGTCCTTTAATTTACTAAGTGGAAGTTGATTGTTTTCATTGGTAAGTAACTTTGCAATTTCAAAGAGGTCAGCGGTTATATCCCAACTTTTTTCATCGTCGGTTTTACTCAGTGCAAACTCCGTCAGGATTTTAGTAATGGCTTTATCTTTTCCAACCTGTGCGATTAAAGCTTCCACGGCCTCCAGGAGAATTTGATCGGTGTTTAGAGCAACCTCAAAATTAACCGATAATCCAAGATCTTTAGCAAAACTTCTTAAGATACGTTGGGTAAACCCGTCTATAGTAGATATCTCGAAAGCTGAATAATTATGGATGATATTTTTAAGTATTCCGGCTGATTTATGCTGAATTTCCTCTCCCTTGAAACCTGTAGCCTCCTGTACGGCATTAAATAGCGCACGATTTTCTTCCGGTATCGGTGATTTGGAGAAATTATGAAGGCTGGAAATAATTCTGGTTTTCATTTCTTCCACCGCTTTATTGGTAAAAGTAATAGCAAGGATATTTTTATAGGCATCGGGACGCGAAGAATTGATAAGGAGTACCAGATATTCCTTTACCAGCGTAAATGTTTTTCCCGAGCCTGCAGAAGCATTATAAATATTGAAGGAATGTTTCAAAAATCGGCTTTAGTTTAAATGAAAAATCTTTTTTGGATAGAAACTTAAAGATAAAATAAAATTGTTTGTTTATACACCTATTGCTTTTAAGTATTTTATAACAGAAAATTATTTTTAGTACATCCCTTAATACTTAAATTTGAGAGAATTTAATACTAATCACAAAAAAATATATAAACTATGGCTTTCGATTTACCGAAACTAAAATATGCATTTGATGCATTAGAACCTCATATAGATGCCAAAACCATGGAAATTCACCACGGTAAGCACCATGCAGGTTACACAAATAAACTTAACGATGCAATAAAAGGGACAGACCTTGAAGGAAAAACTATCGAGAATATCCTTAAAAATCTGGATATGTCTAAAAAAGCCATTAGAAATAATGGAGGTGGTTTTTACAACCATAGTTTATTCTGGGAAATTATGTCTCCCGATGGAGGTGGGAAACCAGAAGGTGAACTTGCTTCTGCAATAGATTCTGCTTTTGGATCTTTTGAAGCTTTCAAAGATGAATTTTCTAAAGCAGCAGCTGGCCAGTTTGGATCTGGTTGGGCTTGGTTATGTGTTCATCCCGGCGGGAAATTAGAGATTTGCTCTACGGCCAACCAGGATAATCCTCTAATGCCTGAAAAAGGTTGTAGCGGGACTCCAATTCTTGGGCTTGATGTGTGGGAGCATGCATATTACCTAAATTACCAGAATCGTCGTCCGGACTATATAAATGCATTCTTTAATGTGATAAACTGGAAAGAAGTTGCGAGTAGATACGCAAAAGAAAAATAGATCTGATTTATTAGAGCTCATAAAGGCTGTCTGCAAAGGCAGCCTTTTTTTTGGGATGATTTGCGGTTAAATTAATCAATAAAAAAAGGTGGGTCTTTTTAAGATCCACCTTTTTTTGCCCCAAATCTACCATGAACTTAACCTACTTATGTTATGGTGATATTAAGATAAGAAGAAAAATAAGTAGTACAAATACTTTTAGATGAAATACTTACAAATTAGTCTAGAGGTATTTTTAGGATTTTTAATGTAAGAGAAAGATGATTTTTATTTTGTAGGTTGAACTAATCAGGCATAAAAAAAGGCGGATTATACATCCACCTTTTTTTGCCCCAAATCTACCATGAACTTAACCTACTTATGTTATGGTGGTACCAAAATAGGAAGAAAAAGAGCCGGTTCAAATACTTTTAGCCCAATAACTTAAATACTTGACGAAAGTATTCTTCGTAAAAGATATCGTAGGAAATAACCTACATTTTGAATTAATTAATCTTATTTCGAATTAGGAAACCTGTTGATTAAAAGGCATAAAAAAAGGCGGATTTGCATCCACCTTTTTTTGCCCCAAATCTACCATGAACTTAACCTACTTATGTTATGGTGATACCAAAATAAGTCGGAAAATCCCGGTAAAAAAATATTTTAGACGAAAGGCATAAATATTTGATAAACAGGTAGGTTATTAGTATGCTCTGTCTTTATTTCCTTCAAAAAAATTGATGAAAGCCCTGTTTACCACTCTGTTACCGCCAAAGGTGGGATAATCTCCTGTAAAATACCAATCTCCCAAATTTTTTGGACATGCTTTATGTAAATTATCTACAGACTGGTAGATCACTTTAAGCTCTGCCTTTACTGTAGGTTCACTTATCAGTTCAGCGATTTTATCTGAAATTTGTTCATCGGTGAAAGGCTCATAGATTTCTTTTACGAAGTTTTTTACTTCATGATCCTCCAAATCTACCTGCTCTTTACATTTTGCATAAACATCTTCTACAATCTGGTATTTGTCTTTCTCTTTTAATAATTCTAAAGCGGCTCTAAAAGCTACCAGATCTTCTAATCTGGCCATGTCAATTCCATAACAATCCGGATAACGAATTTGTGGGGCCGAAGAGACAATAACGATTTGTCTCGGATTTAGACGATCAAGCATCTTAATAATACTTTTTTTAAGGGTCGTTCCTCTAACAATGCTATCGTCTATAATTACCAGGCTATCCTCGGGTTTTACAATTCCATAGGTTACATCATATACGTGCGCCACCAAATCGTCTCTGCTGCTGTCTTCAGTGATAAATGTGCGCAGCTTGGCATCTTTAATAGCAATTTTTTCAGTTCTAAGGCGGTGTGAAAGAATTTCCTGAAGCCTTGCGTCGGTAAGACTTTCCTTCTCAGCTAGGATAGCCTCATTTTTCTGTTTGTTCAATTCATCCTGAGCTGCCTCTACCATCCCGTAGAAAGAAGTTTCTGCAGTATTTGGAATAAAAGAGAAAACAGTATTTATAGTATCGTGTTTAATGGATTTAAGCACTTCAGGCATCAATAAGCGCCCAAGCATCTTGCGTTCTTTATAGATTTCAGCATCGCTTCCACGGGAAAAATAAATACGTTCAAACGAACAGGCTTTGCGCTCCAGTGGTTCCAGTATTTGCTGGATGGAAACTGTACCGTCTTTTTTAGTGATTATAGCGTGACCGGGATCAAGTTCCTTCACCTCGTCATAATCTACGTTGAAAGCAGTTTGAATTACAGGTCTTTCTGAAGCTACCACTACCACTTCCTCATCTTTATAATAATATGCCGGTCTTATCCCTGAAGGATCACGAAGTACAAAAGAATCGCCATGTCCCAGAAGCCCTGCCATTGCATAACCCCCATCCCAATTTTTTGAGGATTTCCTCAGGATCTTGGTAACATTAAGTTTTTCAGCAATAATTGGCGATGCTTCAACCTTTGAATAACCTTGTTTTTTTAATTTCTTGTACAGTTTCTGAACTTCAGAATCGAGAAAGTGTCCAATCTTTTCCATTACTGTAACAGTATCGGCTCTTTCTTTTGGATGTTGCCCTAAATCTACCAGATTATTGAAAAGCTGGTTTACATTAGTCATATTAAAGTTACCGGCTACAATTAGGTTACGGTGCATCCAGTTATTTTGCCTTAGGAATGGATGAACATTCTCAATGCTGTTTTTTCCAAAAGTCCCATAACGCACGTGTCCCAGGTATACCTCTCCTACGTATGGAATATTTTTTTTCTGAAGTGCAACATTTTCGGCATATTCCGGATTCTCCTTGATTTCAGAATTTATCCGGTCGTTTATCTGTTCAAAAATATCCTGAATTGGTTGTGCTGCATTAGAGCGAACCCTGCTAATATATCGATCGCCCGGACTTGTATTTAGTTTAATGCTTGCAAAACCGGCGCCGTCCTGACCACGGTTGTGCTGTTTTTCCATTAATAAATACATCTTGTTTATTCCGTAGAAAGCCGTCCCATACTTTTCCTTATAGTATTCAAGGGGCTGTAAAAGGCGTACCTGGGCAATTCCGCATTCGTGTTTTATGGCATCACTCATAATAATTGTTCCTGGATTAAGGTGTTCACTTGGTCACAAAAAAAGCCCTGAAATTACAGGGCATATTATTTAAGTTATTTCTATTTCAAATTGTGTGAGTTTCTTAAACTCTTCCAACCTTCCCTGAACATCAGTGGCTGATAATTCCTGCATCCTTTCGGTGCCGAATTTTTCCACACAGAAGGAGGCAAGATTGGAGCCGTAAATAATGGCATTTTTCATATTCTCAAAAGAGATATCATTAGTTTTGGCAAGATATCCAGCGAAGCCTCCGGCAAAGGTGTCTCCAGCTCCCGTAGGGTCAAAAACTTCTTCCAATGGAAGTGCAGGAGCGAAGAATATCTCTTCTTGATGAAAGAGGAGCGCCCCGTGTTCTCCTTTTTTAATCACTACATAATCAGGACCTAATTCGTAGATCTTTCTCGCTGCTTTAACCAAGGAATGCTCTCCTGAAAGCTGTCGGGCTTCCTCATCATTAATGGTAATAACATCAACTTTTTTAATAACCTTTAAAAGGTCCTCCCAGGTATTATCCATCCAAAAATTCATAGTGTCCAGGACAACCAGTTTTGGGTTTTCTATTTGTTCCAAAACACTTAGTTGAACCAGTGGGTGTAGATTACCGAGCATTACGATATTGGCATCTTTATAAGCTGACGGTACAATCGGTTGGAAATCGGCCAGAACATTCAGTTGGGTATCAAGGGTGTCTCTTGTGTTAAGATCGTTATGGTAGCGACCGCTCCAGAAGAATGTTTTTCCCCCTTCAACAATTTCGATACCTTCTATATTTATATTATTATTGGTGAGCAGGTCCAGATATTTCTGTGGGAAATCATCTCCTACTACAGAAACCACTGCACTATCTACATTAAACTGTGCAGCTGAAAGACCAATGTAGGTGCCGGCCCCTCCAAGAATTTTATCGGTTTTTCCAAACGGTGTTTCAATCGCATCAAAGGCTACGGTGCCTACAATCAGTAATTTACTCATAACGGGTTTTAAAATGTGCTGCAAATATACAGTTTGTTTTTCAAGGGATAAACCTAAATTAAAATTGCTTAATTTTATTCAAACCCTTGATCTATAAGCAGTTTTTTCTCTTTGGAAGCAGCGACTGCAAGGCTGTCACAACGTTCATTCTGCGGGTGGGAGTTGTGCCCTTTTATCCATTTGAACTTAACCTTGTGTTTTCGGTATTCCTTCAGGAACTCTATCCAGAGATCAGAGTTTTTGCGGTCTTTAAAAGCTTTCTTCTCCCAATTAAAAACCCAGCCTTTCTCTACGGCATCAGCTACATATTTCGAATCGGTGAAAACAACCACTTCAAGTCCGGGTTGTTTTAGTTTTTTAAGTGCTTCAATAACGGCCAGCAGCTCCATTCGGTTATTGGTAGTGTGTTTATAGCCTTTTGAAAATTCTTTCCGATAAGCTTTACCTACCCATTCCATGACAATTCCATATCCGCCTGGGCCTGGGTTTCCTCTTGCAGCGCCATCTGTATAAATGTAAACCTGGGGTTGATGCACTATGTTCGGTTTTGTTGAAGAAGTTGTTCAATCACTTCCGGAAAGTGTTTGTATTCAAGCTGATGGATTTTTCCGGCCAGGCTATCGGGAGTTTCATCTTCATCGACTTTTATTTTTGTTTGAAAAATAATTTCGCCTTCATCATATCTTTCATTTACATAATGAATACTGATCCCGCTTTCTATGTCTTTATTATTGATAACTGCTTCGTGTACTTTTACCCCAAACATACCTTTTCCGCCGTAATTTGGTAGAAGTGCAGGATGAATATTGATCACTTTTTTTGGAAACTTCTTTAAGATACTATCGGGGAAAACCCACAGGAAACCTGCAAGTACAATAAGATCGGGTTTAATATCCTCCAGGACGTGCAGTACTTCGTTACTGCTATATAAGGCTTCCCGGTCAAAATAAAGGGCCTTAACCTCTAAGTCGTGTGCTTTTTTGAGAACTTTAGCCGATTTTCGGTTAGAAAATACAGCAACTACCCTTGCTAAAGAGGAGTCTTTAAAATATTTGATGATATTTTCGGTATTGGTGCCGGTCCCTGAGGCAAAAATTACAATTTTCTTAAGGGAGCTGTTTGAATGTAAGGCCAAAATGATGCTGTTAACAATTAATAAATTGTAAAATTAAGGGCTTTCGGGGAAAAATATGTAAATTAGATTCACATTTTTAAAGTAAAAATCGGTTTTAAAATAAAGTTTTTTATTTTTGCCACCTAATCAAAATTAAAATAAAATATTATGTCAGACATTGCATCAAGAGTAAAAGCGATTATCGTTG
>NZ_DATCSO010000014.1:0-13123 GCF_036568425.1 Salegentibacter sp. | reverse complement strand
TAGGGCCACCCCAAGAAAAACGAGCAGAATTGATTTAAATGTTTTAAACATAGCTAGTATATTATTTTGTTATTATTAAAATATAAGGTTTAGACCAAGTACAACACTGGTAGACCTTGGATAAAAATTATTATCAATACCACTGGAGATTTCAGGATCAAGCCCGTCATAATCTGTAATAGTCCAAAGGTTGGTCGCAGTTAATGAGGTTCTGAAATCTACTTTTTCACCTGGGAAAAGATAACCCAATGAAATGTTATCCAGTTTTACAAAATCTGCTTTCTGAATATAGTAATCTGAGAATAACTGGTTGTTTACAAAGTTGCTTTCCAGCACATTGCTGTTAAGATTTGAGTAGTAATCCTGTGGAGTTACTGTACCAGCGGTTACGAATCCGTTTCCAGACTGGGTATTGTTGTACATATAGTTACCAAAGCTTCCTCTGAAAGTAAAACTGAAATCCAGGTTTTTATAATTTAAGGTATTGGTGAATCCCATAAAGTAATCTGGATTGGCCTTCTTATAAGGTACTTTGTCTGCTTCGGTTATTTCGTTGTCACCGTTAACATCGGCATAAGCACCTTCAATTGGTTGCCCGGCCTCATTGTAAACCTGACGGAATACAAAGAAAGTAGAAGGATCGTAACCTTCTTTCCAGATCTGGATATTGTTACCAACACCACCGCTAATTCCCCCCTGAGGGATAAAGAAATTCGGGTTTTCACCTAAAGAAAGTTTGGTGATCTCCAAATCCTGGAAGGTGATGTTATAGTTCATATCCCAGTTGAAGTCTTCTTTCTGAATGATTGTTCCGTTAAGGCCTACTTCAATACCCTTACTTACAGTTTCACCAACGTTGGTAACCAAAAGGTCACTTAGGTTAGCTCCTGCAGGTACCGGTACGGTAGCCAAAAGATCTTCTGTTTCCCTGTAATAAGCTTCAACAGTACCAGAAAGTCTGTCATTAAAGAAACCGAAATCTAAACCTACGTTATAGGTTTGCAGTTCTTCCCATTTCAGGTCGGCATCAAATTCTTCAGGTCTAAGGGTGTTGTAGAATTGGTTTCCAAATTGGTATCTTGCTGGTCCTACACTGGGAGAATAGATTCCCATATAACCGTAATTACTTCCGATTTCCTGGTTACCGGTAACCCCGTAACCCGCTCTTAGTTTTAACTGAGATAAGGTATTGGAGTCCAGTAGAAACTCTTCATTGTGTATTTTCCAACCGATAGAGGCTGCAGGGAAAGTACTCCATTTATTATCTCCACCAAAGCGTGAAGATCCATCGCGTCGCACACTACCTGAAATCAGGTATTTATTTGCGATATCAAAGCTTGCTCTGGCAAAATAAGATTCCAGGGAATTTCGATCTATAACTGAAGGAACCACCCGGTATCCTGGATCATCAGCAACAGTATACTCATCATTATTCTCAATATAGAATTCCTGATAAGAGTGACCAGCGGTTAAATCCATTTCAGTATCAAGGGCATCCAATTCTGTTTTGTAAGTGAAGTAGAAATCCAATAAAGTATTACGGTTGATCCCGGAGTATTCCTGGGCGTATTCTCTTCCTTGAATATATAATCCGTTTCCGGCCGCATAACTTGGGCGATAGTTGTGCCCTTCATTTTCTGCATAGTCAAAACCAGCATTAACATTGAATTTCAATTCCGGAAGGAAATGGAATTTATATTCAGCATTTAAATTAGTGATGTTTCTCATTGTTTTCCCTCTTCCATCAAGGGTTTCAAGAAGTGCTAATGGATTTCTTGTGGCCTGGAGCTGGGGAATTACCTGACCGTTACTCATGGTATTGTGCTCAAAATAGCCTCCAAATGGTAAACTCTCATCATAAACCGGTTGAGTAGGATCAAAAGCCACAGCGGCTCCAATAGCGCCCTGGTCTGCGAAACGGTTCTCGTCTACAATACCTTTAGTAGTTAAGGCCAGTTTTAAATGATTATCAAATAAATCCTGGTTCAATGCGATGTTTAGTGCATTTCTTTCGTAAACATCGGTTTTCAATACTCCTGTTTGAGAAGTATGATTATAGTTAACACGGTAAGAGAAGTTTTCGAAACCTTGTGAAGCAGTAAGGTTATGTATTGCTCCAACAGAAGTTTGATAGATTACATCTTGCCAGTCTGTTTCGGTATCGCCTAAAAGCTCTGGGTTTGTACCAGGAGTAGATTCGATAAGTTCTCTGAATTCCTGGGCATTTAAATTATCTACTTTATCGATAATTTCCCCGGCAGAAACTTTAAGGTCATACTCCAACTGAAGCGGGCTACTCTTTTTCCCGGTTTTTGTGGTGATAAGAATTACCCCGTTAGAAGCTCTGGAACCATAGATAGAGGTAGCAGCAGCATCCTTTAAGATAACAAAATCTTCAATTTCGTTAGGGTTAATAGAGTTCAATTGGTTTCTTACCCCCTGAACTCCTCTCTGGTCTAATGGAATACCATCTACTACAATAAGTGGATCGTTGTTTCCTGACAGGGAAGAACCTCCACGAATTCTAATCTGACCACCTTCTCCCGGAGCACCTCCACCTGGAGTAATTCTAACCCCTGCAGATTTACCTGAAAGCAATTGTTCCGGAGAAACCACAGCTCCTTTATTAAAGGACTCCGAAGAAACCTTTTCTACCGATCCTGTAGCATCCTGTTCTGAGGTACTACCATATCCAATTAATACCACTTCTTCTAAAGTAGCAGCATCTTCATCAAGTTGAACATTGATAGTGGTTTGACCATCATAGGGAATTTCCTGAGTAGCAAAACCTAAAAATGAGAAGACAATTACATCTCCGGGTTGTACATCTGTGATGGTATAATTACCGTCAAAATCGGTTACAGTGCCGTTGGTAGTTCCTTTCACAATAACGTTTGCGCCCGGAACCGGAAGACCGGAGGCGCTTTCGCTAACCACCCCGCTAACGCTTTCCTGGGCGAAAAAGCTCATTGGTAGCATAAGGAGCAACATCAACGTGCTTTTGAATAGTGTTTTCATAAATTATTTTATTGATTTAACTAAATATTAATCTTATATTTTTACTTCCTGAGGTTAAAAGTAGGTAAAATCTAATGGCTCAAATGTGATTCTGGTCACCTGCAAGGTCCGAAAACGTTTGCGTGTTGAAAACTTTTTTATTTTAATGATAAGCCATGAAAATTATGATATTTTTACCATATCAGGTTTTAGTACTTGTTGAATTTATTAATTCCATATAAAATAATATGCGTCCTAAACTTACCCTAAAGCAAATTGCAAGAGAATTAGATGTCTCTATTTCTACAGTTTCAAAGGCTCTTAAAGACAGTCCTGAAATAGGAGAGGAGACTAAGCAAAAGATAAAAGCTTTCGCAAAACTTTATAATTACAAACCAAACAATATTGCTTTAAGTCTCAAGAATCGCAAGACCAGGACCATTGGGATTATTATACCCGAGATAGTTCATTATTTCTTTACAACAGTTATAAGCGGAGTGGAACAGGTAGCCAATGAAAAAGGCTATAATGTTATTGTTTGCCTTTCAAACAATTCTTTTGACAGGGAGGTCCTAAACCTGGATCTTCTCGCCAACGGCAGTACCGATGGATTTATTCTCTCCCTGGCCAAGGAAACTATGCAAAAGGAAGATTACCATCACTTAACGGAAGTTATTAATCAAGGGATGCCCGTAGTTTTATTTGATAGAGTAGTAGAAGAGGTTCATTGCGATAAAGTTATTATTGATGATATTATAGGAGCCAAAAAAGCTGTTGAACATTTAATAGAAACCGGATGTAAAAAAATAGGTATACTTACCACTGTAGATTATGTTAGTGTAGGTAAACTTAGAACCAGCGGTTATATAGAAGCTCTTGAGGAGAATGATTATCCTTTAGATGAAAACCTTATCCTTAAAATCGAGGATATGGAAAACAGCGAGAAGGAAATCGGGGAGTTTTTAAAGACCAGGGATCTTGATGGTCTTTTTGCGGTAAACGAGCAATTCGCTGTGTCGGCTATAGGGGCTTTGAGACGGCAGGGTCGCAATGTGCCCGAAGATGTTTCGGTAGTTGGTTTTACCGATGGAGAGCTCTCCAAAAACTTTATACCAAGCCTTACCACCGTTAGCCAGCACGGCACCAGAATGGGTGCAGAAGCAGCACGCCTGCTCATCGATAAACTGGAAAGAAAACCAGATGAGGTAGAATCCTATAAAACCGTTATTGTAGAAACCAGTTTGGTGCGTAGAGAATCTACAAAAAGCTAAAAAAGAGTTTTGCTTTAAAATTTTATTATATTTGCCCCCAGTTTAAATTTATCAGAACTTATATTTTTACTTCCTACCTTAATAAGTTTTGATAAGTCTTAGCGCTTATCGTAACACATTTAAACTTACGATATGCAAAAACGAACCTTGAGTTTTTGGGAGATCTGGAACATGAGTTTTGGATTCCTGGGAATACAACTGGGTTTTGCTCTCCAAAATGCCAACGCGAGTAGAATCTTACAAATTTTTGGTGCCGATGTACATGAACTCTCATGGTTCTGGCTGGTGGCACCTATCACCGGACTGGTAATCCAACCAATTATTGGGTATTATAGTGACAAGACCTGGACCAAATTGGGCCGGCGACGTCCTTTTTTTCTTACCGGAGCTATTCTGGCAGCGGCTGGACTTATTTTGATGCCCAATGCCGATATGTTTATCGCGATTCTTCCCTCCCTTTGGATAGGAGCGGGTATGCTTTTCGTGATGGATGCTTCTTTTAATATTGCTATGGAACCCTTTAGAGCCCTGGTTGCAGATAATCTGCCCTCAGACCAGCGAACTCTTGGATTTAGTGTGCAAACAATTTTGATTGGAGTTGGTGCTGTAATTGGTTCCTGGTTACCTTATGTGTTGGCTAATTGGTTCGATATTAGCAACCGCACCGTAGCCGGTGAGGTTCCGTTAAACCTGCTGTTATCCTTTGTTATTGGCGCAGCGATCCTGGTGGGTAGTATTCTGGTAACAGTTTTTACCACTACCGAATATTCCCCGGAAGAACTCGAGAAAATGGACGACCACGTGGAAGAAGAAATTCCCGAGGACGCAAAAAAATCCAGCCTTTTAGATATTTTCACCGACTTTAAAAATATGCCATTCACTATGCGCCAGCTTGCCTGGGTGCAGTTTTTTTCGTGGTTTGGTTTGTTTGGAATGTGGGTGTTTTCTACTCCGGCAATAGCGCATCATATTTATGATTTACCGCTGTCTGATAACAGCAGTGAGACCTATCAGGATGCAGGAGATTGGGTTGGTGTATTGTTTGGGGTTTATAACGCTGTTTCGGCTGTTTTTGCCTTCTTTTTACCTGCTATTGCTTTAAAAATTGGTAGAAAAAATACGCATATGGTTTCCCTTATCGTAGGAGGGCTCGGCTTATTATCCATCTATATCGCACCCGATGAATACTGGTTATTGCTTTCTATGGTAGGAATTGGAATTGGATGGGCAAGCATCCTGGCTATGCCATACGCGATTCTTGCAGGATCAATTCCGCCTAGAAAAATGGGAGTCTATATGGGGATTTTCAATTTCTTTATCGTAATACCTCAGATAATAAACGCACTTATTGGTGGCCCAATGGTGAAATACCTGTACGGCGGAAACCCTATCTATGCTTTGGTAACCAGTGGGATCGCCTTTCTTATTGCGGCTTTGCTTACCATAAGAATTTATGATGTAGATGAACCAGTAGTAGTAAAAAATTAAATTATGGAAATGAAGGAGAAAAAAGGAGTGATCTTCGATTTAGACGGAGTGATAGTAGATACGGCTAAATTCCACTTCCTGGCCTGGCGAAAGCTGGCCAACGATTTGGGTTTCGATTTCACTGAAGAACAAAACGAGCAACTTAAAGGAGTGAGCCGTGTACATTCACTTCAAAAAATATTAAAATGGGGTGGGATGAAGCTTTCAGAAGAAGAATTCCAGCACCAGATGGACCTTAAGAACGAAAATTACCTGTCTTATGTAAATGAGATGGATGCATCTGAAATCTTGCCTGGAGTGTCAAAAATACTCGATTATCTTATTGAGAATGATATTCCCTTTGCCCTGGGGTCTGCCAGCAAGAATGCGCGAACCATTCTGGAAAAACTCAATCTTTTAGAAAAGTTTCATGCTATTGTAGATGGAACCGATGTCTCTAAGGCTAAACCCGACCCAGAAGTCTTTTTGATCGCTGCTGAAAAATTGGGAGTAAAACCGGAAGACAGCATTGTCTTCGAAGATGCGGTGGCTGGAATTCAGGCCGCAAACCGGGCTAATATGACGAGTATAGGAATTGGCGATAAAACCACTTTAGGGGAAGCCGATTATGTGTTTTCCGATTTCACGGAAATAGAAAGAGAATTTATAGAAAAACTACTTAGTAAACAGAGAATTAAATGAACCAGGATTATATAAAACCAGACGAATGGTCAATACTTGAAGAGGGCTTTGATGTCGATAGAGTAAAATCATCGGAAAGCCTTTTTAGTATTGGAAACGGAGTGATGGGCCAGCGTGCTAATTTTGAAGAACAGTATTCCGGACCAAGTTTTCAGGGGAGCTATATCGGTGGGGTTTATTATCCCGATAAAACCAAAGTGGGCTGGTGGAAGAACGGCTATCCCGAATATTTCGCGAAAGTGCTTAACGCGCCAAACTGGATTGGAATAAACCTTTTTGTAAATGATGAGGCTCTGGATCTTTTTGCCTGTAAAGAAGTGAAAGATTTCAGAAGGGAGCTTAATATGAAAGAAGGCTTTCATCGCCGTAGTTTTGTGGCCGTTTTGCCTAACGATATTGAAATTTCGGTAATAGCGACCAGATTTTTGTCGATTGTTGAAGATGAACTGGGAGCGATAGACTTTCAGGTGGAGGTGCTTAACAGCGATGCAGAACTTCGCTTTGAACCTTACCTTGATGGCGGAATTACCAATACCGATGCCAATTGGGAAGAGCGTTTCTGGGAAACCCTAGAGGTTAAATCAGAAGCTGATAAAGGCTTTATCCTTTCTAAAACTCTTAAGACTGAATTTCATGTGGGCAGTTTTATGCAATCGGAGATTTTGGTTGATGGTGCAAAAAAAGATCTCGATTTTAAAGAATCTAAAGCCGAAGATAAACTTACTTTCTCCTATTCAGTGAATGCCGAAAAAGGGCAAAAAATTAGTTTGCGGAAATATGCCGGATATGTTTCCGATATGAACCATGAAAGAGATCAATTGGTTGCAGCGGCGAAAGATGTTTTGAAGACAGCTGTGGCTTCAGGTTTTGAGAACCTCCTTCAGCAGCAAAAAGAAGCCTGGGCGAAGATCTGGGAAATGGCCGATATAACAATTTCTGGCGATGTAAAAGCCCAGCAGGGAATACGTTTCAACATTTTTCAGTTAAACCAAACCTATTTAGGAAAGGACGAAAGACTGAATATTGGTCCTAAAGGCTTCACCGGTGAGAAATATGGAGGAAGCACTTACTGGGATACCGAAGCTTACTGTATTCCTTTTTATATGGCGACAAAAGATCAAAAGGTGGCCAGAAATCTTTTAACCTATCGTTATAACCAACTGGGTAAGGCCATTGAAAACGCCAAAAAATTAGGCTTTAAAAATGGTGCCGCCCTTTACCCGATGGTGACTATGAATGGGGAGGAGAGTCATAACGAATGGGAGATTACTTTTGAAGAAATTCATCGTAATGGGGCTATGGTTTATGCTATTTATAATTACGTGCGCTTTACCGGAGATTTTGAATATATCCCCGAAAAAGGTCTGGAAGTGATGATCGCAATAGCCAGATTCTGGCATCAGAGGGCTAATTTAAGCAGTGAAAAGAATAAATATGTTATTCTGGGAGTTACCGGGCCTAATGAATACGAAAATAACGTAAATAATAACTGGTATACCAACTATATCGCGAAATGGTGTCTGGAATACACCATGGAAATGATCGATAAGGTCAAGCATGGCTACGAAGAGGATTATGAGCGCATTATGGGGCATACCAAACTAACCGATAGCGAGTTAATTTCCTGGAAAGAGGTCTCTGAAGCTATGTATTTCCCATATTCGGAGGAAGAAGGGGTCTTTCTTCAGCAGGATGGTTTTTTGGATAAGGAGATAAAACCTGTTAGCAAATTGGATAAAAGTCAAAGACCTATCAACCAGAAATGGAGTTGGGATCGTATCCTGCGTTCCTGTTACATAAAACAGGCCGATGTGTTGCAGGGCTTTTACTTTTTTGAAGATCACTTCAGCACAAAAGAACTTGAAAAGCATTTTGATTACTATGAGCCTATTACAGTTCACGAATCTTCCTTATCGCCCTGTGTGCATAGCATTCAGGCTGCGGTTTTGGGTAGAATGGAACAGGCTTATGAATTCTATTTGAGAACTTCCCGTCTTGATCTTGATGATTATAACAACGAGGTTGAGCAGGGATGCCATATTACGAGTATGGCCGGAACCTGGATGAGCATTGTGGAAGGTTTTGGCGGAATGCGGGTAAAAGAAGATCAGCTGGAGTTTTCACCAAGAATTCCTGGGCAATGGGAAGCTTATTCCTTTAAGGTTAATTTTAGGGATCAGACCCTTAAGGTTACCGTAAGCATGGATCAAACCAGGTTTTTACTGGAGGGCGATAGTGCTATTAAGATAAAAGTGAATGGGGAAACCATAGAGGTAAGTCCTAACCAGGAAATTAGCGTTTAAATTATAGAAAAATGAAAAAAATATTAATTACTCTCCTTTTCTTCGGAAGCCTCTCAATGATGGCTCAAATTGAAAGGGTTGAACCGCCTCACTGGTGGCTTGACTTTGAAAATGATGAGTTACAACTGATGATCTACGGGGAAAATATTGGAGCGTCCCAGGTAAGCCTTGATGCCACTGGTATTAAGCTGGAAGCTGTGCATCGCGCCAAAAGTCCGAATTATCTTTTTCTGGACCTTAAATTATCAGAGCAGGCTGAACCGGGAATTTTTCCTATCAATTTTAAATTGGAGAACGGAGAAGAACTGGTTCATGAATACGAATTAAAAGAAAGAACCCGACCGGAAACTGATTTTATCGGCTTTAATAATAAAGACGCGATTTATCTCATTACTCCAGATAGGTTTGCCAATGGCGATGCTTCTAATGATGAAGATCCTTCTTTAAGGGAGAAAACAATAGACAGGGAAGATGATTATGGTAGGCACGGAGGCGATATCCGGGGAATCATAAATCACCTGGATTATATTGATGAGATGGGTTTCACCGCCCTTTGGTCTTCTCCATTATTGATTAACGATATGGAATCGGGCTCTTACCATGGGTATGCCATGACTGATTTTTACAAGGTTGATCCCCGCTTCGGAACCCTTGAGGAATACAAGGAATTGGCTGAAAAATCCAGGGAAAGAGGAATTAAACTTATTATGGACCAGGTGGCTAATCACATTGGCTCAGGCCACTGGTGGATGGAAGACCTGCCTTTTGAAGACTGGTTGAATTACCAGGAGGAATTTGAACAAGGCAAGGAATTAACCAAATCAAATCATATTAGAACCTCCAATCAGGATTTTTATGCTGCCGATGTAGATAAAAAACAAATGACCGAAGGTTGGTTTGTGGACACTATGCCCGATCTGAATCAGGAAAATCCATTTATGGCCAAATATCTTATTCAGAATAGTATCTGGTGGATAGAATACCTCGGTCTTGGTGGAATTCGACAGGACACCTATCCCTATCCCGATAAAGATTTTATGAGCGAATGGGCCGGGGCTATAATGACCGAATACCCCGATTTTAATATCGTGGGGGAAGAATGGAGCTATAATCCGCTTTTAATTCGTTACTGGCAGGATGGAGTAGACAATAAAGACGGCTACAAATCCAATCTAAGATCTACAATGGACTTTGCGATGCAGGGTGAAATTGTAAAAGGTTTGAAAGAAGATGAAGGCTGGGGAAGTGGACTTTTGAAAATTTATGAAGGCCTTGCCAACGATTTCGCCTATGAATGCCCCGAGGATATAATGATTTTCCCCGACAACCATGATAAGAGCAGGATCTTTACCCAACTGGATGAAGATGTAGTAAAAACCCAAATGGCTGTGGCCTATATGCTGGTACTTCCAAGAACACCTCAAATCTATTATGGCACCGAGATCCTTATGGATGATACAGCCAATCCCGGTGACCACGGACTTATTCGTACCGAATTTCCCGGAGGCTGGGAGGATCATGACACCAATGCCTTCACCGGTGAGGGACTCTCGGAAGAAGAGTTGGATATGCAGGATTTTCTGAAGAAGATCCTGAATTACCGTAAAGATTCTGAGGCAATTCATGCAGGAAGAACCTTGCATTTTGCTCCTCAGGATGGGGTATATGTGCTGGCAAGACAAACCGAAGCTGAAAGTGTAGTGATCATACTGAATAAAAATGAGGAAAACTTCAGTTTAGACCTGGAAAGGTTCAAACAATTAGGACTAAATGGGGAAACCCTTAAAAACCTGATTTCAGGAGAAACTTTTGAATGGGATAAGAGCCTGGAATTAGACCAGGAAGGCGTTTACCTTTTAACAACAAAAATGAACTAAAAAATAAATAACTATGAAACAATTTTCAATGATAATGGCACTTCTGGTACTGATGGTGGCTTGTAAAAGCGAGCCAAAGCAGGAAGAACAAAGAGAAGAAAAACAGGAAAGTCTGGAGCCGGTATCTAATGAGGCGATGGAATCGGCTGTGATTTATGAAGCGAATATTCGCCAATATTCCCCGGAAGGGACTTTCGAGGAATTTACCAAGGATATTCCACAATTAAAGGAATTAGGAGTAAAAGTGATTTGGCTGATGCCGGTTTATCCAATTTCTATGAAAAACCGCAAAGCAAAAGGGGACCTTTCTATAGAAGATATTGAAGACGAAGAGGAAAGAAAGAAATATTTAGGTAGCTACTATGCGATTGCTGATTATACCGAAGTGAACCCCGAATTTGGAAATTTTGATGATTTCAAAAATCTTGTGGATACCGCGCACGAGAACGGAATGTATGTTATTCTTGATTGGGTGGCCAACCATACCGGCTGGGACCATCACTGGATAGAAGAACATCCTGAATTTTACACTCAAAATGAAAAAGGTGAGATCGTTGATCCCTTAAATCCGGATACCGGTGAAAGCTGGGGCTGGACTGATGTGGCAGACCTTAACTATGAGAATAAAGCTCTTTGGGAAGCCATGACCAAAGAGATGGAATTTTGGGTAAAGGAATATGATATTGATGGTTTCCGCGCTGATGTAGCCGGAGAAGTTCCAACTAAATTCTGGGAGCAGGCTGTAGAAAAACTGGAATCCCACAAACCATTGTTTATGTTGGCTGAATCTGAGGATAAAGATCTTTTTCATAATGCCTTCGATATGGGATATAACTGGGAAGGTCATCACATTATGAATGAAATGGCCCAGGGCAAGAAAACTGTGGAAGACTGGAATGCCTATATGAAAAAGATAGATACCACCTACCAGGAGGATGATTACCTGATGAATTTCGTGACAAATCACGATGAAAACTCCTGGAATGGTACCGTAAAAGAAAGAATGGGGGAGGCTTCAGAAGCTATGCTTGCTTTTAGTTATACGCTTCCGGGGATGCCACTTATTTACAGTGGTCAGGAATATGATATGGATAAAAGACTGAAGTTCTTTGAAAAAGACACCATTTCTAAAGAAAAAGGAAAGGTATGGCCGATCCTTGAGAAATTAGGAGAACTTAAAAACCAAAATGTAGCCTTGCATGGAGCGAAGGAAGCAGCCTCTTATGAAGCTTTGGAAACTTCAGAAGAAGAAAAAGTAATGGCTTTTAAACGAGAGAAGAATGGGCAGGTCCTCATTTATCTTTCTAACTTCAGTGATTCTCCCGTTAATTTCACGATAAAACTGGAAGGAGAGTATACAGATTATATGACTGGAGAAAGTGTAAAGATGGCAGAGAATGGAAATTTCGAATTAAATCCATGGCAATATAGAATATTAGTAAATAAGTAAAAAAACTCCTAAATTAATAAAAACAGCCCGCTAAAACGGGCTGTTTTTATTAGTTATTAACCGAAAACGATTTAGTTTTTGCGGAAATTAGGTTATATTAATCAATTGAAATAGCTTTGAGGTAATGATGAAGAAAATTAACAATATAGCAGTTTTAACTTCCGGAGGAGACGCTCCAGGAATGAATGCCGCAATAAGGGCAGTTGTACGGGCTTGTTCATATTACAACCTTGAGTGTACAGGTATTTACCGGGGTTATCAAGGTCTTATTGAGGGCGATTTTGAAAAGCTTGACGCAAGATCTGTAAGAAACGTTATTAATAAAGGTGGTACTTTCCTTAAGTCTACCCGCGCAATGGAGTTCAAGACCAAAGAGGGGAGAAAAAAAGCCTATGATCACCTTAAAAAGGCTGGTGTAGATGCTCTGGTTGTGATAGGTGGGGATGGAACCTTTACCGGAGGACTTTTGTTTAATCAGGAGTTCGATTTTCCGGTTGTAGGGATTCCGGCAACCATCGATAACGACATTAGTGGCACCGATTATACCCTGGGCTATGACACCGCATTAAATACCGTGGTGGAAGCTATAGATAAGATCAGGGATACCGCCAGCTCCCATAACAGGCTGTTTTTAATCGAGGTAATGGGGCGCGATGCTGGTGATATCGCTTTGAATAGCGGGATTGGAGCAGGTGCTGAAGAAATCCTTATTCCTGAAGAAGAAGGGGGAATAGAGCTAATGATGGAATCTCTGGAAAAAAGTAAAAAATCCGGAAAGACTTCAAGTATTATCGTGGTAGCAGAAGGAGAGAAAAGCGGTAAAACAATTTTTGAACTCGCCGAACATATCGGCGAAAAATATGAAGAGTACGACATTAGGGTGTCGGTATTGGGGCATATTCAGCGTGGAGGTTCTCCAAGTTGTTTTGACCGGGTGCTGGCGAGTAAACTTGGTGTAGGTGCAGTAGAAGCACTTACCGATGGTAAATCCAATATTATGGTTGGAGTACACCATCAAAAAGTGGTTCATGTATCATTGGAAAAAGCGCTTAAGGA
>NZ_DATCSO010000013.1:0-57024 GCF_036568425.1 Salegentibacter sp. | reverse complement strand
ACAATCCCAAACCGGAAGTCTTCCGCGTTTGGGATTGTGTCTTTATCGTAAGTTGAAAGATTCTTTCCTTCAGTAGCCATATAATTAGTTATTAGCCTGAGCCTGTCCTAAATACACCGGAACCTGATCGGCCTCCGGGCTCTCTGGATATTCATCTCTTAATTTAGTAAGGTAATCTTCTGCTTCATTACTCTCCCCTATCTCAAGCGCAGTAATCGCCGCTTTCAATAAAAATTTAGGAGTGGTAAATTCGTTAGAACGCATAGAAGCTGCTTTATCATAATAATCTAAAGCCTCTTCCGGTTGCTCCAGCTGCATAAAAGCATCACCAATTCCTCCTACAGCCAAAGCCGCAAGAATTTCATCATCGCTTTCAAAATCTTCAAGGTGATCTATAGCTTCCTGGTATTTCCCGGTGTGCAGATAAGCAAATCCCGCATTGTATCTTGCAAGGTTGGCGGCGTCTGTTCCCCCGTAGTTTTCTATGATATCAAGAAAACCATACTTTCCTTCACCTCCGTTAAGAGACATGTTGTAAAGTGAGTCACGCTCAGCTCCTGCGCTATTCATCGCATTTGTAAAATAATTTTGAGCCTGAGCCATTTCGTTTGCCGCTTCAGTCTCTTTTGGTTCCTGTATAAAACGTTCCCAACCTAAATAACCTAACACAACCACAATGGCTACCCCTACTATAATGTAGATATACTTTTGATTATCGGCCACCCAGGTCTCAGTCTTTGAGGCTCCTTCATCAAGGGTGTTAAATACTTCAGCAGTTGTAGATTCCTCTTCAACCTTTTTTCTTCGTTCTTCCTTATTAGATGGTTTATTTCCCTTTTTCTTGTAAGTTGCCATAAAATCTGTTTAATGCGTCGCAAAAATAGGATTTTTATTGAAAATTAAAAGGGAAAATATTTGTATTTTTTTAATATTTTAGGGTCATTCGCTTAGTTTTATAAAGAAAATTTTAACAAAAACCACCCGGCTGAACCTCAGAGTTTTATGCATCTAAAACATCTTAACCTACTTCATTATAAGAACTTCGATTCGGCTACATTTGAGTTCGATCAAAAAATTAATTGTCTTGTTGGCCATAATGGGGTTGGAAAAACCAACGTTTTAGACAGTATTTATCATCTTGCCTTCGGAAAAAGCTATTTTAACCCTATTACCAGCCAGAATATAAACCACGATGCCGACTTTTTTGTGATAGAAGGAGAGTTTGAAAAGCTTGACAAAACCGAACAAATAGTAGTAAGTGCCAAACGCGGCCAGAAAAAGTTGATCAAAAGAAACAATAAACCCTACGAGAAATTTAGTGACCATATAGGTTTTATTCCGGCCGTAATTATTTCTCCTGCCGACCGCGACCTTATAATTGAAGGGAGTGAAACCCGAAGAAAATTTATAGACGGCGTTATCTCCCAAAGTGACCAGCTTTACCTCAACAAGTTGATTCAGTATGGGAAAATTCTGGCCCAGCGTAATTCCCTGCTGAAGTATTTTGGGGCAAATCATAGTTTTGACCGGGACACGCTGGAGGTTTATAACCTACAACTTAGTGAGCTAGGGCAATATCTATTTGAGAAAAGGCAGAAATTCCTTAAAGAGTTTATTCCAATCTTCAATAAACGATATAACGATATCACTGCGAACAAGGAGAAAGTAGATATCAGTTACAAGAGTCAGCTTTTTGAAAAACCATTAGCCAATCTTCTTGAAGAAAATCTTCAGAAGGATATGGCGCTGCAATACACCAGTGTAGGCACGCACAAAGATGATCTCAGTTTTGAGATAGAAGGCCACCCTATCAAAAAATTCGGTTCACAAGGTCAGCAAAAATCATTTCTGGTTGCTTTAAAACTGGCTCAATTCGATTTCATAAAGGCGCTAAGCAAAGTAAATCCTATTTTATTGCTGGATGATATTTTCGACAAACTCGATGAACAACGTGTTGCTCATATTGTGGCCCTGGTCGCAACAAAAGAATTAGGACAGATCTTTATTAGTGACACCCACGCCGACAGGACAGAGAAAGTCGTACAGAACAGTAACCAAACCTATAAAATCTTCAAATTGTGAATAAATTAATTCTTTATTCTCTTATCGGAATCGTACTTTTAAGCTGTAAAAATCAGAATCCCGAAGAGCAGATAAAATATATCGAAGGCTATTGGGAAATCGATAAAGTTGAGCTCCCTGGTGATTCGGTGAGGAAATATTCAATAAATGAAAATATTGATTATTTCGAGATAACAGATAGCACCGGATTCAGAAAAAAATTACAGCCTCAGTTTGATGGAAGTTATAAAACCAGTGAACACGCCGAGGAGCTAAGAATAAAAATTGAAAACGACAGCCTACGTCTTTACTACAAGACTCCTTTCGATGAATGGAAAGAAACGCTGTTAGAAGCAGACGAAGAAAAAATGAGTATCCTGAATAAGGATGGAATCATTTACCATTATAAAAAATTCACCCCATTATTTGCTGAAGAAGATGAAAAAGAATAACCGGAGAAATAATGAGAATTTGAGCATAGGCGAGGTGCTAAAAGATTTTGTAGACAAGAATAAACTTCAATCAGGGCTTGACAAGGTTAACGTAAGGGATGTTTGGAACCGTGAAATGGGCCCAGCCATCGAGAAATATACCACGGGCTTAAAACTGCAAAATGAAACTTTATATGTGCAGTTGAGTTCTTCGGTTTTACGGGAAGAATTAAGCTATGGAAAAGCCAGGATCATAAAAATGCTCAATGAGGAATTGGGACGCGAGCTTGTAAAAAAACTCGTCCTACGCTAAACTCTACAGCTTTGCAAAGTTACTTCAAGATCTACAAGCCTTACGGGTATCTAAGCCAGTTTATCACCAACGAAAAGCCAAGGAAAAAGAAAAAGCTTTTAGGGGATTTATATGATTTTCCTGAAGGCACCATGGCTGTGGGACGTTTGGACCAGGATTCAGAAGGCCTTTTACTGCTTACTACAAATGGTAAAGCAAGCGCCACCATTACAGGCAATAAAGTTGAAAAGGAATATTATGTGCAGGTTGATGGTGAGATCACCGAAGCAGCTATAGAACAGCTTTGCAAGGGAGTAGAGATAAGCATTAACGGTAAAAACTATCAAAGTCTTCCCTGTAAGGCTTTTAAATTAGAGCAAAGACCGGTTTTTCCTCCACGTGCTAAAAAGATAAGGGACGAGCGTCACGGTCCCACAACCTGGGTTTCTATAATCCTTACCGAAGGCAAATTCCGTCAGGTAAAGAAAATGACGGCCGCGGTAGGATTTCCTACTTTAAGGCTGGTAAGAATTCGGGTGGGAAACGAAAAACTTTCAAATATGGATGCAGGCCAGGTGATTGAATTAGATCAATTTGATTATTAAGGTCTTCGAAGAAGTCTTCCATTTCTTTCTTCTGAAAATTCAGAATCATTCTTTGCAATATTCCCGTTAACCAGAACATATTTGAAGCCAACGGCAAGTTGATGCGGTTCCTCGTAAGTTGCCATTTCCTTTATTTCTGAAGGATCAAAAAGCAAAAGATCGGCTTTATAGCCTACTTTTATAAGTCCGCGATCTTTAAATCCTAAAAGGTCCGCGGGCATCCCGGTCATTTTATAAATGGCTTCTTCCAGGGAGAAGGTCCCTTTATCTACAACAAAAGTTTCGATGATCTTAGCAAAGCTGCCATAACCCCTGGGGTGTCTCATCGTTGGACTTCCATCGCTACAAATATTCACCAGTTCATGTTGCATTAGTGTCTCCTGTAATTCATTGTCCATAATAAAATATGCTCCTCCCGCCCCGTATGGGCCAATATCTTCAATAAGCACATCTTCAAAAGGCTTATTGAGTTCCTTCGCGATCTGCTCAAGGCTTTTCCCTTTAAATTTTCCGGACCCTATTAAGGTCGCTTCGGGCCCGTTACGTTCAGCAATTTTATTCCGAAGAAATTCCTGTAATTCAGCTTTGCGGTTTTTTAAGACGCTTTTATAATCATTCGGCTTTTTGGCCCAATCCGGGAATACAATGGCAATTCCGGTATAACTCGCAGAATACGGATAAAGATCGGCTGTTACTTCAATACCATCTACCCTAGCCTCTTCAAGCAGGCTGAGTATCTCATTAGCGCGCTGTTCCCCTTTTCCATACACCGATTTGATATGTGAGATGTGAACCGGGCAATATTTTCCCTGGGCAAGTAGCTCTTTAATGGAATTCTCAAGCTCAGTATCATCTTCATTCCGCATATGACTCATGATTAAGCCGCCGTTTATACCTACTATTTTTGCCAATCTTTCAAGCTCTAAATCTCCGGAAAAGTTCCCGGGATTATATTCCAGGCCAGTGGTCATTCCAAAAACTCCTGCATCCATCGCATTTTGAAGGAGATTTTCCATTTCCTTCAACCCCTGCTCCCCGGGCACAGAGTCATAATTAACCCCTGATAACTGCCTTAGCGTATTATGCCCGACGAACATCGCGATATTTGTTGCAGGCTGGATCTTTTTAACCTTATTTCCCCATTTACCAAGATCTCTTTCACTGGGACTGTATCCATCCTGGCCCAAGGTGATGGTAGTGACGCCCATTGCGAGGAAATTCTTAAAATGGGGAGTTTTCAAAGGATCCCCGTGAGAATGGCTATCAATAAACCCGGGGCTCAAGATAAGGTCTTCGGCATCAATTGTTCTTTGCGCTGTAAATTCCAGGCTGGTATTCTTTTCAATCTGAACAATTTCGTTCTCATGAACAAGAACATGTGCCCTGAATTTATCCGTTCCCGAACCGTCAATAACTGTGGCATTTTCAATTAATAAATCATAAACTATTTGATCGTTTTGGCTCAGGAGAAGACCCGGCACCAGGAACAGCAAGAGAAGAAACTTTTTCATCAGAGATTCAATTTGGATTAAATATAATAAAAAGGGCGGCCCTTTAGGAACCGCCTTTATTATTGAGACCAAAAAAATTTAAGACTTTAACTTCCCGGTAGTTTCCACCAATCTTTTTACCTGGTGTGAAACAGCATTTTTAATTTTATCGTCAAGAGTATCCTTTCCGGCAGTGACACTAAGCCCATAAGGATTTCCCCCCGATTCAAATAAACATTTATCGGTATAGCCGGGAGCAACTACGATGGCTCCCCAGTGAAACATTGTTTTATATAAAGACATTAAGGTAGTTTCCTGCCCTCCGTGGGGATTACTTGCACTGGTCATTCCGCTAACGACCTTACTGGCAAGCTTTCCCTGCGACCATAGTCCGCCGGTAGTATCGATGAACTGTTGCACCTGTGATGGCATATTTCCATAACGGGTAGGGATACTAAAGATAATGGCATCTGCCCACTCCAGATCGTCTAAGCTGGCTTCGGTAATATCTTTTGCTGCTTCAACATGCTTCTCCCAGTCTTTGTTTTGTGCGATTGCTTCTTTTGGTGCTGTTTCCTTTATTTTCCGAAAGCGCACTTCCCCGGCTCCGGAGTTTTTGCCCGCTTCTTCTGCCCACCTGGCTAGTTGATGATTTGTTCCAGTCGCGCTGTAATAAATCACAGCTAAATTCACTTTACTCATAGCTTTATCTTTTTTGGTTAATTCTTTCCTTTCAAGATAAAACATTAAAGCACCAATTATTTTAATATTATTATAAACTTTAGGCCATAGATTATGCAAAAGCGCCAGGAATAATTCCGCGGTGCTTTTTTTATTTCTGAATAATTTAGTGGCCCACCGCCCTTGAATCATAACTTCGGGAATCGGCTGCGCCGTAGATCACGCCTTCCTCCTCGTCTATATAAATACCCATAGCCTGTCCCTGATTGTTTCGGTATCTAAGCCTATGTCCCATTTCTTCATAAAGCTTTTGGGTATCAGGTGAGATCCCATAGCGTTCAAAAGAGGTGATATCAGGAAGCCATTGGTGATGTATCCTTGGTGCTTCTATTGCCCGGGCAATATTCATTTCGTGGTCTATCACATTAACAATAACCTGAAATACGGTATTAATAATGGTCCGTCCACCGGGGCTTCCAATTACTATAAGAGGTTTACCATCTTTGCCTACAATAGTGGGTGTCATACTGGAGAGCATTCTTTTTTCGGGTGCAGCGAGATTGGGTTTGGTTCCTATTAACCCTGTAGTATCGGTGTAGCCGGGAATAGGATTGAAATCCCCCATTTCATTATTCAGAAGAAAACCGGCACCATCCACAGTAATTTTAGAGCCATAGCTATATTCTAAGGTGTAGGTTAAGGAAACTGCATTACCTTCTTTATCTACAACAGAAATATGTGTGGTTTGCGGACTCTCATATTTTATATGAGCTTCTGAAAAATTAGCTGAATCACTCACCGAAGCTCTATCTAATTCAATAGTTGATCGTAATCTCGCAGCATAATCCTTGGAGGTAATCTTCTCTACAGGCATATCAGGATTGAAATTCGGGTCGCCGAGGTACAAAGCCCTATCAGAAAATGCACGTCTCATTGCCTCAGTTAGCAAGTGAAGGGAAGCAGCCGAATTATGTCCCATCTCCTTAATATTAAAAGCTTCAATAATATTGAGCATTTCTATTAGGGCAATTCCACCGGAACTTGGTGGCGGCATAGAGACAATTTCATGACCCCGGTAGGTACCTGTTATCGGCTCCAGTTCTTCGGCTTCATAACGGGCCAGATCTTCTTTTGTGATAAGTCCGTTGTGTTTTTTCATATAGTCCACAATGAGCCTGGCCGTCTTTCCTTTGTAAAATCCATCGGCGCCATTCTTTTGAATTCGTTTCAGGGTTTCAGCCAAGTCGGCTTGTATCCAAATTTCTCCCGGCTTATATATCTCTTCCCCATTCTTCAAAAAAGCTTTTGCAGTAGCCTTATAAATATCTTCATCTTTATGCTCCCTGGCCCAGTTAAGAAACCAGTTCATATTATAAGTGGAAGGAAATCCCTCTTCAGCCAGCTTAATCGCGGGAGCTACCAGGTCTTCCCAGGGAAGACTACCCATTTTTTGATGGGCTTTATACAATCCCGCTACTGTACCCGGCACCCCTACTGAGAGTATTCCCTCATGGTTGGAGTTATCTTTAACCTTTCCTTCTACTCCCAGAAACATCTCTGCTGATGCTGCCAGCGGTGCTTTTTCCCTGAAGTTAAAAGTAGTTTTGTGCCCATCATTTCCGTAGTAAACCAAAAAGCCACCACCTCCAATGTTTCCTGCTGAAGGCAAAGTCACGGCCAGGGCAAAAGCTGTAGCTACACTGGCATCGATCGCGTTTCCACCCTGTTCAAGAATATCATTTCCTACCTTTGAAGCCAGGTGATGGCTTGTGACCACCATCCCATTTTCGGCACGCACAGGAATACGCCCATTTTGGGCAAAAAAACTAAAATTAATACCAAGGGCCAGAATTAAGCAAATCAGCCCCCGAAGATTTTGTACAATCATTATCAGGGCGTTAAATTTAAAGATTGGTAAACCTAAGTAAAAAGCCCAAATGAACCAAGATAAAAAGTTATTCCTGGAAGTTTACCGCTGTTATATCCAGTTTGAAAACCTCGCCAAAAAACCTAAAAGTTTCCTGTGCTTTTTGAGCAGCAATACTCTTTTCTTCTTCTGAAAATTCTGAGTTACGCAGGCGTTTTAGAAAGCTGTTCCAAGCTTCCATAGAGTTTCTTTCTGCGTTAAAATAATGGGGTTTATCTAATTTAGCCACGGATTGGCAATGTGGTAGTTCTTTTGAAATTTGCAGTGCGCCAAGAGCTGAGCCCTCCACCACATAGGTCGCGCCTAGCGCCTCGGTTTTATTACTTATTTTAAACCGATTGTTGAAACCAACTAAAACCGAAGTATCAACATTCAGAAACTCAAGATCTTTCTTTAACCGAAGGGATTTATCAGATTTCCAATTATCCAAATGGCTACTAATTTGTTCTTCGGTAATCTTATAAGCAATATAATTCTGAAGCAAAAGGAGTTTATATTCACCAAGACTTATCTCGTGAGACATTATTTTTGCGGCAAGATTATCCTGTTCTATTTCTTCATGTAATTGCCTGGTTGCCTCCCTAAGATTTTTCAGCATCTTCTTTCCCTGATTTATAGTCTTCTATATTCTTTTTGAGGGTGTCTATATTTCCTTGTTGTTCTTCATTATCATTATGAAGATTATCAAGGTAATTATAAATCTGGTTTACTGCGATCTTATTTTTCCTTATTTGTTCCCGAAGATCATCATGGACCACCATATTGTAAACAACTTTTTTAAGAAGCGGCTTTAATTTCTCATCAAGGGAATGGATATGTTTTTTTAAAATAAATCCACTTGCCCTGGCAAGGAAGGTATGTGCGGCAAGATTTTCATCCTCTATTGTTCCGGTTAAAAAAATAAATGGCATTTCCGGGTCTATAGACCTTGTTAGTTCCAGGATCTCGAAACCGTCGCAGCTGGGTAAGTTGTAATCTGAAATCACAACATCGGGAACAAAATTCAAAAGCTTCTTTTGGTAGCCCGAAAGGTTATCCACTACCTCAAATTCAGCTGTTTCTACAATTTTATTTATATTTTTCTTGATTAGGGAAATATCGTTTTCGCTATCTTCAACCAGGAGAATTCGTAAGGGAGTCGTTATCATTATTTCATTGTAAATAAAAATGGGAGGAAGCTTATTAGCATGCTGGAATATCTATTTTCTGTGGATGGATTTTGGTGTTCCAGCATTTGGGGTTACTCCTTAATTTTAAAATAAAAGGTACTTCCAATCCCAACCTGAGAATCTACCCAGAGGGAACCTTCATGTAACTCTATGATTTTCTTTACGTGAGCAAGACCAACCCCGGTACCTTCGGTATCATTGGCTTCTACCCTATTAAAAATGGTAAAGATATTTTTCTGATCCTCTTCTGAAATACCCATCCCATTATCCATAATTGAAAAAACCCAGAATTGACCTTCTTTAAAGGCTGAGATTCGTATCTCCGGATTTCGGTCTTCAGGAGTATATTTTATAGCATTGCCGATTAGATTCTGAAACAATAATCGCAATTCAATTTCATAAACCTTAAGTTTAGGAAGCTTTCCGGAAGAAACCCTGGCTTTTGTCTCTTTTATTCGTTTTCCAAGATCATATTTTACTACTTCAACCATCTCCTTTATATCCACCAGTTTTTTCTCACCATTTCGGCCGATGCGTGAATGTTCCAAGAGTGCCTTGATTTGGCCGGCGAGCCTGGTGGAGGCACCTTTGATGTAGGAAAGGTAATTCTGCCCTTTCTCATCGAGGTTTTTGGAATAGATCTTTCCTAAGACATCACTACCAAATTTTATGGTAGACAAAGGCTCCTGAAGATCATGAGAACAAATAGATACAAACTGTTCGAGATCGTAATTAGCACGTTCCAAATCAGATTTTTGTCGTTTAAGTTTTTCTTCGGCTTTTTTCTGAGCCGAAATATCGACACAGGTATACCTTATCGTAACAACTTTATCTTTTTCATCTTTTTCGGCAGTGGCACTGAGAATTACCGGTAAAAGCTCTCCGGATTTTTTAAGCATATCCTGCTCGATATTCTTCAATTCTCCGGTTTCCTGAAATTCTTTATTGGATTTTAAAGCCTTTATTTGGGCCTCTTCATCATAAAGATCATAAACCAGTTTCCCGATAAGGTCTTCTTTAGATTCGTAACCTAATTCCTGAACCGCGGTGTTATTGCACTGTAAAATAATTGAACTCTGAGGATCTACACTAATGTGCAATACCGGATCTTCTTCATAGAAAGTTTTAAAGCGTTTTTCACTGGCTACAAGCCTGTTTCTCGATTTCTCAATACTGCTAATGTCAATAAAGGTGATTACCACCCCATTAATAATTTCATTTGAATTTATATATGGAGAAATTCGCCTTAGGTAATGACGTCCGTTTTCAGTTACCACGTGTTTTTCCAGAGTTTTACCAGTCTCTAAAACCCTTTTACAACGGGTAATGAGGTTATTTTTCCCCATACTAACGGTAAAGTGGTTTATAGGTCGGCCTTCATCGGCAGCAATAAGGTTGAAATGGGCTTTTATGGCTGGGGTGAATTTCCTTATCTTTAATTCCTTATCAAGAAAAATGGTACCTATTTCGGTACTTTCCAGCAGGTTATTCATATCTGCATTAAGTGCCGCGAGGTCTTCTACCTTCTGAAGATTTTCAGCATTAACCGTGTTTATCTCTTCGTTTACGCTTTGTAATTCCTCGTTGGTACTTTGCAGCTCTTCATTACTGGCAAGCAACTCCTCATTGGCGGCCTGCAATTCTTCATTACTGGTTTCAATTTCCTCAAGCGAAATATTGAGTTCTTCTTTGGTTTGTTTTAACTCTTCCTCAAGACTGGAGACATACTCTTTCGTCCTGTTGGTAAGGGTAATCTTATCAAGTTTTTCTAAATCCTCTTCAAAAACTTCCTTTTCTATAAAAGTTACCACATAGTTAACATGGTTCTCAAGTTTTTTATCAGTATTAGGTTTTATAATAATATCCACCGATTTTTTCTCGCCATTATCATCAAATAGCGCGGCTGGATACTTCACCTTCTTGTTGATGGTTTTTGCTTTTTTAAGGGTAGTCTGCAGGATATACTTCAGATCTCCTTCCAACATCTCCAGCAGGTTTATAGTAAAACCTACCTCTGGCATCTTTGCATATTTCCTGAATTCACCAATAGCTTGCAAGACGTTATAGTTGGAATCAAGGAGTACAGAAGCCCCTCCAAAATTCTCCATAATGGCATCATTCAGCTCATCTTTAAGCCTGGTTTTGACAGGGTTCGTAGCAGGGCGGCTGGAATGAGGTGGTACAGATTTTTGAGATTTTACCTTATTGATATGCTCAGGTTGAGAAATATCAGATTTCAAACGTTTACTCGGGTGAAGGTTTTTATAAACTTTAGCGGCCCTGTTTACTACTGTGAAATTATTCTTTTGATTATAGACGCTTTCACTGGTGCCTAAAACAAGGACACCATTCTTAACCAGAGAATAATGAAGCATGTTCAGGGCTTTATTCTGAATTCCCGGCTGAAAATAAATAAGCAGATTACGGCAAACGGCCATATCCATTTTGCTAAAGGGAGGGTTTTTAATGATATTATGTCTTGAAAAAACAACCATGCTCCGTAGTTTATCCACAACCCGGTACCCATTAGCCTTGCTTACAAAATATTTTAGAAGTAACGCATTGTCTATATCTGCAACAATACTTTCGGGGTAAAAGCCTCTACTACCAATTTCCAGATGTTTTTCAGAAATATCGGTAGCGAAGATCTTAAGGTCTATTTTTTTATTCTGCTTTTCAATCTCTTCATTCAGAACCATAGCGAAAGAATAGGCCTCTTCCCCACTGCTACAACCAACGTCCCATACCTTGAGCACATCACCATCTTCTTTTCTGGCAACCAATTCAGGAATCACTTTACCTATAAGTATTTCCCATACCTTTTCGTCTCTAAAGAATTTAGTAACTCCTATCAAAAACTCCCGGTATAGAATATCTACTTCCTCAGGGTTGTCTTGTAAATAGGCATAATACTCTGAAAGGGATTCACATTTACACACATTTATCCTTCTGGAAATTCGCCGTGCCAGGGTAGCCCGTTTATATTCTCTGAAATCAAGGCCGGTTTTTTCGTCTACAAATCGCAGGATCGCATCCAGCTTATTTTCATCCAAAGAAACATCTCCATCTTTAAAATTCAGAATTGAAGGTGCCGAAATAAAATTCTTAAGTTCCTGCCCCATTTTCTCTACAGGAAGCACATAATCTACAAGCCCTGTATTTATGGCGCTTTGAGGCATCCCGTCGAATTTTGCTTCTTCAGGATCCTGCACCATAATCATCCCGTCATTCTCCTTTATAGCTCTTACTCCCCTGGTTCCATCACTCCCCGTACCACTTAAAATTACTCCAATAGCTTTCTCCTTTTTGAATTTTGCCAGTGATTCAAAAAATTTATCAATGGGAAGATTAAGGCTTTGATCTTTAGGCTTATCTACCAGATGAAGTTTCCCGTTTTCCAAAACAAGATTATTAACCGGAGGAATTAAATAGATATGTCCCTGGTGCAGCTTTAAACTATCGGAGATTTCTACTATAGGAAGATTGGTGTTTTTCTTCAATAACTCCCCCATCATACTCTTATAATCGGGGGATAAATGCTGAACTACCACGTAGGCATTTTTGTCGGTTTCAGAGATATTGTCAAAAAATGACTTTAAAGCTTCTAACCCACCGGCACTGGCGCCAATGGCTATAATCCTGGGTTCCTGACTTTCTACAACAGGGGGAAAGGCACCACTCTGGGAGGAATCAATAGGTTTTGTCATCTTAAAATAGCAGGAGTAGGTTAATTAAAACTTGTACAAAAAATCAAAAATAAGGGTTAAAATTAAAAAATATGGCACCATATGCCATATTTACTGACGTTTTTTAACTTTTTCACAACAATTAACATTTAAAAATCTACAAATATCCTTAAAAATCATCAATATTTTTTCTGATTATGCTTATATAAGAGCACTATTTTGCATTTATCTCAAACTTCCTTTAAAATTTAAGATGGAATTATACCAGGTTAACCCGAATTAAAAATTGTAGGATTATCTTCAGAGTTGATTACTCCTTTCTTCTCCGAAAATCATCTTCATCATCTAAACTGACCAAAATCATAGATAAATTGGCCTTTCTATTGTAACTTTAAGCTGCAATATATTTATATGGACGGCAATTATAGTTTCAGAAAAAATATTTCTGCTTTCTTTATAGAGATTGGAGAACTAACTGGTTTCGCCGGAAGATTTTTCCAGGAGTTATTCTCCCGGCCTTTTGAATTCAGGGAATTTCTACGCCAGAGTTATAACATGGGTAACAGATCTATGCTTTTGGTTGGTGTTACCGGTTTTATTTTGGGTCTTGTATTTACACTTCAGTCCAGGCCTACTTTAATGGAATTTGGAGCGGTTTCCTGGATGCCCTCAATGATAAGTATTTCTATTGTAAGGGAGATTGGCCCGGTTGTAATCGCGCTAATTCTGGCAGGACGCATAGGCTCCGGAATTGGTGCCGAATTAGGTTCTATGAAAGTGACCGAGCAAATAGACGCGATGGAAGTATCGGGAACCAATCCATTTAAATTTCTTGTAGTTACCCGCATTCTTGCCACTACCCTAATGGTCCCGATCTTAGTGATTCTGGGAGACTTTATTGCACTCCTCGGTTCAGCTCTTGTTGAAAATTTAAAAGGGAATGTTTCTTTTACCCTTTACTTTAACCAGGTTTTTAATACCCTGGAATTTAGCGACCTTTTTCCGGCAACTATAAAAACCTTCTTTTTTGGATTTGCCATAGGCCTGGTTGGATGTTTTAAGGGCTATAATAGTAAGAAAGGAACGGCCGGGGTAGGAAAAGCATCTAATTCGGCAGTGGTTTTCACTTCCATGCTCTTGTTCATTATAGATTTTATAGCTGTTTTTATAACCGACATTTTTTATCAATAAGCGCTGTGAAGAAAGAAGCTAAAGATACGGTAATCAATATCCACAACCTCTATAAAAGCTTTGGTGAGACCAAGGTACTTAACGGCTTTAATCTCGAGCTTTTAGAAGGAGAAAACCTGGTACTTATGGGAAAATCGGGTTCAGGGAAATCGGTTATGATCAAATGCCTGGTAGGACTTATGGAGCCAGATAAGGGAAAAGTAGAAGTTCTGGGAAGAGATATTTCAAAGATGAAAAGACAGGAGCTGGATGAGCTAAGGGCCGATATTGGTTTTCTGTTTCAGGGAAGCGCCTTATACGACTCGATGACGGTTAGGGAGAACCTGGAGTTTCCGCTACGAAGGCATACGCATAAATTTAATCTTGAGAATACTGATGAGTTGGTTTTGGAAGCTTTGAAAAATGTAGGGCTACCTCATACTATAGACATGATGCCTGCTGAACTTTCCGGAGGGATGCAACGCCGTATTGCACTGGCACGGGCACTTATTCTTAAACCAAAAATAATTTTATACGATGAACCCACTACAGGACTGGATCCTATTACGGCTAAGGAAATTATTTTGCTTATGCTGGATATTCAGAAAAAATATAAGACCTCATCTTTAATCATTACTCACGATGTAGATTGTGCAAGAGTAATTTCAAACCGTATGATTCTATTACTCGATGGAGTTAATTATGCCGAAGGTAGTTTTGAAGAATTATCAGAATCTAAAGACCCTAAAATAATGGCCTTTTTTAAATAGAAAAAATATGAGAACAAAATCATCAACATATCTGCGCCTTGGGATTTTCGTTATTAGCGGATTGATCATTTTCACCCTGGCAATTTTCTTTATTGGAAATCGCCAACATTTGTTTGGAGATAGCCTGCAGGTTACTTCGGTATTTAAAAATGTAAATGGTTTACAGGTAGGAAATAACGTGAGGTTTGCCGGGCTGGATGTAGGAACGGTAAAACAAATTGTTATGATGAATGACACCAGTATTGCAGTAAACATGTTCCTGGATATAGAAACGGCAAAACAAATGAGGGAAAATGCCCTGGCAACCATCAATTCAGACGGATTGGTTGGAAGTATGATAGTAAACATTATACCTGGTGAAGGCCCTGGAACCAGACCATTACAACAAGGAGACACCCTCGAATCTATTAGCCAGGTTGCCACTGCCGATATGCTATCTACCTTGAACAGAACCAATGAAAATGCCGCATTGCTCACTTCAGATCTTTTGAAGATCACTAATGCTATCAACAGCGGAGAAGGCGTGGCCGGTTCTTTGATCAAGGATGATAAGATGGCTGAAGATCTTAAAGAGAGTATTAGCAATTTAAGACAAACCACGAAATCGACCATTACTAGTGTCAACAGGCTTAACAATTTGTTGTCCCGGGTAAACTTTGACCAAAATCTCGCCGGACTTCTGTTAAATGACAGCCTTTCAGCTCAAAGATTCGCTTCCACCCTGTCCAACCTGGATTCTTCTTCTGTTGAGATCAACAAAATAACCAGGGACATCAGTGCTTTTACATCAGATATAAAGACCGGAAAAGGGGTGATAAACTTTATGCTTACCGACACTTCTTTTGTAAACCATCTTGATGGAAGTCTTGAGAATATCGAGGATGCCACCCATAAATTCGATCAGAATATGGAAGCGCTCAAACATAATTTCTTTTTCAGAGGTTATTTTCGCAGACTGGAAAGGCAAAAAGAAAAAGAAGCCGAAACCCATGAACCTTAATTAAGCTGAGGAATATCATAATTTATGTAAATATCTGGACTTAAATTTAATGTAAACTTATTTTGAGATGAAAAAGATTGTTTACACCACAGACTTTTCCAAAAATTCGGTAGCTGCACTAAAATATGCCGTGGCTTTGGGTGAAGTATTCAATACCGATGTGATCGCCTTACACGTTGCCACCCTTTCTGAACTGAAAGTGACCAAGAGAAATAACGAAAAAGAAGCAAGACTTGCACTTAAGGCTAAACTGAAAGAATTTTGCAGCGAAAATTTAGATGAAGACCTTTCAGATTTAAACCTAACGGTAGCAGTTACGGTAGCTTCTTCAGTAACAAAAGGCATCATGGATTTCACCCGGGATATGAAAATAAGAATGCTTATAATGGGCGCTTGTGGCTCGGGCAACTTTAAAGATTTTTTCCTGGGAAGCTCTACAAAGGATATGTTGGAAATCTCTCCCTATCCTTTACTGGCGGTGCCACCAAATTATGTGTTTACCGGACTTAAAAATGTGGTTTACACAACAGATTTTGAACAAAGAGATATAATTAATTTAAAAGAATTACTCAGTCTCCTGGATCCCGAACAACCAAACTTAATCATTTTACATGTAAGCGATCAGGATGAGACAATGACAAATAATTTACTGGAATGGTTTAAAAAGAACCTGGCTGAAAAAGTGGAATACTCAGATATAGAGTTTAAAATAATTTTCTCAGATAATATTTTGAAGTCTCTGAAAGAAAATATCGAAAAATTGGATGCTGATATGGTTGTAATGCTGGAACGAAAGCCCGAAGCAAAAAAAGGTGGTTTGTTTCACAGAGACCTGGTAAAACGTATGCAATCCTGTATTGAAGTACCATTATTAAGCTTCAACGAGAAATTTTAAAATGTTCTGAAATGAAGATTGAACATCTTGAGGAGCGGGTAAACGAATATAAAGCTTCCATCGACACCCTTGTAAACAAGCGCATACAATGGGACACTGAAGTAAAAGATCTTATCAATAAAGTTTTAAACGAAGTAGAAAAAAAATATGATATCGGATGGAAAGTACAGCGATTAAGCTGGATACATACCAATGAAGCCATTAATATAAGTTTCAATTCCTTTCCGCCGGAATTACTGCTAAAAACAAATCAAATTCCCACATACCAGTTTCTGCAGGGGGGTGCCCTGGTATTCTCCCAAATGTATAATGGAGATATTGAGATCCTCACCGTCTTCCCTCTTCCGGAAACCTGGATGCCTGTAGAAAATGACATGGTTGAAATGGGAGTCTATCCCCCCTCAGCTATTACAGAGCATCTGATAGTGGAAAAAATAGATGAATTTTTAAAAGAAATGATAAAATGGGAAGTTCCCATCCCGAAAAGTAAGGTAGGCTTTAAGAATATTAACCCTTAGATATTCTCCATTCTCCAGCGTTTAAGTTCAGGCAGCTTTCTAATAATTTGCTGCGCTTCTTCCAGGGAGATATCGTTATGTATTTCAGCCATCTCCAAAAGTTGAATTTCCAACTGGTGCAAGCTTAAGTGAGGATTTGTAAATTCACCATCTTTAAAACAATCTATACAATAATCACTATTTAAAGTTTTATCCCTGTTTGTACCACTCCTTTCTTTTGTAAAGGCTAATCCACAGCTTTGACAGGTATTGACAATCATCTTATTACTATTTTAATAGTGATTTTAATTTGGAGAGCAGGATGAGCTCAGATTTATTTTTCCCAGAGTAAGAAGCAGCAATAGCATCGGCGGTTTTCCAAATCATTTGTTTCGCCTCAGGTGTAAATAATCGCTGATGTTCTTTATAATAATCTTCAAAATCAGAATAAGCCTCTCCCGGTTCGGGATCGTTTTCATCCAGCCAGTCAAAAAATATCTCAATCTGGTATGCGGCATCGGTCCCAAACTCATCTTCAAATTCATCGTATTTAAGCCATTGTTTTTCAACGATCTCCCTGAGAGTCTTTATTTCCTGTTCTCTCACCACCTTATCGGCTGCTGCAATGGCATAGAACAATTTTCCCAAATGAATATAAAAAGAATCGGCGGTATAGCTATGGATATCTCTTCCCATGGTTTACGGTGTTTATACCTCCTAAATTTACGAAAAGCTTTTGATTAAAGAACCTGGCTTAATTAAAATAATTCTATATTAGTTAAGCTTAAAACCTATAAACATACTGCTCTAAGTTTATCTATAAAATGATAAAAATCAAGGCTGGTACGGGTTACCAATGTAATTTAAGCTGAGTTATTGCTAAACCCAGTTATAGCTTAAGCTCAACTGGTAGGTTCGTTAAACAGAAATTTTTAATTTCTACTGAATTTTATAATATTTTCTGTGTATATTTATGTCCAGGATTATACTCTGATACTCAGTATATTTAGTATAAGCTGTTCTTTCGCCCCCAACGTATTTCGTACCCGAATTTATGTAATTGCTGTTCATTTGAATAATATCTTTTGTAATGAAACAAATCCTTATCATAGAAGACGACAAGATACTTCGGGAAAACATCCGGGAACTCCTGGAAATGGAGAAGTACCGTGTTTTCACTGCCGAAAACGGCAGGGAAGGAATGGAAACAGCGTTACGCCTTAAGCCCGATCTCATAATCAGTGATATTTTGATGCCTGTTATGGATGGCTATCAA
The DNA here is from genome assembly GCF_036568425.1 of Salegentibacter sp. Lineage (GTDB taxonomy): Bacteria > Bacteroidota > Bacteroidia > Flavobacteriales > Flavobacteriaceae > Salegentibacter. The sequence goes on along the minus strand of NZ_DATCSO010000013.1, from coordinate 39,074 downwards.
CTTCTAAAAAATTTATACCGGCATAGAGAAACCCGGGAGATACCTTTTATTTTTTTATCGGCTAAATCTGAAGCAGAAGATGTAAGATTGGGGATGAACATGGGAGCCGATGATTATCTTACCAAGCCTTTTCTCGAAAAAGACCTTTTGCGCACAATAAGTACACGCATATCAAAACATGAAAAGTCAAAGAAAAAGAAAGACGAAACTCCCAAAAATAATAAGATTAATACTTTAGATGAATTAAAGACCTATTTTGAAAAGGCGGGGGAAAGTCTTGAAATTGAGAAGAATGAGGAAATCTACAGGGAAGCCAAAAATGCAAATTATGTATACCTTATTAAATATGGGTTAATAAAAACCCATCGCATGGATGAATATGGTAAGGAGCTAATAACCGGGTTGTATAAAAATTCAGATATTTTTGGAATTTATTACTTTATGGATACTTCTTTTTACCCGGAAACCGCTACTGCATTGGAAAACAGTTTTTTTTACCGACTTTCCAGCCTTAAATTCCAGGAAATCCTTAATTCCAGTCAACATTTAACCCTGGAAGTTGCCCAGTTACTATCTGATAACCTCTCCCTTATAAAAAATCATCTTCTTGAAATGGCCTATGCTTCAGTATTAAGAAAAACCACCAGCACAATAAGACAGTTTGCTGAACTTATTCCCGAAAGCGCACGAGAAGGCATTAGAGTCTCCAGAACCGATCTTGCCAGTGTAGCAGGTATTTCTACCGAAAGCTTTATTCGCAGCTTGTCAAGTCTGAAAAAAAGCGGGATCATAGACATTGAGGGCCGGAATATTAAGATCCTGAATATGCAAAAACTAAACAGCATAAAATAGAACCACCTGATTATTAATTGTTTGTTAAAAGAATTAAAATTGACAATTGTCATTTTTCCCGACACAATGATTTGGTAATTTAGACCTTAGAAAGCAAGAATTAGCTGCCGTTCTTAAAAAATAACAGTATTTGATTTTTAAGTACTTTATTGGAGTTAAAAATCAAATTGAGAAGGTATCAAAGGATATTTTCAACTAGACACATAAATTTTACCTCGTGTAAGATCACTGGTGTCGATCAAAAAGTTGGAAAATATATTTAATACCTTCTTAGGAAACAGGAGACTTTGTTCTCCTGTTTCTTTTTACGCTAATAAAGCCGGGCATAAAAACCTGTATGCTAATAAATTGTTAAATATACCGGAAATGACAAATGTCATTTTTTACGCAACTCATAATTAATAATTTAGACCACAGAAAGCAGCAGTTAACTGCCAATCTAAATAAAATGAAATTTGATTTTTAAGTACTTGATTGATGTTAAAAATCAAATTGAGAAGGTATCAAAGATATTATCTAATCGATACACAAATTTTACTTCGGGTAAGATCACTGGTATCACAATAGAATTAGAAATAATTTTAATACCTTCTTAAAGAAACAGGAGACTTTGGTCTCCTGTTTCTGTTTTTACTAAATTACCTTTTCAGCTAAGCTACAAGGAATCATCACTTCAAATGATTAACTTTAGTACAATAGCTTTTAAAAATTGAAAAAAGCTTAGCGATGTACGAAAACTTTTCTCCGATAATTATATTAGGGATTCTGCTTAGTATTGGATCTCTCGCCGGACTTCTTGCCGAAAAAGTGAATCTCCCAAGAGTAGTAGCTTACATTCTTATTGGAGTCATTTTTTCTCCAGGCATTCTGGGAGATATGCTCCATTTTTCCACTGCGAGTTGGTCGCCTTTTCTCACAAATATTGCATTAGGGATTATCGCCTATATTATTGGATCTGAGGTTGACCTTCAAAGCCTGAAAAAAGAAAAAGGTACTATAATGGCAGCTGTCCTGGGACAGTCCTTAGGAGCCATCATCTTTGTTGCGCTGGGACTTTGGTTTCTTGGTTCGGCCTTTGGTTTTCTCAAAGAGATCGATTTTACCATGGCATTGATAATTGGTACAATAGCCACCGCAACAGCCCCTGCCGCCAGTCTTGGGATTATAGAAGAATATGGAGCTAAAGGTAAATTAACCAATACTTTGTTAGGTGTGATAGCTATAGATGATGCTATTGGCGTAATTCTATTTACCCTTGTTTTAGGAACAGTGACCGAAGGAGGATTTTCCAGTAGCCTCATGGAAGGACTAAAAGAAATAGGTGGCGCACTCTTATTGGGAAGTATACTTGGTGTTTTACTAGGGTACCTGGGAAATAGATTAAAAAAAGAAGAGCTTCGATTGGTAACTATATTAGGATTTATACTGCTGGTATTGGGGCTATCTGAATTGTTTGCATTTTCAATGCTCCTAAGCTGTATGAGCCTTGGTTTTGTTTCCGTCATGTTTTATCCAAAAAGACGTGCAGAATGGATACTTCCTCTTAAACATATGGAAGAATTGGTCTTTATTTTTTTCTTCACACTTGCCGGCATCCATTTTGAGCTGCAAATAATGTTTTCATCCGCTCTTTTAGTCTTTACCTACATGATCTTACGAACTGCCGGAAAGTATACGGGCAGTTATATAGGAATGCTGATTGGTGGGGCAGGAAAACAGCCGCGAAGGCTATTAGGTCTTTGTTTGTTTCCACAGGCTGGCGTAGCTATTGGCCTTGCCATCAAGGCTTCAGATCATCCAGGAATGCAGGAAATAGCAGCGCTCCTGCTCAATATCATCCTGGGCTCCACCATTATTTTTGAACTTACCGCACCTTTTTTCACCAGGTTCGCGCTCAAGAAGGCGGGTGAAATAAAAGAAAATAAATAGATGAGCGTTTTTTAGATTTTTTTAAATGGTTAATCGGTACAATGGATTAAACAAAACCTAAGTATTTAGACTAATCAAAAAAATTAAGTACACGGGAAACTGATGAAATGTTAAATTTTAATTAGATGAGATTTGTCATTTTTTATAAATTACAAGTCTGTTATCTTAGTGCTCAACAAAAAACAAATCTGATCTTGAGGTTTTTATAGAACTAAAAAGATCAAATTTCTGGAGTTAATAATTCACAGTTTAATCGCGAATTTAAGCATTCATAGAGGAATAAATTTTCCTTAATGATTACCTAAGTGAACATAGTACTCCAATAAAAAGCAGAAAATTTTCAGTTTTCTGCTTTTTATTTTTACTACTCAAGGAGTATTATCCATTTCAATATAAATTTCATTATTTTTTAAAGATTGATATTTATCATTACCCAAACCCCTACTATTAAATACATTAGGGATATGATTTATTAACCCTAAAATTTTAATATTATGTCACTAATTAAATCCAACAAACGTCGGCGCCCAATGTGGGGCACCTCATTATTTACTGATGATCCGTTTTTTTCTGAATTGATGGACACCAGGAAACTGAATAATTTAAATCGCATTTTTAATGGAGAAGATTTCGATTTCAGTCCTGCAGTGAATATCAAGGATAACGAAAAAGATTATGAAATCGAATTGGCTGCCCCCGGACTTGAAAAGGATGATTTCAAAGTAACAATGGAAAATGGAATCCTGACAATCTCTGCAGAAAGAGAAGAGAAATCTGAAGAAGAGAAAGAAGGATTTGTAAAAAAGGAATTCAGTTATAACAGCTTTTCCCGATCTATGAGCTTACCCGACAGTATTGATGAAGAAAAGGAAGTGAAGGCCAGTTATAAAGACGGAATCCTTAAAATGATCCTTCAGAAAAAGGAAGAAACCGAAGCTTCTAAAAAACAAAAGACCATTAAAGTTTCTTAGACCAAAATGGACAGAAAAAAGGGGCGAAAATTTTCGCCCTTTTTTTTTAATGTGTAAATATTTGCCAGCTTTTATCAGGCCCCCGAACACTTATAAGGTTATCTGTGAGGATTCTGGCCGTAATTGGAGGCGCTTCCCGGAGTTTCCTCTTAGTAACCGAAACGGGAAATGGGCCCGATAAATATTGTAAAACTTCTCCATCCTTATCAATAAATACTACATCATATTTATAAGAAATCATTCTTTTTCCCAGTACTGGATTTTTCCCCAATTCTTCTTCTGCAAGTTTCAGAGCCAGGGCCTTCCCATCATTGAATAAAGACACATTTAGAAATTCAGGTTCTATTACCACTTTTCCGGTTTCATCTATAAAACCATAGTAATTTATCCCTTCGATATTTTTTTTAATTATGGCTCTGTTCTCCTTCATTACCGGTACTTTTTGAGTAGCAACCCCCAGATCACGGGCTGTTGAGACTTTTTCGTTTTCAATAAGATCATTTCTGAAGTCAACCACTAATTCTCCTGAGGCATCAATAAAACCCCACTGGTTATTCTTTTTCACCGGTGCATATCCCTCATGGAGAGAGCCAACATAACTAAGGTCTTTTAATTCCTGAGCCTCCATAAAAAATGGTACCAGGAGAATAAGGATTAGGCGAATAGGTTTCATCGTGTTTATTTTAAGAGTTAATAACTAAAGATACCGAACAGACTTAAATTAAAAAATGATAAACATCATCTAAAATCCTCCATTCTTTTCTTAATGATTTTATAAACAGGGGGGTTTACTGATTTTCGTCATAGTTTACGGCACCTAATTCTGTTAAATTTGAGTACATACAAATCCAGGAAAACATGAGAAAAATAGTATTTCCAACCGATTTTTCAGAAAATGCTTTCAATGCACTTCAATATGCAGCAGAGTTGCTGAAATACGAAACCTGTGAATTTTTTCTCCTGCATGCCTATGCCGATGAGGTATATAACGATGAAAAGGTTTTAAACCGAAGCTTAATGGATGAGCTTAAAGAGAAAGTTTTAAGCCACGCCGAGATAAAACTCGAAGAGACCCTTAAAAAAATCAGGAAAATATCTCCTAATCCCCATCATACTTATCATAAGGTGGCTTCGTTTGGCGCCCTGGTAGACGAGGTGAATGATCTTGTAGATTCTGAAAATGCCGATCTCTGTATAATGGGAACCCGGGGAAAATCAGACGATCGCAATATAAATTTTGGCACAAACACCTTATTGGTGATGAAATATGTACAGTGCCCGGTACTTGGAATTCCTGCAGGTTATAAATACAATACTCCCAGGAATATTCTTTTCCCTACAAATTTCCTCGTTCCCTATCAAAGAAGAGAATTAAAACTCGTAAGCGAAATCGCCCGGGTTTTTGGTTCAGAGATTCACTCTTTATATATCTCTAAATATCCTGTAGAGTCATTTAGACAAAAAGATAATCTGAACTTTCTGAAAGAGCAGTTTCATAATATAAAATTCCAAACTCATCAGGTAGATGGAGCAGATAAAGTATCAACTATCATGGGATTTATTGAAAAACAAGAAATAGATATCCTGGTGTTGGTTAACTCCAGGCACAGCGAACTGGAAAATATACTTTTTGAAGGAACATTAGACAAGATCAGTCTGAATCCTAAAATACCGTTACTGGTTCTGCAGAATTTTAACCGGGAAAGTGTTTAACTCCTAAAACCTCATGAGATGAAAAAAATTTTAATGCCAACCGATTTCTCTACAAACTCCATAAACGCCTTGAAATATGCGGTGAGTTTGTTCAAGGATGAAGAATGTACCTTCTATCTGTTAAACACCTTTACTCCGGTTTTATACGACACAGAATATATCCTATATAGCACTACCCAACCCGGATTAGAAGAAATTTATCGGGACAATTCAAAAAAGGGTCTCCAAAAGGTAAAAAGGCGCATTACCGCAGTAGATAAAAATCCAAATCACCACTTTGAATTAATCTCTGCTTTCAATTTATTGATCGAGGAAATAAAAGACCAGGTAAAAGAAAAAAACATAGATCTGGTAGTAATGGGCACACAAGGTGCTACGGGAGCCCAGGAGGTTTTGATGGGAACCAATACCGTTCAGGCTATAAAAAAGGTAAAATGCCCTATCCTGGCAATCCCTTCAGAATATGAATATACCAAACCAGACAATATTCTTTTTCCTACAGACTATGAGCTTGATTATAGTAGCCAGCAATTTCAGCTCTTAAAGGATATAATTAAAAATTATGATTCCAGGCTGAATATCCTTCATGTGCTGACCAAAGAAGAATTATCTCCGGAAAAAGAGCAGAATAAGAAAAAGCTGGCCACCCATATGGAAAAGCTTAAGCATCAATTCTACAGCAAAGAAAAACAAGCGCTTACAGAGGCAATTTATAACTTTCAGAATGAGCATCCTACAGATATGCTGGTAATGATTAACAACAAGCATTCATTCTTTGAAAACCTGCTTTTCAGGCCTGTGATCAATAAAATTGGATTTCATATAAAAGTTCCTTTTCTGGTAATCCCTTCAGGAAAATATTCTTCTTAACTATGAAAAATGTCCTTGTCCCCACCGATTTCTCCAAAAATGCCTGGAAGGCTCTGGAGTATAGTATTCATTTGTTTGAGAAAGATGTTTGTACCTTTTACCTGCTGAATGCTTTTCAGACAGACTATTTTACAACAACCAGCATAATGGTTCCCGAGCCCGGTGAACCTGCCTACGATCTCGCCCATGAACAGTCTAAAGATGGTCTGGAAAAACTCCTTGATGGTCTTAGCCTTATGAACGAAAATCCAAATCATCATTTCAAGATTGTTTCCATGTATAATAGTGTTACCGAAGCTATTAAATGGGGTATAGAAAAATATAATATCAACCTGGTGGTCATGGGCACCAAAGGTTCAGGTGATCCTGAAAATCGTATTTTTGGAAGCAACACCATTCACGTTTCAGATAATTGTAATACCTGCCCTGTTTTAATTGTTCCGGAGAATGCCCTCTTTGTTCCCGAAATTAAAAAGGAGGTAGTATTTGCTACTAATTTTCGCTACAAATGTTCCCAGGCCGGGGTGAATTATGTTAATGAAATTGCCAACAGGTTTTCTGCGGCGGTAAGAATATTATACATTCAGGAGCATGAACATTTAGACGAAGAGCAGGAAAACAATAGGGAACATCTCCAGGATCTGCTTCGGAATATCTCTCACAGTTTCCATACCTTAACCAATATTTCTGTCACAAAAGGCATTATTACCTTTATCGAAAGTCGTGGCAGCCAATTATTGATACTGAATAGGGAGAAACCAGGCTTTTTCAAAAAGATATTCTCCAGGTCAATCTTACACGAGATTTCAAAAAAACCGAAAGTTCCAATTTTAGTGCTTCCGGAAACAAGGTATTTGCCGCGCTTATTCTAATTTTTATAAATTAATGCCGGGTTCCTAGCCTATGGATACTTCTGAATTAAAAATAATAAAAGCCTCTGGGCAGAAAGCACTTTTTTCTGAAGAAAAGGTTGCCGCCTCTCTGGGCCGTACCGGTGCCGGCAAGGAAGTGATTGAAAAGGTCCTTTCTAAGCTCAGGAAGGAGCTCTATCCAGGAATTTCAACTAAAGAGATCTATAACCGGGCTTTCCGCTTATTAAAAAATAAGGACCACCTTCTGGCTTCCCGCTATAAATTAAAAAATGCCATTTATGAGCTTGGTCCAACCGGTTTCCCTTTTGAAAAATTTGTAGGAGCAGTCCTAAAATATAGTGGATACAATGTGGAAGTTGGCGATATTTTTCAAGGCGCCTGTGTAACCCACGAAGTAGATGTTATCGCTAACCGGGAGAATGAAACTTTACTAATGGAGTGTAAGTTTCACAGTACGCCTGGAAAAAGCTGTGATGTAAAGGTTCCACTATATATACATTCCCGATTTAGAGATATTGAGAAATTCAATAAGAACAAAAAGAACCATCCATTTTTCTTTTCTGAAGGCTGGGTAGTTACCAATACCAGGTTTACTAAAGATGCCACCAGATATGCTAAATGTGTAGGCTTAAAGCTATTAAGTTGGGATTATCCCAAGGGAAATAGCTTAAAAGAACGTATAGATAAAACTGGGTTATATCCTATCACCGTATCTGTTCTACTGAATAAACGTGAGAAACAATTCCTGCTCAGTCGGGATGTGGTGCTATGTCGTGACCTGGTGAACGATGATTTTTACCTCGATCATCTGGGAATTTCTTCAAACCGAAAAAAACACATCCTAGAAGAAATGCAAAGTTTATGTAAAGCCTGAATATGAGCAATAAAGTCAAGATAAGCTTTTATGGTGCAGCGGGAACGGTTACCGGCTCAAAATTCCTGTTGGAAACCCCTGGGTATAACATCCTGATAGATGCCGGGATGTTCCAGGGCATTAAGGAATTAAGAAAATTAAACTGGGAGGATTTTCCTTTTCCTCCAAAAAATATTGATACCGTGCTTCTCACTCACGGACATTTAGACCATTCGGGTTATTTACCCCGGTTGCTTATGCAAGGATTTAAAGGACCAATCCTGGGAACTTCTCCTAGCCTGGCAATCGCCTCAATTATTTTACGGGACAGCGCCAAAATTCAGGAAGAAAATGCTGAAAAGGCCAATAAAGAAGGTTTCAGCAGCCATTCTCCGGCCCTCCCTTTTTATAATATGGAACAAGCCGAAAAGACGATCACTTTATTCGAAAAAGTGGAACCTGAAGATTGGATTAAGCTTTCAGAAAACATAAAGGTTAGATTTATAAAAAACGGGCATATTCTTGGATCGACTTTCATAGAATTAGATGTATTTGGGAAATTATGGGTTTTTTCGGGTGATATTGGCAGAGAGCAAGATCTTTTGCTCGAACCCCCTGGAAGGCCTCAATGGGCAGATTATCTAATTCTGGAAAGCACTTATGGCGACCGCCGGCATCCTGAGGAAGACGTAGATGAAATTTTAAGTTCAGAAATTGATAATGTAATTAACAACAACGCCAGTCTTATTATTCCAAGTTTCGCAGTTGAACGTCTCCAAAGCCTGATGTATAAACTATGGCAGCTTTATAAGAAGAATAAAATCCCCAATATTCCAATCTTTATAGACAGCCCTATGGGAAATGAAGTACTGGATGTTTTTGAACGTTTCCCTCAATGGCATAAGCTGGATAAAAATGAATTCCGGGAGATGAAGAGGCATTTTAAAATAATCACCTCTTATAAAGATACCTGGAAAACCATAGACTATAACCACCCTAAAGTTGTAATTGCCGGAAGTGGAATGGTTACAGGTGGCAGGGTGCTTACTTACCTGAGATATTACCTCGAAAAACCTGAAACCACTGTGCTGCTGGTTGGTTTTCAGGCTGAAGGCACACGAGGGCGACAGCTTCTTGAAGGCAGCCAGGAGATTAAGATTTTTGGCAAATACTGCCAGGTTAAGGCCAAAATACAACATATAGACAGTCTCTCCGCGCATGCTGATCAATCTGGACTTCTGGCCTGGACAAGCGAAATCAAAAATATTCCCGAGCAGGTTTTTCTGGTTCATGGCGAGCCACATTCCAGCGATGCCTTAAGAGTTAAACTCAAGGATGTATACAATTGGAATGCTTCAATCCCAAAACTAAATGAAAGTTTTTCTGCTTCCTGAAAGTTTATAATCTTTTGATAATTATCATTTTACAAAGCTGTTTTTTGTTGTAAATTTAGAAGTATGTAATTCTGAATCTTATGGCAACTTCTTTCAAAAAACGATTTAACGACAGGGAAGGAAGCACGGAGGTACTGCAAAAGGAAACCGATGCCTGGCTTTATGAAATCTTCAGTACAACGGAGCATATTCGTTTTCTTACAAAATTTCTCCAGGCTGATATTTTTGAAGCCAGACAACCCAATATGTTTGAAATGTTCGAAAGTTTTAAAGAAAAACTGGATGCCTACCGTAAGGCTATTTTCATATTAAACCGGGAGGCCCACAATCATAAAAACGACCTTGATGGCATGAAGGATTGCGATGATATTAGTTGTGAGAGTTTTTACCGTGAGCAACATTCAGAATTAAAAGAAAATTTCACAAAATTCATTGCCGGATTTAAAGATTTGCAATCACAAATATTTAATTATACCGGAGATCTCTTGATCACAAAAGAGTAATTATTCACCTAAAATTAAAAGTCATGAAGGATCAAAAAAAATTCAGGTATATCGAATGGAAAAGCCCTGAAGAAATGCACTATAGTGCACAGCAATGGAGCTCCAGCCTTGCATTTATTGAAGATGAGCATCTTTTTTTTGAAGATATGCTTAGAGAGTATACCCTACCGATTATTGAATCTAACTTAATTGAGGAGGTTAAGACCTTAATTGATAGATTAACCGAATCAAAAAAGAAGATGAAGACCCTTATTGAGAAAGTATCAAAACATAAAAACGGGTTGGACATTTTAGTTGATGGAATAGATCAACCGGAAGAAGAAAAAAAGTATAAGGAAGAACATAGAACTCTTTTAAAAGAGATTAATAGCTTTTCTGAATCCTATAAACAATTAAAAAAAGATATTTTCCAGAATGTTTCCGGTGCCTTAAAAAAACAGAAGCAAAAAAGGCTTCTGAATTAGGGACCAAAATATTCTAGTAACTTTAATAAGAAAAAAACCTCGATGAGATATATTCCCTTAATTCTTTCTTTTGTTTTTTTCACAGCTTGCAGCACAGCACGCCTGGTGGAGAGCCATTCCCCTTATCGAGCTGAAAAACCAAAAATTGAAAAAATATTGATCATAGGGATGACTCCTCTTACAGAATTCCGGGAATCCTTTGAGACCAGACTTCAGAAAGAGTTTAAAAAAAACAATGTGGAAGCGGTGGCTAGTGTTTCTGTATTAAATGGAAAGCTTGCACCGGGGGAAAGCACTGAACAACAGCTAAATAACCTGGAGAAACATTTATTGGAAGAAGGTTACAATACTGTCTTGTTAAGCAAAATAATCCAGGTTGAATCACATAAGGATTTACGCAGCAGTCTTCACAATTTAAGAGGAAGTTATCGAAGTTTTAAGAGTGACTACTATGCCAACCAGGGAATTTTCCATGGCGATAATATCAACGGCGATTCAAAGGTCTATCATACTGAAACTTCTATTTACACCCTCCCAGAAAACCGCCAAAGGGAACTTTTATGGCAGGGAGAGATTGACCTTAAAAACCCGAAAAGAGTAAGAAAGACCATTAGGCAATATGTAGATTTATTAATTTCCAGGCTTAAATGGGATGGCGTTCTTCCTCAATAAAAAAACAAAACGAAAACCTTTTCGTGACTTTTCAGGTAATACAAATCTGCCATTATTGCAGTTCATCCCTATGAATAGATTTTTTCTATAATCAATCGATTAACTCAATAACATAGATGGACAGAAACTTAGAAATTCCGGTTTACGGCATTTACTTCAGGAATTAGTATAAGCACTTAAATTCTAACTTTTTTATAAATCATTACTATTCCTGGGATAAACAGCAGATTTGGCAAGAAGTCACCGGTTATTTCCACAAAATTTAAATTAGTTTTAACCTTTCTTCAGGACCAAAAGCGCTCAAAATACTCTAAATTACTATCAGTAAAGTTTTCAATGAAGGAGATCTTCCGAAAGCTTGCATAGTCTTTGTGCCATAATTGATCGTTGAAATAATAACAGGCTGTAAAGCCACATAAAAATTAACCAAAAAAACAATACATGAAAGTATTACTTATTGGAGCCGGAAATATGGGACTAACTTATGCCGAAGGAATGGCAAAGTCCAGTTTATTAAACCGCAGAAACTTAATGATCTTCGATAAATCGGCTGATATTATTACCAGCTTAAGCAAATTAGACCATTTTGATGTTTACGACGATATTGAAGAATGCCTACCCAATGCCGATGTCGTTTTCCTGGCGGTAAAACCATATCACTGCGAAAGTCTTTTCGAAGAAATACGGCCAATGGTAAATAATGAACAAATTTTTGTTTCTCTTATGGCAGGAGTTACCCTTTCTAAAATCCAGGAAGGTCTTGGGGTTAAAAAGGTGGTAAGGTCAATGCCTAATCTACCAGCACAGGTAGGAAAAGGGGTGACCTCTTATACCGAATCTGAAGAAGTTACCCGGGTAGAACTACTTATGGTTAGGAATTTACTTGATACTACCGGAGAGTCCATCCATGTAGAAACTGAAAACTTTATAGATGCCTCCACAGGTATTTCAGGAAGTGGTCCCGCATATGTATTTTACTTCATGCAGTCTATGCTTGAAGCAGCTCTTAAAATGGGCTTCTCTAAAAATGATTCTAAAGTACTGGTTAGCCAAACCTTTGAAGGGGCGGTTAAATTATTTAACGAATCTGATCTTTCTCCGGAAACCTGGATGGAACGCGTAGCCTCAAAAGGAGGTACAACCCGTGCCGCTCTTGATTCTATGGAAGACAACAACGTTAAAGAGCTTATTAAAGATGCTGCTTATGCTGCCTTTGACAGAGCTGTTGAACTAGGGAAAGAGTAACAATAAGTTTTATTTCAAAATTATAGAAATGGAAAAAAAGAGAATAGTTGTAAAAGTTGGAACAAATGTAATGACCAACAAAGACAATAGAATTCTACAACCTGTATTAAAAAATCTAGTAGAACAAATCGCCACCTTATATGAGGAAGATATTATGGTAGTGCTTGTGTCCTCAGGATCTGCAATAGCAGGTAAAGAAATTCTGGGAGACGTAAAAATCACCGATCCATCCAAAAGAAGACAGGTGTTCTCCTCGGTAGGTCAACCACGAATGATGCGTCACTATTACAGCATATTCCACGATTTCGGAATGCGTTGTGCGCAAGTGCTTGCTACTAAAAGGGATTTCAGCCCTGGAATTCACCGTGAGAACATGATTAACTGCTATGAATCACTATTATCTGAGGGAATTATTCCTATTGCTAATGAAGATGATGCAGTATCTGTAACCATGTCTATGTTTTCTGATAATGATGAACTCGCAAGTCTTGTTGCAGAATTGATTCAGGCAGATGCACTTATCATCCTTAGTGATACAGAGGGTCTTTATACCGGTCATCCTGATCATGAAGATTCAGAAAAACTCAATAAGGTACAAATCGACCAAAACGTTGAAAAATACGTTCAGGAATCTGATAAAGGTGAAGGTGAAGGCCGTGGCGGAATGGAATCCAAAATCAAAATCGCTAAGGGTACCGCCGCCAAGAATATCACCACATATATCGCTAACGGTAAACGCCCTAATGTTATACTCGATATAATTGCCGGAAAACCAGTGGGAACAAAGTTCACCGCATAATTTCCCGGTTAATAAGAAATAATAAAATTTAAAAATTTCAATATGAAGTTGATAGACACAAAAACTAAAAATAATGTGCTGCAATCCATGATGAAAATTCTGGATAAAAAGCGCAAAGAAATAATTGAAGCTAATAAAAAGGATCTTGAAGCTTTTGGAAAAAGCGATCAGGCTATGTATGACAGACTTATCGTAGATGAGAAAAAAGTTGATTCTATGATCCAATCTGTTAAAGAGGTGATGGAACAGGAAGACCCTGTGGGTAAAACCATAGAACATCGTCGCCTGGATACCGGCCTGGATATTACCAATAAAACAGCTCCATTCGGTACTATAATGATCATTTATGAATCAAGGCCCGATGTAACTATCGAAGCTGCTATGCTGGCTTTTAAAGCGAATAATAAGATCTATCTAAAAGGAGGAAAAGAAGCATTCCACAGCAACAAGATCCTGGAACAATGCTGGCACGAAGCCCTGCAGGAAAATGGATTGGATACTGGCTGGATCGAGATGCTAAAATTAGACCGAACCGAAACCCAGGAATTTCTTAAAAATCCCCCTGTACACATAGATCTTGTTGTACCGCGTGGTGGCGAACGTTTGATCGCTTTCGTTAAAGAACATTCCACAGGAGCCGTACTCGTTAGTGGACGGGGAAACAACTTCCTTTATGTTTCTAAAAATGCCGATTTTGAGACTGCCAAAAAGGTTATGCTTAACGCTAAGATCGATAAGATTTCAGGCTGCAACGCTCTTGATAAGGTACTGGTAGACAAAAACATCCCAGGCTATGAAGATAAACTGAAAGAGCTTCAGAAAATGTTCAGGGAAAATGAAGTTTCTATTCTTGTAGACGAGGAAGTTTCTAAAGTCCTCTCCGACGAAGAAAAAGTTTCTTCCGAAGATACCTGGTATGAAGAATTTCTCGCAATGAAAATCGTACTCGGTAGTGTTGACGGATTAGATAAGGCTATTGACAAGATCAATAAATATTCTGGAGGGCATTCTGCTTCAATCATTACCACCGATAAAGAAGAAGCCAAAACTTTTATGGAGCAGGTAGATAGTGCCGCTGTATACCATAACGCCTCTACTCGTTTTACCGATGGTGGACAAATGGGGGTTGGTGCAGAACTGGCAATTAGCACCGACAAACTCCATCACCGTGGTCCCCTTGGTTTAAAACAACTGGTGACTAATAAATATTATGTTTTAGGGGATGGTCATATAAGAGAATAATCACCTTTCCCTATTGAATAAAAGCCACCATTTGACTATGGTGGCTTTTTTTTATGCTTTTCCTAAATAAAATCGCCTTTAAATGTAACTTTTTAGGTTTTTCTTAGTCTAATTGAAAAAAGTCAGCTTTTATAATGAAAAAGATTCTATACACCTTTGCCCTGCTGGGTACTTTGATTTCCTGTAAGACCACTCAAATAGAACCCGAAGCCAAACAACCAATCATTGCAAGCCTGGATCTGGTTAACGTAAAAGATGATAAGGTAAAAGTAAGTGTTGACCCGGATAGATTAACCGGAGAGGAAATAAAATTCTACATCCCTAAAACCGTTCCCGGGACTTACTCCAATGACGATTATGGAAAACTTATTGTAGATTTCACGGCACTTGATTATAAAGGCAATGAGATGGAATTTCGCCAGGAAGATGAAAACACCTGGGTTATTTTGAATGCGACAGATTTAGATAAGCTCATCTATTTTGTAAACGACACCTACGATATTGAAGGCGAAGAAGGGGTGTTCTCTCCCAGCGGAACCAATATCGCTAAGGATGAAAATTTTGTACTCAACCTTCACGGATTTGTTGGCTACTTCGAGGATTTAAATGAAGAACCATACCGACTCGAAATTAAGCGTCCTGAAAGCATAATTCCGGGAACTGCCTTGAGAATTGCCGATATAACCAACGGGCTTGCAACAACAGATTATCAAACTGACATCTTCCTATTGGATCGTTATTTTGAAGTGATAGATAACCCAATAATGTATTCTCTTCCCGATACCACTTCCTTTAAGGTTGAAGATATGGAAGTGCTGGTAAATGTTTATTCCCCCAACAAAAAATATACTTCAGCAGACATTAAACCGGGAATTGAAAAAATGATTTCAGCTCAAAAGAGGTTTTTAGGTGAGATAGACAATACGGGGAAATATGCGATCCTACTTTACCTTTCAGATACCGAAAAACAGGATGCACGCGGTTTTGGAGCCCTGGAGCACCATACCTCAACGGTAGTAGTGCTTCCAGAAATGATGCAACCGGAACAATTGCAGAAAACCATGACCGATGTGGTTTCCCATGAATTTTTTCACATCCTTACACCTTTAAATATTCATTCTAAAGAAATTCATTATTTCGATTATAACAATCCTGAAATGTCACAACACCTTTGGATGTATGAAGGTGTAACCGAATATTTTGCAAATTTATTTCAGGTAAACCAGGGACTTATCGATAACGAAGCATTTTATAAGCGGATCTCTGAGAAGATTGAGATTTCTCAGAATTTTGATGATACTATGCCCTTTACAGAAATGAGTAAAAATATACTTGAGCCGGAGTATAAAGACAGCTATTATAATGTTTATCAAAAAGGAGCCCTGATAGGTATGGCCCTGGATATAAGGTTAAGGGAATTAAGTAATGGCGAGATCGGCCTGCTTGATCTTATGAAAAAGCTTTCTGAAAAATATGGGAAAAATCAACCTTTTGATGATAACCAATTAATAGAGGTGATTGTTGATTTATCCTATCCTGAAATCCAGGAGTTTTTTGACAAGTATATCACTGGCTCCACTCCTATTCCCTACAACGAATTTTTAGAAAAAGTTGGCTTGGTTGAAGAAGAGTATGAAACCACCACCGGTTATTTCCTTGCAGGGCAAACTCCTTATATCGATGGGAATCCAGACACCGGAGAGCTTTTCTTCAGAGAGAATATAGGCTTTAATTCTTTTTTGAATGAACTAGGCATCGAAGGGGGAGATATTCTTAAATCTATAAACGGCCAGGAATACAATATACAGAACGCTTATAATATGGTAATGACTGCCGAATCCTGGGAAGAAGGTGAAGAGGTTACTTTTGTGGTGATGCGTGACGGAAAAGAAATTACCTTAACTGCCACCACTCATCAACCCACTACTACTTCTACAAGAATTATAGAAAAAGACGATGATAAAGCGCAGGTAAAACTGCGTGAAGCTTGGTTAAAAGGTTAATAGATTTTAATTTAAGCATTTAGCGGCAGGTTTTCCTGCCGCTTTTTTTATTTTAGATATACACCTAAATCTGTTAACTTAGACCCTCAACACCAACCAATTCCCGAGATCAATGGAAATCCCAATTTTACAGGATATTGTCATCATTCTTGGACTTTCAATTCTGATCATACTTTTGTTTCAGAAAATGAAAGTACCATCCTTAATGGGATTCCTTATCGCGGGGATTATTGCCGGACCGTATGCCTTTAACCTTATCAGCAGTCAGCATGAGGTAGAGTTGCTTTCAGAAATCGGAATCATTTTTCTGCTGTTTATTATTGGTATTGAGTTATCGCTAAAGGAACTTATTACCATGAAACGCACGGTACTTCTGGGTGGAAGTATTCAGGTAGGTGGTACCATTATTATTACCACTGCTCTTGCTTATCTTATGGGATTACCCTTAAATACAGCAATATTTGTAGGTTTTCTCTTTTCCCTAAGCAGTACGGCCATAGTTCTAAAAATACTTCAGGAAAAAGGGGAGATCACTGCCCCACATGGACGCATAAGCTTAGGGATCCTGATCTTCCAGGATATTATTGTGGTGCCCATGATGCTTTTTACACCTTTACTGGCCGGGGGGGACGATAACATCATGGAAACTGTAGGAATCCTTATCCTTAAATTCTTAATTTTAGGAGTGGTGATCTATCTACTTGCCCAATATATAGTTCCCAAAGTGTTTTCTATGGTGGTTAAAACCAAAAGCCGGGAACTTTTTATCTTAACAGTTGTAGTATTTATTTTCGCTATTGCCTGGCTTACTTCTTCTGCCGGTCTTTCCCTGGCTCTGGGTGCTTTTTTTGCCGGACTTATTATTTCAGAATCTGAATATAGTCACCAGGCTACGGTGAACGTGCTCCCTTTCAGAGAGATATTCATCAGTTTTTTCTTTATCTCGGTAGGAACACTTTTAAACCTTAATTTCTTCATTGAAAATATTGTTTATATCCTGCTTCTTGTTATTGGCGTGGTGTTGCTAAAAATGATGGTAATCGCTGGTACCGTATTAGTTTTAAAATATCCTCCCCGAACTGTTTTGATGACGATGTTCAGTCTCTTTCAAGTGGGGGAGTTTTCTTTATTACTTTCCGGGGTTGGGGTGGAAAGCAATCTCATTCCAGATAATGTTTACCAGTATTTCCTGGCAATTTCAATAATAAGTATGGGCTTAACACCTTTCCTGATTTCGGCCTCCCCTGACATAACGTATTTTTTATTGAAGGCGCCTATACCGGCAGCGGTGAGAAGACGGCTAGAACATTTAAAGAAGATCTCTGTCTCTGAAGAAGAATCAAAAAAACCACTGGAAGACCATTTGATTATCGTGGGTTACGGGATTAACGGTGAAAATATCTCTAAAGCCGCCAGGAAAGCTGAAATACCTTATCTGATAGTTGATATAGACCCCGATTCTTTTCACAAGGCAAAACAAAAAGAGGAACCCATAATTTACGGCGATGCTACTAACCCCTTAATTCTTAAACATCTGAATATTCATGAAGCCCGGGTAGTTGTTATCGCAATTTCTGATCCTGGTGCGACCAAAAAGATAATCAGTAATATAAGGAGTTTTACTAATACTGCTTTTATAATCGTGCGAACCCGCTACGTAAGAGAAATAGAAGAAAACCTGAAACTAGGAGCCGACGAGGTAATCCCGGAGGAGTTTGAAACTTCCATAGAGATATTCACCAGGGTATTAAAGAAATATCTGGTGCCTTATAACGAGATTCAGGATTTTATCAATAACATTCGATCTTCAGATTATGAGATGCTAACTTCCCTTAAGGAAAAACCACACAGACCATTCCTGCAGCATTTACATATTCCTAATAAAGAAATTGTAACCATAAGCGTTCAGCGAAAAAACAGCAGTATTGTAGGTAAAAGCATTCGGGAAGCTGGAATTGGAAAAAGATTTCATTTAACCATCCTCACCATTAAACGTGACACCCACTATCTTACGGAAGTAAGACCCGAAACTGTTATTGAGCAAGGCGACCTGCTATATATTTTTGGACATCCACAGAGTATCTACAAACTTAACAAAGAGCTTTCTTATTAAGTTTTGAAGGAAAATAGTAGAGAATTATGCCTTAATATTTTAAATATTTCCCAAAAAGACATAATTGAAAAGCCTTGTTATTGGGGGTAAGATTTTAAATAGATATCTTTAATCTACAATCAAACTAATTAAAACTTATGTCTGTACTCCCCGACAACCTGGAACGCTATAGAAAGTTCATTGGATTTATGCTGAAATACTGGAATAGTGAATTATTCCACCAAACAGCGAATTCAGCTCTGGAGGATGAACCCAATGATGAGGAAAAGGAAACAGACTATGAACAAACTCCGGAAGAGTTGGTAGAAGATCTCAAAAATATGGGGCCAACCTATATTAAAATGGGGCAATTACTTTCTACCCGACCCGACCTGCTTCCAGACAACTATTTAAAGGCCCTTGCAAGCCTCCAGGACGACGTTCCTCCAATCCCATATGAAGATGTTCATAAAATTATTGAGCAGGAAATTGGAACCCGTATTTCAAAAGCATTCGAAACTTTTGAAGAAAAACCACTGGCCAGTGCTTCTATTGGACAGGTCCATAAGGCTGTTTTGCGTTCCGGAAAACCGGTAGCGGTAAAGATCCAACGTCCTGGGATAAGAAAAAAGTTTCTGGAAGACCTGGACACCCTGGAGGAACTGGCAGAAATGGCGGTAAAACACAGTAAGGTAGCCAAGCGTTATGCATTTGATAATGTACTTGCAGAACTTAGGCGAATCCTGCTACAGGAACTTGACTATAACCGGGAAGCTACAAATCTTCTTCGCCTTGGTAAAAATTTAAAACACTTCAAAAACCTCATCGTACCACAACCTATTTTAGATTATTCTACCTCCAAAGTGCTGACGATGGATTTCATAGACGGGCGGAAGGTGACTTCCATATCACCCTTAAAGCAACTGGAAGTGGATTATAGTCCTATTGTTGATGAACTCGTTGAAGCTTATCTACAACAGGTTATAAACGATGGTTTTGTTCATGCCGATCCTCACCCGGGAAATATCCAGTTTACCAGTGATGATAAAATTGCACTTATAGACCTGGGAATGGTGGCTAAATTCACCCCTGGCCTTCAGGAAGACTTGCTTCAACTATTAATTGCAATAAGCCGGAGTAACGGCCAGGACACAGCACATGTCTTACTGAATATGAGTGAATATGATCCGGATAAGGCCGACGTAAAAAATTTCAATAAAAAGATAAGCGACCTGGTGATGGATAGCCAAACCAGTACCGCTAAAGATATGCAAACCGGGAGACTGCTAATTCAGCTTAACCGGGAGGCAGCACGTAATAATATCCATATCCCTGTAGAGGTCAATATCCTCGGAAAAATACTTCTGAATATGGATCAGATTATCGCAGTGCTGGACCCTGATTTCGATTTGAAAGAAGCAATCAGAAAGCATGTGAATGAAATTATGCGCAAGAAAATGTATGAAGAATTAAAACCTGAGAACTTTTTTTCCTTTGTGCTGGAAACTAAAAAACTTGCGGAAAATTTACCCGAGCGAATTAATAAAATTTCAGATAACCTGGCCAATAACAGGTTTAAATTAAATATTGATGCCATAGACGAACAAAGGGTTACCGATGGCTTTCAAAAAGTAGCCAACCGTATCACACTTGGGCTCATCATCGCTGCGATGATTATTGGAGCTTCAATGCTTATGCAGGTTCCTTCAGACTTCACAATTTTTGGTTACCCCGGCCTGGCTATGGTATTTTTTCTACTCGCTGCGGTGATGGGCATTTACTTAAGCTATATCATCATTTTTAAAGATGATAACCTTAATTCCAGAAAGGATGATTAAGTTTTAATAGAGTTAGTTTTTGTAGGATTCATTGAATCAGTGTATTTTCGGTATAAATTCAACTAAAACCTGATTTCATGAAATATATTTCTACAATTCTGTTTCTTTTTTTTACCCTCGGTATTTATGCTCAAAAAGTTGAGATTCCTGTAGACACCACCGTAATTACTGAACATTCGGTGCGTATTAAGGGCCAAAACATTAAGTATACCGCCACCACGGGAACTCAACCCGTATGGAACGAAAGCGGAGATCCTATTGCCAGCCTTTATTATACTTATTATAAGCGTAATGACATTCAAAATACCGAAAACCGGCCCCTGGTTATTTCTTTTAATGGCGGTCCCGGTTCAGCTTCGGTTTGGATGCATATCGCCTATACCGGTCCACGCGTTTTAAAGATAGATAATGAAGGTTTTCCTGTTCAGCCATATGGCATAAAAGATAACCCACACTCTATCCTGGATGTTGCCGACATCGTTTATGTAAACCCTGTAAACACCGGTTACTCGCGCCCTATCCCAGATGAGGAAGGAAAAATAGAACGTGAAAAATTCTTTGGAGTAAAGGCTGATATAAAATACCTGGCAGAATGGCTTAATACCTTTGTCACCAGAAATAATCGTTGGTTGTCTCCAAAATATCTTATTGGAGAAAGCTATGGCACCACAAGGGTTTCAGGCCTTGCCCTGGAATTGCAAAACAGCCAGTGGATGTACCTAAACGGGGTTATCCTGGTGTCTCCTACCGAAATAGGCATTGACCGGGAAGGCCCGGTAGAAGTTGCCAATCGCCTGCCATACTTTACAGCAGCCGCCTGGTATCATAATGCCCTTCCGCAGGAATTACAAGACAAGGAACTGGACGACCTACTGGCCGAGGTAGAAGAATATTCCATTAATGAACTTTTGCCGGTGTTAATAAAAGGTGGCTTTACCGAAACCAGTAAAAAACAACAAGCCGCAGAAAAAATGGCTTATTATTCGGGTATTTCTGAAAATGTGATCCTGCAGAATAATCTTGAAGTGCCAATCCGTTATTTCTGGAAAGAACTTTTAAGAGAAGACAGCGGTTACACGGTGGGAAGACTGGATTCCCGATACCTCGGTCTTGATGAGAGGGAAGCCGGCGATTCTCCCGATTATAACTCTGAACTCACTTCCTGGTTGCATTCTTTCACTCCTGCAATAAACCATTACCTAAGGGAAGAACTTAATTTCAAAACAGATCTCAAGTACTTTATGTTTGGCCCCGTGCATCCCTGGGACCGCAGCGGAGACAATACCGGGGAGAACCTGAGACAGGCAATGGCCCAGAATCCTAATTTAGACGTATTGATCCAATCCGGATATTTTGATGGAGCTACTACTTATTTCAATGCAAAATATTCTATGTGGCAACTCGATAAAAGCGGAAAAATGAAAGATCGGCTAAGTTTTAAAGGCTATGAAAGCGGGCATATGATGTATCTTCGGGCTGAAGACCTCAGGAACGCCAATGACGACATCAGAGATTTTATTGAAAACTCTTTACCAAAAGAAGGAGAGCCCGCCAAATATTAAAAGAACCGATATAATTTTAAAGAATCCCGGAGATCGAAATTTCCGGGATTTTTTTATTTCATTAAATAACTCTTTAGATCCTCATAATTACTGATCTCTTCAGAATGCTTCTCTTTGTTCATAAAGACTTTGACCTTATCAGGAATTTCTATTTTTTTCCCTATTGCTGCTTCAACAGTTTCCAAAAATTTAACGGGGTGAGCTGTTTCTACAAAAACCCCATAATATTCAGCATTCACTTCTAAAAATTTCTGAAGTCCCAAATATCCCACAGCCCCGTGTGGGTCCATTACATAATTATGTTTTTGATAAACCTCTTTGATGGCCTTCCTGGTTTCTTCATCACTAAAACTATAAGAAAAAAGGACCTGCTTTAAACTACTGAAATCGTTCTGAAAGATCTCCAGCACTCTAACAAAATTACTGGGGTTTCCAATATCCATCGCATTAGAAATTGTGGGCACACTAGGTTTTGGCTGAAAATCCTGGGTCTCCAGATACCGGGTAACCACGTCATTTGCATTATTAGCTGCAATAAAATGCTTAATAGGCAAGCCCATTTCCCGGGCCATCAGTCCGGCGCAGATGTTACCGAAGTTTCCACTAGGCACAGAAAATACCAATTCTTTCTTTTTGTCTTTTAATTGTTTCCAGGCCAGAAAATAGTAGAACATTTGGGGTAACCAGCGTGCTACATTAATAGAGTTAGCCGAAGTTAATCGTCTTTTTTCCTGAATTTCTCCATCTAAAAAAGCTCGTTTTACCATATCCTGGCAATCGTCAAAACTCCCGTTTACTTCCAGGGCGCGAACGTTCTGCCCAAGCGTAGTAAGCTGTTTTTCCTGAATACCGCTGACTTTTCCTTTAGGATATAAGATCACCACGTCTATTCCTTCAACCCCAAGAAAACCGTGCGCCACGGCCCCTCCAGTATCACCGGAAGTAGCAACCAGCACTGTAATATTTCCAAGATTCCCCTTTTTTACAAAATAGCCCAGACAACCTGCCATAAATCTGGCCCCAACATCTTTGAAGGCCAGAGTCGGGCCGTGAAAGAGTTCCAGGGCCCCAACCTTATCTTCTATAGGAACCACAGGGAAAGTAAAATCCAGTGTCTGCTCAATGATCTCTTTAAGCTCATTTTCCGGAATCTCTTTTCCTACATAATCCTTTATCACTTCAAAAGCGATCTCCGCTTGTGATAATTCATCAATCTTATTGAAGAAACTTTGCGGTAACTGTCGAATTTCCTCAGGAAAATATAAACCTTTATCTGGCGCGAGTCCTTTTACAACGGCATTTTCAAAGTTTGAGGTGTTTCCCCTGTTATTTAAACTGAAATATTTCATGATAATTCTTTTATTCCCAGAGTATTAATTTTTGAAAGGTGAAGTTCGAAATCGATATTTTTATCGGCATAAAAGACTTCTAGTTTTTTCCTGACATTTTCGGCATTTTCTTCTCCTCTACACATAGTAAAAACCGATGGGCCGGACCCTGAAATCCCAAAACCTAAAGCTCCATTTTCTAAAGCGATCGATTTTAATTTATCGAAATGCGGAATAAGAATAGACCGAAAAGGTTCTATAATTTCATCTTTCAGACTTCTACCCAGCAAATCATAATCTTCAGTATAAAGACTGCTTACCAGGGCTGCCAGGTTTCCCCACTGCGATATTGCCTTTTGTAAACTCACAGTCTGTCTGATCACCGCTCGTGAATCCCTGGTTTTGATCTCTATTAAAGGATGGAGTATCACCATTCGTAATTCGGGCAGACTGGGAAGTTGTAAGACTTCAAGGGGCTCGTAACTTTTCACCAAACTAAAACCACCAAGCAGTGCGGGTGCCACATTATCTGCATGGGCGTTTCCGCTGGCCAGGCGTTCCCCTTCCATCGCGAATTTTACCAACTCATTTTTACTAAATGGTTCACCCAGTAGTTTATTTACGGCATAAACCGCACCGGCAGAACTGGCTGCACTACTCCCTATCCCACTTCCGGCTTTGATTTTTTTATCAATTTCAATATCAAAACCCTGATTACTTCCTGCTTCTTTTAATAATGCCAGGACAGCAACACCGGCGACGTTTCTTTCGGGTTCCACGGGTAATTCCTGGCCGGTAATTTTAGTGATTCTTATTTTCCGTAGATTATTTTTCCTGATAAGCATTTCATCACCCACGTTTTCCAGGCAACATCCCAGCACATCGAAGCCACAGGAGAGATTGGCGACTGTTGCCGGAGCGAAAATTTTAAGTTCTTTCATCACCTATTTTTTTCCTATTCTTATCACATCAGCGAATATCCCTGAGGCTGTAACATCGGCACCGGCCCCGGCACCTTTAACTATAAGAGGTTGATCCGGATATCGTTCAGTAAAAAACAGAACGATATTATCGCTTCCGCTTAAATTATAAAAGGGATGCTCTGGGCCCACTTCCTGCAAACCAACCTGGGCTTTTCCATTTTCAAGCTGGGCTACATATTTTAGCTGAGCATTATTCTTTTCAGCATTGTTATAAATCTCTTTAAACTTTTCTTCATCTCTTTCCAGCAAGCTAAAGAACTCTTCATTGTCTTCAGAGTTGAGAGCTTCTTCAGAAAGGAAGTTCTTCTTTTCAATATCCTCCAGTTCCAGTTTCAACCCGGTCTCACGGGCAAGGATAAGAATCTTCCTCGCGACATCTACCCCGCTTAGATCGATTTTAGGATCCGGCTCGGTGTAGCCTTCTTCCATTGCCTTTTCAACGGTCTTATAAAAGGGAAAGCTGGCATTGTAATTATTAAAAACAAAATTTAAACTTCCTGAAAGCACTGCCTGTATCTTTTTAACCTGATCTCCCGAAGCCACAAGGTTTTTTAAGGTATCAATAATAGGTAGACCTGCCCCTACATTGGTTTCATAAAGAAAGGATGCTCCATACTCTCTGGAAAGATCCTGCAATTCCTGGTAATTCACATAATCATCGGCACAGGCGATCTTATTGCAGGTAACCACCGAGATGGAATTAGCCAGGTAATGCCTGTACCAGGAGGAGATTTCAGCACTGGCGGTATTATCTACAAAAACACTATTGCGCAAATTAAGTTGCTGAACCTTCTTAAAGAAGTTTTTCTTATCGGTTGGCTCTCCGTTATTCAATGCCTCCTGCCAGTTCTGCAGATCTATTCCTTCCTCATTGAAAAGCATCTTCCGGGAATTGGATAGCCCTAAAACCCGTACTTTAAGCCGGAGTTTCTCTAATAGATATTTTTCCTGCTTTTCAAGCTGAGTTAGCAATTTTCCGCCTACATTTCCTACTCCCGTGATAAACAGGTTGAGTTCTTTTGAAGGTACTTCAAAGAATTGTTCGTGTAGCGTATTCAGCGCTTTTTTCACGTCTTTTTTCGCAATAACCGCCGAAATATTTCTCTCGGAAGATCCCTGGGCTATCGCCCTGATATTGATATTATTATTCCCAAGGGCGCTAAACATTTTTCCGCTAAGTCCGTGGTGACTTTTCATCCGATCTCCCACGAGTGCTACTATTGCTACATCTTCTTCTATGGTAACCGGTTTTATCTTTTTATTCTGAATTTCGACTTCAAAAGCCTCGTTTAAGGCTTCCCTGGCGGCTTTGGCTTCATCAGCTTTAACGGCTACACAAATACTATGTTCTGAAGAAGCCTGGGTAATTAACACTACATTTATATTCTCCTGAAAAAGTACCTCAAAAAACCGTTTTGAAAATCCCGGAATACCAACCATCCCACTACCCTCGATATTAAGCAGCTTAATGGAATCTATATGAGTAATCCCTGTGACCCAACGAAAATTTTCCTTACTGGACTTAGACACTATAGTGCCGGGCTCTTCAGGTTTAAAAGTGTTTTTTATATGAATTTCTATTTGCTGTTCAAGCAAAGGCTGAAGTGTAGGCGGATACAGGACCTTGGCCCCAAAATGTGACAGTTCCATCGCCTCTTCGTATGAAATCTTATCCAGCGAATACGCCTGGGGCACGATCATAGGGTTAGCGGTATACATCCCGTTTACATCGGTATAAATATATACCTGTTTTGTTTTCAGGGCAGCGGAAAAAATCGCTGCCGTAAAATCCGAGCCACCACGACCAAGGGTACTGGGCACGCCTTCATCATTTTTGGCCACAAATCCCGGTGCAACGAATAAACCCTTTGATTTTCCCGAGAAATAGTTCTTAATATTCCTGTTGGTTTTAGTATAATTTACCTGTACCTTTTCATTGGTATTGCGGCAAACCACCAACTCCCGTGAATCGACATAACTGGTTTCAATTCCCTTACTTTTGAAATAGGCATTGATGATAAGGGAAGATAAAATCTCCCCAAAGCCTGAAACTACATGTTTGGTCTTATTAGAAAGCTCATTGAGTAAATATACCCCTTCATACAAAGTTTCAAGACGATTGAACTCGGTCTTTACTTTGCTTAAAACAGCGCTTTGGTCATTTACAGGAATGAGTTCTCTAACCGCATCGAGGTGGCGTTTTTCATTTCTTTCAAGAACTGTTTTGTAGTCAGAATCTTCTTTTACAGCCATTTCGGCCATTTCGAGCAAATCGTTTGTTACGCCACCAAAAGCAGAAAAAACAGCCAAGGTGGAATCATTTTTAAGATGCTTTTCTACAGTTTCGGCGACCAGTTTTATGCGTTCCGGTGATGCCAGGGAGGATCCCCCGAATTTCAGGACATTCATTGTTGAAATTTTAAATTAAAAGATAGGTTATTTAGAAAATGTACGAAGGTACTTGTGGCGGAAATTATATACTGAAGACCCCAAACGGGGTAATACCGGCAATCATAGTAATAACAGCCCCCATGGGGAGAAAAGAAAAACTGTTATGATAGCGGTTTATTTTTGGCATGTAATCATTCAATATGCTGATAAATGTACATGTTTTTACAAGAAAGAAAAATGAAAACAAAACTTAAGAGCAAGAAATACAGATATTCCATAATTAGGAGAATATTCTGAGTTATTGATAAATAAAAAGGGAGTGAATTAACAAAAAACGAATTCAACTCCCTGTGTTTAATTCAATTAAATTCCACTAATATAGGATCCATAGAGATCTTTAAATTGCATCCCTTTTCTGAAACGTTGTTTACTAAGCTTTTTATATTCTACCAGACCCCATAATAAAAATTCCTTCAGAAAATATTTATCCTCCTCTGCGATCTCAGCTTGATATTTTTTTATCAATGCCTCTAAAGCAGGTATGGAATCTAATTTTTCTCTATACTCGGTTTCCGGGAGCTCATCCGGGAGCTCAAAACCACTTTGATCGAAGAACCATTCCACCAAATCATCGTATGGACTACTTTCATTTGGCTTTTGAAGCTTTTCAATTTTCGGAAAATAATCAGGAAAAAGGCTTTTTACCGCCTCCCCTATCAACTGTAGCGCGACTGCCGCTGCTCCCTCCTGTTCCCCCTCATACACCAGTTCAACTTTACCGGTAATACTCGGAATCACTCCCATAAAATCACTAAAACGCAGCGTGGTTTTATCTTCGTCAATCTTTAAACTGCGACGTTCTGCAGTGCTCAACAGATTTTCATAACCAGTGATACTCATCCTGGCGCTAATCCCGCTTTTTTCGTCTATAAATTCGCTTTTTCTGGCTTCAAAACTAATCTGCTCCAAAAGATCTTTAGCTAGCTCTGGTACATGCACCATTTTTTCCTGCTCCTCTTCAAAACCAGCCTCCTGTCTTGTGATGGCCTTAGCCACTTCAATAGACTCAGGATAGTGAGTAAGGATCTGCGAACCTATTCGGTCTTTTAAGGGCGTTACTATACTTCCGCGATTTGTATAATCCTCGGGATTAGCGGTAAAAACAAATTGCATATCAAGCGGTAATCTCAGCTTAAAACCACGAATCTGGATATCACCTTCCTGTAAAATATTGAATAAAGCAACCTGAATTCGTGCCTGCAGATCGGGCAGTTCGTTGATCACAAAAATACTGCGATTGGCCCTCGGAATCATCCCAAAATGTATTACTCTGTCATCGGCATAGCTTAGCTTTAGATTCGCTGCTTTTATAGGATCTACATCACCTATCAAATCGGCAACGGTAACATCAGGAGTAGCGAGTTTTTCAAAGAAACGATCATCCCGGTGCACCCAGGACACAGGTGTTTCATCTCCTTTCTCCCTAATAAGTTCCTTGGAATATCTTGAAATCGGGTTTAGGGGATCATCGTTTATTTCTGAACCCTCCACAATTGGCATCCATTCATTCAATAAGTTAACCATCAACCGGGCAAGACGGGTTTTTGCCTGCCCCCGCAAACCTAAAAGATTTATATTATGCTTTGACAGAATAGCACGCTCTAATTCAGGAATAACAGTATATTCATAACCATATATCCCTTCAAAAGCAGGCTCTCCATTTTTTATCTTTTCCCTGAGATTCTGCCTGAGCTCTTCTTTAATGCTCTTGCTTTTATATCCAGATTCTTTTAATTCTCTTAAAGTTTTTATGTTTTCTATTTTCATCATTTTTCTGTTTAGCGTTTCTGTTTGCTCAAACCCTCCTTATTAATTTCTATCGAAATTTATACACCTTCCTTTAAAGGGAGGAGCTTTATTTAGTTCTGAAGTTATCTATAATCTCCTTTAATACTGAAATCAGGAAGTCAAACACCATTTTATTTTCAAAACGTATGACTTTAAAGCCTAAAGCTTCTAAATATTCTGTTTGTTTAAGACCCTTCTCTGCTGCGGTGCTATTTAGATGTGCTTGTCCATCGAACTCAATTATTAACCTTTCGGAAGCACAGTAGAAATCCACTATATAATTCCCAATACTATGCTGCCTTAGCATAACTATTTTTTTTCAAAAGCTTCAAAGAGGGGTGTTTTGAAACCCAAAACGGGGAGTTTGATTAGCCCCTTATCCTCTTTTTCCTATTCGTTTCATAATCTTCAAAAATCATTTCCCCTAAACCTTTTATTCCGGTATAAAAGGCTTTTCCCTGGTTGGCATAGGTGAATTCCCTCACGAATTGCATCAGGTAAGGATCCTGAGCGATCATAAAAGTGGTGATGGGGATTTTTAATTTCCTTGCCTGTTGTGCCATATTGTAACATTTATCAATAATAAAAGGATCTAGCCCCATAGGGTTCTTATAATAGGTGCCGTCCTTCTGACGAATACAACTCGGTTTACCATCGGTGATCATAAAAATCTGTTTGTTGGTATTGCGTTTTCTGCGCAGCAAATCCATCGCCAGCTGTAATCCGGCTACGGTATTGGTGTGATAAGGTCCTACTTTCAGGTACGGCAGATCGGCAATAGAAACCTGCCAGGCATCATTTCCAAAAACAATAATATCCAGGGTGTCTTTTGGATAGCGAGTAGTGATGAGCTCTGCCAGGGCCATAGCGACCTTCTTGGCGGGAGTTATTCTATCTTCTCCATAAAGGATCATACTATGGCTAATATCGATCATGAGTACCGTGCTCATTTGCGATTTAAAATGAGTTTCCTCCACCACCAGATCATCTTCGGTCATATTGAAATCACCTATTCCATGATGGATCTGGGCATTGCGCAAACTCTCTGTCATAGAAATGCGGTCCAGGGAATCCCCGTACTGATAATCTCTGAAATCTCCGGTATGTTCATCTCCCCTTCCGGTATGGTTGGTACGATGATTCCCGGAGCTGCTTTTTTTAAGCTTTCCGAAGATTTGATCCAGGGCTTGCTTTCTTATAGCCCGTTCTGTTTTAGCTGTGATACTCATCCCGCCCCCATCTTCAGCTTCTTCCCTGATATAACCTTTCTTTTTAAGGTCTTCCACAAAATCATCCAAAGTATAATCTTCTGTGGTGAGTTTATACTCCTCATCCAGCTGTTTTAGCCAATCCAGAGCCTCCTCCAGGTCTCCGGAGGTATGAGTAATAAGTTCTTTGAATATTTCAAAAAGATTTTCAAACGGACTTTTAGTCTCTTCTTCAAATTTTCTAAAGACAAAGCCCCGCCTCTGCATTTTTTCCCGCTTCTTCATATTCTAAAATTACTGCATTTTAAACACAAACGAAAAGACCTTAGGATTAACATAAATTAAACTTTTGTTAATAGACAGCTGCAATTAAACTATTCTCAGTAAAGCTTATGTTTTCATGTTATTATTTTCTTAAATGCTTTAAATTTAAGAACATAGTTATGAGATTTGAATAGAAATTGAATTTCTATGAGACAGCTAACGCTAATAATTTGTGTTGTTATTTTTTGTACTTCTGCGCTATCACAAGAGAAAGAATCCCCTTATAAAACCGATCTTCTGAAAGACGGAATATGGATAGCCACGGGGCTCGGACTTAATGCAGTGGGTGTCACTATGATCCAGAACAAAGATGGATTAACAGAAGCTGAAGTGCAAGCGCTGGACAAAGAAGACATTTGGAAAATAGACCGATGGGCAGCCGGGAATTATTCAAAAGCAGACGGTGAACTGAGTTACTTTCCTTTTTATGCTTCCTTTGCTTTACCTATAGCTTTTTTACCCAGCGATGCTGAAAGAAATAATTTTGGTCAAATATCTGTGCTGTACCTGGAAACTATGGCTACGGTAGGCGCTATGTTTACTATAACAGCAGGAGCGGTTCATAAAAGTCGGCCTTTGGTTTATAATGAAAGTATACCAATGAAAGAACGCAGAGATAACGATGCCCAAAGATCTTTTTTTGGTGGGCATGTAGCAGCAACCTCGGCTGCGGCCTTTTTTACTGCTAAGGTTTTTCAGGATTTTAATCCAAATTCAAGAGCTATTCCGTATGTTTGGACTGGTGCTGTGGTTATTCCGGCTTTTGTAGGCTATTTGAGAACAACAAGTGGAAAACATTTTCTAACCGATAATTTGATGGCATTTGGTGTAGGTGCCGCTACAGGTATTCTTGTTCCCGAAATTCACAAGAAAACTAATGAAAGCCTGAACCTGTATCCTACAGCTGCTTTTAATATTAATGGAACTGGTTTAAACTCTCGTGGCTTAGGCCTTTCTTATACTTTTTAGAATATGAATATCACCGATATTATTATCTTATTTTTTACCTTGGTGATGTTGCTCCCCAGTTTGGCTTCGGCAACACGTTTTGACCAATGGTGGATAAGAGGCTTTGATTTCCCAAGAATCCAGATCTGTTTCCTGGTAGGGATCGTGCTTCTGGCCTCAGTTTTATACTATGATTATTCGGAAACCTGGCATTATCTAGCAACCGCAGCTTTAATCTTTAGTTTGGGCTACCAGTTCAAAAAGATCTATCCCTACACCTTTCTTGCTAAAAAAGAAGTTGTAAAATTCAAAGGAAGTGATTCAGATTATTTGGTTTCTGTATTGGTGAGTAATGTTTTAACTGAAAACAGGTCTTACCAGAGATTCATCGACCTGGTTAGAGATCGTGATCCTGATATTTTTTTAACTCTGGAATCTGACAAGAAATGGGAGAAAGCCCTGGAAGAACTCGAAGACGTTTATAAATATACCGAGAAAGTTCCCCAGGATAATCTTTACGGGATGCATCTTTATTCAAAATTAAAGTTGGAAGATACTGAAGTGAAGTTCCTGGTACAGGATGATATTCCTTCCATTCATACCTACTTCAGGTTAGATGATAAATCCCGAATTCATTTACATTGCCTGCACCCAAAACCACCAAGCCCTACAGAAAGCAAAACCTCTACCAACCGGGATGCCGAATTACTGATGCTGGGAAGAGATATTAAGACCAGTGAAGAAGGTGTGTTGGTAATTGGAGATTTAAATGATGTGGCCTGGTCCCGTACTACCAGGTTATTTCAGAAAATGAGTGGTTTACTTGATCCGCGCATTGGCAGGGGGTTTTTCAATACCTTCCATGCCGATTACTGGCTACTTCGTTGGCCCCTGGACCATGTATTTCACACTAATGATTTCACGCTTGTGGAGATTGAACGTGAACGTCCAATTGGTTCAGACCATTTCCCTATGTATATAAAACTCAACTATGAACCCAGGGCGGAGATCCTTCAGGAAGAGCCCGATGCCGGAGAAAAAGAAAAGGAATGGGCCCAGAAAAAAATTGATGATTCTAATCCGCGAAAAAAGGAAGTTTAAACCTTTTCAAAAAAATGACTTATTTCAGGAATATCCTTGATCATTCTGCAGCAATCATTGGAAATCGGTTTTTCCAGAAAGCCTTTTACCATTGAATATTTAGTAGCTTTTTCCTTATCTCTATTTTCTACAGAGGAAGTCACCATAATTACGTGATACCTGTCTTTATCGGGCTCATTATTCAATTCATTCAAAAAATCCCAGCCGTCCATACCAGGCATATTGATATCAAGCAGAATCAAATATTCCTTTTTTTGATCTTCAGCAGCAATAAAATCCAATGCCGGACGAGCTCTTTTAAAAACCAAAGGGCAGTCTGAAATATTGTTGTTAGCCATTAATTTTTTCTCAATAAAAACAACTATGTCATCATCATCAATAATAAGTACTTTTAAATTCATAGGGGGCAGGATTGGGAGCCTGGGGCTTAATGAAATTTATTTTTCTGTTTTATTAGCAATCTTCCGGATAACTTTATCCAATTCTTTTGATGAAATTAAGATATTATCCAGAATTTCGGCAACGTTTTCGATATTATCTCTATGATTTTTCAACAAATCTATCAGACCCATAATACGCGCAAGTGGTGCTCTTACCACGTGGGATTGGGTCCAGGCAATTTCACGTAGCTTCTCATTACTATCTTCAATTGCTTTAATATAGTTATAGCGTTCGGTAATATCCTGGATTGAACTAATAATACGCTTAGGTTTACCGAAACTATCGGTTAAAAAATAACTTCGGTCCAGTACATATTTATAACTTCCATCCGCACAGGCCAGGCGATACTCAGCAGGCATTAATTTTCGTTTCTTTTTCATCATTTCTATTCCATGCGCTTTGACTCGACCAAAGTCTTCAGGGTGAATTTTTGAAGCCCACCAGCTTCCATTGAGTTCAATACTATCGGGAGAATACCCGAAAATTTCTGAAATTGCCTCATTGAATTTGAGTTCATCGCTTTCAATATCGTAATCCAAAATAAGATCACTAGTGGCCTTAGCAACGGTATCATAGCGTTCCAGGCTCTCTCTTAATTCTTTCTCCTGATTTACAAACTGGGTTATATCTCTTGAATTAGCGACAAACCCGCCAACGGCAGGATCGTCTCTTAGATCACTCATTATGGTTTCCAACCAACGCCAGTTACCCGAACCGTTTTTATAGCGATAGGATGGCAATTGCAGTGTTTTTTTAACACCAATAAATTTAAGGTACTTTTTAATACTTATTTCGTCATCGGGATGTATAAAATCAAATACATTTCTACCTTCCATTTTTTCTGTGTCAACACCCAGTATATTTTTTACACTAGGGCTAACATAAGAATACCGATACTGCTCGTCTATAATACTAATCATATCAGAGCCCTCTTGCACCAGGGCTTTAAAACGTTGTTGACTATGATAAAGTTCCTGCTCAGCCTTCATTTTACCGGTAATATCAGTGGCCAAGGTCACCCTGGCATCCTGACCATTAAAGGATATAGGATTTGATTCTATTTCTACATAAAGAAGTTTTCCTCCTTTTTTGCGATGCTTAATTTTATATGAAAGAAAATTGTCTTTATTTTCCCTCCATATTTCCTCGCCAATAGTTTCCCCTTCTGCCCATAGATCCCGAATATTCATTTTTAAAAATTCAGTTCGGGAATACCCATAGAGCTCTATAGCCGCATTGTTTACATTCAGGAATTCAAGACTATTCCTATCTAAAACCCACATAGGCAATGGACTGGCATCAAAAAGATTTCGATACTTTTTTTCAGATTCTTCCAGTTGCCGTCTAACCCGCTTACGTTCCCGGCTATACTGGATGCTTTTGGTAAGAATAGAGGGAGTGATTTCATCCTTCAGTAAATAATCTGAAACTCCCCAAGAGAGGGTTTTCATACCAAAACTTTTATCAGCATATCCCGTTAATACAATTACAGGCAATGAAATAGCAAGATTCAATACTTCCTTAACCAGTTTCTCGGGACTATCTACATCGGGTAAAGAAAGGTCGAGAAGAATAGCACTGTACTCCTCGTTACTCTCCAGGAGTTTGCGTCCATTTTTAAAATCTTCAGCTCTTTCAATCTTAAAATTTGAATACTCCTCGGTAAGATATTCCAGGATAAGAACGAAATCACCGTAGTTATCTTCAATTACTAAAATCTTTAAGTCTTCGTTCTCTTGAAACATAGGTTAAGCTTAGGGTCTTAGTTTAAATCTTGTCGAAGGCATGCAAAAAGCAGACCTCGAAATATAATCAAAGTCTTATATAAAATATTTAGGGCATTTATAAAATTACTAATTTTATTTAGAGATCGTAAAATAAAAACTACTACCTATCCCAGGTTTGGATTCCACCCAGATCTCCCCGCCCATATTTTCAACAATCTTTTTACAGATCGCTAGGCCTAAACCTGTACCGGAATAATGTTGGCGGCTATGCAGGCGCTTAAAGATCACAAAGATTTTTTGATGAAATTCCTTTTCAATTCCAATACCATTATCTGAAATCTGGAAAAGCCAGTGCTTATCTTTTTCCTGCACTTTAATTTCTACTTCAGGAATAACCTCAGGAGCCTGATATTTTAGCGCATTCCCAATCAAATTGGTTAGCACCTGCCTAAGCGGAGTTTTTTCAGCAATTATCACAGGTAATTCTGAAAAAATAACTCTGGCTTTCGTCTCCCGGATAGTTTCCTGCTGAAGGTTGAGGATTCCATCTAAAAGTTGATTCAGATCAATTTTTTGCAGCTTATGCTCCAATCTACCTGCACGTGAAAACTTTAAAAGATCAAGGATTAACTGCCGCATTCTTAAAGCCCCGTCGTGAGCTATATCAATATATTGCAAAGCTTTATCATCAAGCTGATCTTCATATTTTAATTTCAGCCTGTCTAAAAACCCTGTTATCATTCGCAAGGGTTCCTGCAGGTCGTGAGAGGCGATATAAGCAAATTGCTCCAGCTCCTGGTTGGAAACCGAAAGTTCTTTTGCTCTCTCTTCCAATTCCTCATTGAGTCTCTCCAACTCTATTTTTTGTTCTTTTAAAGAGGTAATATTTCTGGCAATGCCCACCAGACCGGTGATATTACCTTCACGATCAGTTAAAGGGACTTTGGTTAGGAGTACGGTTTCCCGGCTTCCATCTTTATTAATAACAACATCCTCCCGGTTAATTACAGACTCTCCCGATTTAGTTACACGCTCATTATCTTCAATTAATTCCCTGGCTTTAGTCTCCTCAAAATAATCCAAGGGGGTTAAACCAAGAGCTTCCTCTTCAGAATTGACATTAAGAAAATTTTGATGAAATTTTCGGTTTGCGAGAATAGAGCGATGTTCTAGGTCCTTAACAAAAATATAATCAGGAATATTATCTATAATAGCTTTTAGCATATTGCGTTCTTCACGCAGCATTTTTTCAGCCTTTACCTGTTCGGTAATATCTTTTGCTATCCCATACACTCCTGTAATTTCTTCATTCACATAAATAGGAAAGTTCGTTACAGCCAGCACTCTTTTAGTCCCCTGAGCGCCAATAAAATGAGTTTTATAATGCTGAATTTCTCCTTTTGCTGTTTTCCTGGAATGTTGCAAAACTTTTTGAACATCTCTTTCATCAATAAAAGGAATAAAACTACTGTTAAGCAGCTCCTCTTCCGTCTTTTCAATTAAATTTAAAGAGCTTTGGTTTACCCTAATAAACTTCCCTTCGAGATCAAAAGCATATACGGCGTCCGGGTTATGATGAAAAAGCGATTCAAAAGCCTTCCGATTATTTGCCGCCCGTTGTTCCTGTTTCTTTTTTTCTGAAATATCCAGAACCCCTGTGCTGGTTCTCAACTCACCCCGGTGATCTTTATAGACTACAGAATGAACCTCACAGGGGAAGTGCTCCCCATTTTTTCTTATTCCTGTTAATTCACTTTCCACTTCACCCTTTTCAGCTCTAATTTTCAGACCATCTAAAAACTCCTCATTTTCCAAAAAAATACCTGATCTTCCAAGTTCCTGAAACTCTTTCGGACTATATCCGAAAATTTTACAGGCGGTCTTATTCATATCCACTATTTCCCCCGAAGGCTTGCCTAAAAAAATTGCCAAAGAGGAGTGTTCTATAACATTACGCAACTGATGTTCAACTTCATTTATAATTCCAGAATCTTTCTCTATCACCAAGCTGAGACTGTCAATTGTTCCCTTTTCAGAGAGTATCGGTGAAAAACTAAATGTCAGGACTTTTTTATTCTTTTGGGCTTCGGTTTCAAAACGGGTAAGGCGCCCCTCAAAGGTAGTTTTTGCACATTCCCTGATACTCTGGTGTAAGTTTTCAGGAAAATAACCCAGAAAATCATCTGTTTCATTTTCCGGGAAATCCATTTCTAGAAATAGAGACAAGGCGTTTTGACTACTGCTTAATACATTAAGCTTGCTGTTTAAAGTAAATATGGCGGACGATTTTATCAAGAATATCCTTTATATGGTTAGTAAAAAACTGGTCTAAAGAAGACTCGCACTTAAAATAATCCCGGCCCCGTAATTTGGTGATTTCATCGTATTGAAATCGGCTCCAAGCTGCAGATTAACATCAAAAATATTGGAATAAACCTTCACATCTATATAGGTAGACAGGATATCATGTTGAGGGATATTCCCTCCAGCTTTGGCGCCATAGTTTTTGCGATAGCTTCCCAGGAATTTATAAGGCAGAGTATCAAAAGCCAGGCCCGTTATTCCCAAATGATGCGCGATAAGCTTATTATTATTGATTCTGAAGCGGTTTTCATCCAAACCTATAAATGGTACACCTAAAATTCGGCTCTCATAGGTCCAACCCGATCGGTAAAGGTTATTATTGAAATAATTATCAATCCAATCAGTAGAAGGGCTATTTTCACTTTGATTTTTGGTATAATAGAACTCATATATCACGGCCTCCACTAACTTTCCGGGGTTTTGATCTTCCAGGTAGATGCCGTAGCGACCATCAGGAGTATTTCTAAGTACCCGACCGGAACCATCTTCAAATAAGTGATTATAAATTAGTTCGAGCTTATAATTTTGAACCTGGGTTTTAAGTTTCACTTCGT
This sequence comes from Salegentibacter sp., assembly GCF_036568425.1. Lineage (GTDB taxonomy): Bacteria > Bacteroidota > Bacteroidia > Flavobacteriales > Flavobacteriaceae > Salegentibacter. Next base: position 1,983 of record NZ_DATCSO010000013.1, on the reverse strand, counting down.
AGCTTCCCAGATGATTTCCCAAAGCATTGGCTTCCTGTCCTCCTACAGTATCTTCCCCTTCTTTCCCCATAAAAACATCCAGGTAATCTGAAAAAGAATCAGGGAGTTGGCCAAACTCGGGGTGAACCCCACCCCATTGCACGAAATGCTGCAACCCGGCTGAAAATTCGAAGCGCTCTGAATGTCGATAAACCAAACTGAAGCGTTTATGATGTAAACGTGTATCTTCCACATAACGCGCATCATCCATCAAATATTCCTCGAGAGCCGCGGTGAACCCAATTCCTTTGCTGCCCGAAATAAATACAGGTTTTTTAGTTTTAATTTGAATTCCTGGGAGTGGTCGCGCATTTAGAGACCAAAGAATATTTTCATTAGAAGCACTTATGCCGCGATATAATTCGTTTTTTTGTTTTCTTCCCGCAGTGATTTCCAGCCAGGAATTCTGAAAACTCAAATAGCTTTCATCCAGCTGAAATTTATCGGTATACCCATCCTGATATAGCCCGCCAAGGCCAATTTCCATGAAAGCCCGGGTTCCCAGCCCATAGGTGGCATTTGCGCTTATCCATCCTGAAAAATTAGTGAGTTCGTCAATTCTTCCCCGCTGATTGCTATGCAGCCAAAAGGGCGATTCATCTTGAGTATATATGAGGCCGGAAGCATTTATTTCAGCAGAATATTCAAGATCCTGAGAAATGCTTTCAGCAGTAAAAATAAATAAGAAGACAAGAGTAAAGATCAATCTCATACGCAGATAATTAAAGCCACACCAAAGATGCTTAAAATGAATTAAAATTCTGTAATTTTACCACTCAAAATTTCCGAAATGATCTCTTTTTTTCAGAAAAAAACATTCTTCGTCGATCTTTTAGAGGGTTTCACCGATTTCCATAATCATTTATTGCCGGGCATAGACGATGGCGCTCCAAACCCGGAAGCTTCTGTCGAGATGATTGAGAAGTTCGGGCAATTCGGGGTAAAAGCTTTTGTTTGTACTCCGCATGTAATGGGAGAATACTATCCTAATACCAGAAAAACCATTGGCAAAGCACTGGAAGAATTGAAAGCAGTTTTGCCTTCAGATATTCAAATTACCGCAGCCGGAGAATATATGATGGACCAGCATTTGATGGATTCCCTGGAGGAAGGAGAAAAAATGCTCCCCATCACGGGAAATAACGTTCTGGTGGAAATGTCCTATTTCCAGGCTCCCATAAACTTAAAGGAGATTCTTTTTAATATCCTCACCAACGGGCAAAAACCTATTCTGGCTCATCCTGAGCGTTATGCTTATTACCACTCAAAAAATCTGGAAAAATATAAAGATCTAAAAGATCGGGGCTGCAGCTTTCAAATGAATATGCTCTCTCTCACTCCACATTATGGTTCGGGAATGCAGAAAGCAGCGAACCAACTCCTGGAGGCCGGCATGATAGACTTCATTAGCAGCGACACCCACCGGTTGGAGCATCTTGAAAAACTTGAAAAGATCAAACTAAATAAAAAACAGGTCCAATTAATTGAACCTGTTATAGAAAGAAGCAAGGCTTTATTCCGTTAAGATTTTAATCCTCTCATCCAACGTTTCCACCTACTTTGTTTATCGGCTCCATAACCGTAGCCGTAACCATAAGAGTAGCCATATTTAGCTCCATAAGAGAATTTAGAATAATCGATATCATTGAGTACTACTGCCAATCCTTTGAGCTTTCCTTCTTGCTTCAATCCTTTAGGAAAATCCAAGAGTTTTTTATCGGTATGCTCTGCCCGCACAATATAAAGTGTAGTATCTGCCAAAGGACTAATTAAAAGGGTATCGGTAACTATCATGGTAGGTGCAGTATCTACTATCACAAAATCATAGATCTCACTAGCCCTCTTTAACAGGTTCCCCATCCGGTCGCTCATAAAAAGCTCGGCCGGGTTTGGAGGTATTGCTCCGGACATAATGATATCTACATCAACATCATTCCTACTGGT
>NZ_DATCSO010000012.1:0-34756 GCF_036568425.1 Salegentibacter sp. | reverse complement strand
AAAGAATCGATCATTTTATTATTATTTGAATTTCGTTCAAGAGCTTGTGGCCAACGTCTCGTATAAAAACTGTGCGAGCTGGCGAGCGTGATTGTCCGCAGGACAATCCGCTAAGCTAGCGAGCAATAAGTTTCGATTTGAGACTGATTTAAGCATTGTTTTTATACATTGTTCTAAGCAGTTTTTTTCCGATTCTTGATTATTAATGTGATTATTAGTCCGAATATTCCTAAAACCACGAGAAGCTCAATTTTAAAAAGATTCATCATTTTGAAAAAATCGGAACTTCCTTTGAATTGCTCAATATTCCTATCCTCAGATAAGAAGATTGATCGAAAAAAATAATCCGAGTCTACAGTTTCTTCTTTGGCATCATTTATATAATAAAACATATATAAATTATTCTCCAAAAGATAAAGCTCTGCTGAATATACTGGAAAATTATTTTCATCTTTTAAAGTATACTTTCGGCCTTGATATCCGCTTTTGGTAATGTCAGATTTTGTTTCCTCACTATTCGGAAAACTTTTCTTTACTTGAGAAACTGCATTGTCGTAAAGCTCGTAAAGCTCTTTTGGATCGGAAGGCAAAATAGATTGTTCTATTACTGACTTGCTACCAACATAATGAACTCCGTTTAATTTTGCGGATAATTCGTAAATTTCTACTCCGCTATCTATCGAATCAAATAAACTGGCATTCTTAACTGGTAATTTGAATTTGGCGAAAGAATCTAATTGGTAACCAAACCATCCATTATTTTGAGAAAATGATTGGAACGAAACCAGTAATAAAATCAAGTAAATTTTTTTCAAGATTGGTCTTTATTTAAAATTGCTTAGAACGTGTTATATCCTCTATATTTCCCTCACCAATCCCATTACAATAAGGAATAAAGCTATTCTTCCGGGATTTTGGTTTTTGAAACTCTAGGTATTGATCTTAATTAGGTAGGGTGCTGCTAATTTAATAAAATTTTTAGAAAATATTAAGAATTGTGTAAAGGTGTTAATGGAGGGCTTTATCAGGTTGGGGAAGTGAGGTTTAGGCAAAAAAAAAGAGGAAAGCAAAAACCTTTAGGTCCCTGTTTTCCTCTTAACACCTATAGAGCGGTGTCTATAGCTTGATTTAATTGTCGATCTTGACCTTTTTCTTTACTTCACCGTCATCATCGGTTTTGATCTTGATTTTCTTGTCGTCGGTCTTTACTTTTATCTTTTCATCTTTCACTTTCACCTTGGCATCTTCTTCTTCCATGAGTTCTTCCATCTCTGATTTTTCTTCTTCCTGTTCCCGGCAGGAAACCAGGGAAAGCGTAAGGGCCATAAATAAAAGCCCGGTTTTAAACAGATGTTTCATAGTATTAAGGTTTTAGTTTTCAGGATAAATGTAAGAAAATAGCAAGGGCGCCGGAGCAATTTTAAGCTTTCTTAAAGAAAATCAAGGCTTAATGTTCTTTCTTCTTCAGCTCTGCTTTCTCGGTAAATTCCACGAGCTCGATCGCGGGGTCACCGTAAACCTTGACCTGGCTGCGGTCTTTAGCAGTGAGTTTCAGCTTACCGGTTACCTGGACTTCATTTTTTGAGCGACCCTCGGCGGTAACCACAGCATTCTCTGCGGTGAGCTTACTGCCTTTAAAATTGGTAGAATGCTCGCTACGGAGTTCAAATTCCCCGGTTTCCCCTTCTATTTTAGCGCTCGCTTTTTCATATAGATCTGCCTTAAAGATTGGCGAATAGACCAGGGCTTCCAGGTCGCTGGAATTATTAAGCTGAAAATAGGTGTTACTCGCGGTAAGGTTTAATTCAGTTTTACTTTTGTCATTTTTATAAAGATTAAAATCTCTTGCCGTTAAAGTGAGAAAGGCTTTGGCTTTTCCGTTAATATGCACTTCTACATCCTGCAAATACAGGTCTTCTTCAGAATATAACTCAACATTATCAGTGATTAGAATTCGATCTAAGCCTTCCGGAAAGCTGAGTATGATTTCGAAGGACTTACTGCTTTTTACCGGTTTACGGCTTTTTATAAACAGGGTGTTATCTACGATATCTGTCTGGATAAGGCTGTGCAGGTTATCATCGGCCTCTACTTCCATATGAGCGCGATTTCCTTTTTTAAGCCCCACTTCAAAATCTCCCTGAATTTCCACGGAAGTGAAATCTTTTAAATTAGTTCTTTCGGTGGTAACATTTCGGCTGCCTTTTACTTTTTGAGATCCACAGGAATACAGGCTGCCCAGAACAAGAAATAATAAGAGTAGTTTTTTCATTATATCAGATTGAATTCTAACAAATATAAAAAAAGCCTCCCGCTTGGGAGGCTATCTTAACATTTGTAAACATTTGAGTCGGTTGGTGGAGTCTCGCATTCTGCAGAGACCTCCGTTCGATCGTGTAGGGGCGGATCTGTTGCTACTTCCTGCTGAAAACCAAGTGCGGCCAACAGCATATTGATTAATATATTTATCAAGGTAGTCATCGTTCCTGTTTTTAATTATTATGAGATAGTTATCCTGCCGTCACCAATTTTTATGGTTTTTTTAAACCTGGAAGTTTTGGCCTGGCTGCTGTCCTGTTCCATTCGGGCATTAAAGTCGTCGGCCTCGTCCCATTCATCGCTGCTTTCCATTTGGGTTTCGTTACTATCCTCCGGAAAAGCTTCCATGGTATCATCAAATTCAGGCGTTGGGCAATCCAGACAAATGCTTCCATCTTCGGTTATTTCTACATAATGACCTTCTTCCCCGCGGTTAAGGATATCATTCCAATGGAAAGAAGAGATATTCTCATCGGCAAATAACCTGCTTCCTTCAGGCAGGAAAAGAGTTAATCTCACTTCCTGATCCCGGTAATCATTTTCTGAAGGCGTTGTGAAATAAGCATCCAGCAGCAATTCATTGCCGGAAAAACTTGTACCGTAGTCAATATTTTCGGCATATTCACGGGAGTCATTATAATCTTTACCTTCCGCAGATCTGATTATCTCTAACCTGGCTACAGAATCCCTTGTGGATTTAATAGTTAATCTTACATCGGAACTATAAAGTACCTTATTATCATTTTGGTCATACTTTATTTTGAAATCGCTATCTCTATGGATATAAGGCGAATAATCAGGGTTATTTCTCATTCTAAGGTATAAAGTGTCTTGTGCGGTGATAGCCAGGGTTTTGGAATTTACCTGTTCGCCTTCATAAGCACGGTCTGCAGCTTGTTGTATTCCAAAGGTGATCAGTCCTAAAATGGCTAATAGCCATAAGCCTAATAAGACCAGTTTTGCCATGGTGCCAATCGGTTTCAACCTTTTTACCAGAATTTTAAGTCCAAGGGTGAAAAGGAAGAAAAACGGAATTCCTACTGCCAGAAAGCTTAGTAAGGAAAGTACCCACAGCGGGGCACCACTGGTAACCATTTCAACATAGTCACTCCAGGGCGCATCAAATAATCCAAAAGTGCCCACGGTAAACAATCCTATAAAAAGAGCTATTAGGGTGGCCCCTGCAACCAGTAGTATCAATACACCTACAAGTTTCACGAATACATTAACTAGGAATCTTAACACGTCCCCAAGGGCAGTTGCTGCCGATCCGGCGCCTTCTCTGGCCTTGTTTCCGTATTTATCGTAGTCTATATCCTTCACCTTTCCGGTAACATTATCGAAACCCTCACGAATTTTTTTTTCAATGTTGCTTATGGTAACCTCTTCCCCGCGCATGGCGAGTTTATCGGCTGTGGTTTTTGCTTCAGGAACAAAAATCCACAGCGCTAAATAGATAAGGACAAAAGCTCCACTGGAAAAAATTGTAAGCAGTATCCACAGCAATCTGATCCAGATGGGTTCTATGTTAAGGTAATGTCCAAGACCCGAAGAAACCCCTCCTACATAAGAGTGTTCGGTATCCCTGAAAAGTTGCTTTCCTTTAGAACCTGTAGTGGTCCTTGTGGAAGGTTCGTCTTCAAAGATTTCTTCGTCCACCATATAGTCTTCGGGTTGCCCCATGATGGCGATAACTTCTTCAACTTCTTTCACGCTGATTACCTGACGATCGTTTTGGATCTTTTCGTTGAAAAGCTCGGCTATTCGGGCCTCTATATCGGCAATGATTTCTTCACTGCCCTGGGTAGTAGTAAAAGATCGTCTTATGGCATCCAGATAGTGCTGAAGCTTTGCATAGGCGTTTTCATCAATATGAAAGAAAATACCTGCCAGATTTATATTTACGGTCTTATTCATGATTCTTGTTTTTTTGATTGGTTACAATACTTACTGCGGTTTGTAATTCGTCCCAGGTGGTGGTTAGCTCCTTTAGAAAAAGCTTCCCTGTTTCTGTGAGTCCGTAGTACTTGCGTGGTGGTCCACTACTGGATTCTTCCCAACGGTAGGTGAGAAGGCCAGCGTTCTTTAATCTGGTAAGCAGTGGGTAAATGGTACCTTCTACTACCAGCAGTTTTGCGTTTTTAAGGGTGTCCAGGATTTCGGCTACATAAGCATCTTCGTCTTTCAGGACAGAGAGAATGCAGTATTCCAGAACCCCTTTGCGCATTTGCGCTTTGGTGTTTTCAATCTTCATAGCCTTTAGTTTTGAGTGTTGTTAAACTGTTCATTTTCTGATTGATGGTTTGATGAATGATTATTATTTGCTCCTAAAAAATTAATACTGAGCGGGTATTTGTAAGTCTTACCTTCACTGGCCTTGATGGCGGCTTGCACCACCGCAAAAATCTCGAGGATAAAAAGCCCCAGAAGTAGCGTGAGTACACCCCCCAGGATTAACCCGAAAGGAAACAGCTGGGCAAGTTCTCCCAGATTAGGATCGTCTTTAAAAGGAAAGTGTGTGCTCTTCAAACTTAATTGAATTCCAGTGAATACCATTCCTGCAATTCCTCCCATAATTAATACTATAAAGTAAAGGAAGATGCTGATCTGAAAATTAAGCGCTTGTTTCCCGTGATGGTCTATAAATTTATTTTCTCTCCGTATTAACCATAATACAAGAGGAAAGATGAAATTCCCTAACGGAATAAAATACTTGGTAAAAGCCGATAGATGTAACAGACTTGCCAGGGTTCGGTCTTCTTTTTTGATTGCTGAGTTCATAACCTATTAATTTATAATACAAATATATGGTTAAAAGAAGGTATTATGCAACACATAGTACCTAAATTTAACTTTTAATTAAGAAAAGACTGCTGGCGGTATAATGTTTAATTGAATAATTTAGGGAGAAAATAAAATGATATGTCTTTTACACCCGGGAAACTCAATGCTTATTTACTCACTAATCTTCCAAGCGCCTGGATAACAGGAGTACGGGTTAAACATATAGATGCCGATTCCTGTAAGGTTGGGGTAAAGCATAGTTGGATAAACCAGAACCCTTTTAAGTCTATGTACTTTGCGGTACAGGCCATGGCAGCAGAGCTAAGCACCGGTGCCCTGGTTATGCAACAAATAAAAGCCAGTAATAAAAAGGTATCTATGTTGGTCGCTCAAAATAAAGCAGTCTTTACAAAGAAGGCTAAGGGGAAAATAATTTTCACTTGCGTAGACGGTCATTTGGTAAACCAGGCTATAGAAAGCACAATCGCTAATGGGCAAGGAAAAACTTTCTGGATGAAATCTACCGGTCTGGACGAAACTGGAGAGGTGGTTTCAGAATTCGATTTTGAATGGACAGTGAAGCTTAAAAGTTAGATTTTTATATCAACCAAAAAGAATTAAAATGAATGCACATGAAATAGATTACCAGATATATGGGGAGGAAATGCAGTTCGTAGAACTGGAGCTTGACCCACAGGAAGCTGTTATTGCTGAGGCCGGGAATTTTATGATGATGGATCAGGAAATTCAAATGAATACAATTTTTGGAGATGGCTCAAAACAAAATGAGGGCTTCCTCGGAAAAGTACTTGGTGCCGGAAAACGCCTGCTTACCGGTGAAAGTCTGTTCATGACGATCTTCACCAACGAGGGCATGGGGAAGAAGAAAGTGAGCTTTGCTTCACCCTATCCGGGAAAAATCATACCTATAGACCTTACCCGATATGAAGGTAAATTTATCTGCCAGAAAGATGCTTTTCTATGTGCCGCCAAGGGAGTTTCTATCGGAATAGAATTTAGCAGGAAGCTTGGACGTGGATTTTTTGGTGGGGAAGGATTTATTATGCAGAAAATTGAAGGCGATGGGATGGCTTTTGTACATGCCGGTGGTACCATGACCAGGAAAGAGTTACGCGCCGGAGAAAAACTCAAAGTAGACACGGGATGTATTATTGGTTTTACCCAGACGATTCAATATGATGTGGAATTCGTAGGAGGCATAAAAAATACCATTTTCGGTGGGGAAGGTTTATTCTTTGCCAGCTTAACCGGACCGGGAACAGTTTATATACAAAGCCTCCCATTTTCACGACTGGCTAACAGAGTTTTGCAAGCGGCACCTCAGGCAGGAGGAAAAGATAAAGGCGAAGGTAGCATCCTGGGCGGACTGGGGGATGTCCTTGGAGGAGATAGACGTTTTTAGGTGTTAAATGAAATAAAATACTTAAACAATTCAAAAATATTCCTTATCTTTAGGCAGTTTAAAATCCACCGCTTATAGCAAATTTCTACGCTTTAATTAACCTATCTAATAACTTAAACAGTTCAAATTATGGCGAGAGCGATGTTTGAATACACCAAAACTGTACTTGACAAAGTTAGTTTTGACCCGGTGTTATTTTGCAAAGAAGTAAGAAAAGCTTTGCAGCGCCTTTTACCTCATGAGATTGAGGAACTTAGAATCTGGATTGAAGCCTTAACCCGCAAAAACCCGGAACTGAATCAATGTTTAATCTATTTAAATCCATAAAAGAAAAAGCGGCTCGAAAGCCGCTTTTTCTTTTATAGTTGAGTCTTTGGAATTAAGTTTGGGAATGGATTGCCTTACAAAATTTAGTGCTTAATTTATAATTAATAAATCTCACTTATTTTATTTTTTAATTATAATAACTTTATTTATAAGTTATATATTCCGGTGTTTTTCTTAAATATTTAACAAATCTTTTATTTTTTTTGTACCTTACATGCTTCTAACTGGATTTAAGCATAGTTCCGGTATTCCCTACCTTTTATCGTTAAGATTACTGCTAAATACTGAGTTTAATTCAGGTAGTTAAATTTTTGGGAATATTCCGAAAAGCCAAATCAATTCTGAAGTAGGAGAAACTTAACCAATCACTATGAAAATTATTTTTAAAATCTTTTGCGTATTTTACCTAAGCTTGTTTCTTGCAAGTTGTTCAACAGATGAAAATCCTACAATCCTGGCGGCTACAGTACCTAGCGTAAGTCTGGAGACAACCAGTTCCAATGTTGAAAAAACCTATACTACTATTGAAATTAGTGGGACTGTTGATGATGATGGGGGAGACCCTGTTACTGCCCGTGGTACCGTTTGGAGCACCAGTCCTAATCCAGGTTTAAATGATGATTTTACCACAGAATCAACTGCAAGTTTTACAAGTTTAATCGAAGGTTTGGATGCCAATACTACTTACTACTTTAAAACTTACGCTACAAATGCAGAAGGTACAGCCTACAGTAGCGAAGAATCTTTCACTACAAATTCTTTAGGCGGGACTACCTGGGATTTTCATGTAGTTTACGATCAAAATACCTCCTGGCATGGGGATGTGGTTTTTAATACAGATGGAACTGCGGTTTATGATGAGCCTTCCTCTCCCGGAACTTATCTTACCAATGGTACCTGGGTTTTAAATGGTAATAATCTTATTTATGATTTTGATAGCTCTGATCCTGGCAATGTCACTTATACCGGTACTCTGGAAATCGAGGATATGAGTGGGGTTTTCGATTATCCTAATCACCAGGGGACCTGGTCTGCAGTTGAGTATTAGAATTACCGATCTATAAAATAAAAAATGGCTGTATGAAAAAAATCTTTTTTCATACAGCCATTTTTTATGCAGGGGTTTCCAGATGAAAATTTACAGCTGGACTTCCTTTTTGCTGGAATTTAACGGACTTATGATTTCTACATTCTGAAATGCAATTGCACCTTTTACCACACCTGCGATAGTGGTTCGAAGAGCTTCAATGATCTGTATTTTAAGTTCGCTACGATTATAAATAAGACTAACTTCCCTTGCCGGTATGGGATCATGGAACATTCTTAAATTTCCCTTTTCAGAATCTTTAATTTCAAGGGTGTGTAAATAGGGCAGGAGCGTCATTCCCAATCCCTCATTAGAGAGTTTGATAAGGGTTTCAAAACTCCCGCTTTCTAATTGAAAGTGATCTTCATCATAATTCCGGGTGGCCTTACAAAGGTTTAGGATTCCGTCTTTAAAGCAATGCCCGTCTTCCAATAAAAGTATATCGTCTATATCAAGATCTTCAACCTCGATCTTTGTTTTTTTATGCAATCTATGGGATGGAGGGATGTATCCCACAAATGGCTCATAGTAGAGCACATTTTCTTTAATTCCGTTTTGTTCCAAAGGAGTTGCAGCAATTGCAGCATCCAGATGTCCTTCGCTTAACCGTTCTATAATTGACTGCGTGCTTAACTCTTCTATTTTTAATTTAACCTTTGGATATTTTTTTATAAAATTACTGATGAACATGGGCAATAAGGTGGGCATTATGGTTGGGATAACTCCCAGCCTGAAGATTCCTCCTATATAGCCTTTTTGCTGGTCTACAATATCCTGGATCCGGTCACTTTCATTCACAATATTACGGGCCTGATGTACGATCTTCTTTCCGGTTTCTGTAAGCTGAATCGGTTTTTTGCTTCTATCAAATATTTGTACATCCAGTTCTTCTTCGAGTTTCTGGATCTGCATACTTAAGGTAGGCTGGGTAACAAAGACCTTCTGTGCTGCTCTGGTAAAGTTTTTATGTTCGGCAACCGCCAGGACGTAATGTAATTGCGTTATGGTCATAGACATTCATTTTCAGTAGGTGCAAATGTATAAGATTTTTCTATTAAGAAAAGAAAGAATTCTGTTTTTCCTTCAGACAGATTATAACAATCCTCTTGCTTTAATCTCCAGATATTTGTTGATTGTATTGATGCTTAGTTCTTCGGGTTTGGTGAGCACCGCCTGGATCCCATGTCTTTGAAGTTCCAGTAACATCAGTTTTTTATTTTGTTCAAATCCTTCGGCTACTGTTTGATGTGTCGCCATAGTGATATCTTCAGGCCTGGCCTCAATAAGCTCATGCAAACTGGTATTTTCAAAAAGGATTACCACCAGCAGGTGATTTTTTGCCAGGGCTTTTAGGGAGGCTAAACGCTTCTTTAATCCTGAAATGTGTTCAAAATTAGTGTAAAGCAAAAGCAGGCTACGCTGTGGAAGTTGTCTTTTTAAATGGGAGTATAAGAGGTTATAATCTGAATCGAAATAATTGGTTTCAATATTATACAAGTGTTCCTGGATAAGGTTTAACTGGTTCTTCCTGGAGTTGGCCTTCAGTAAAAATTCAATTTTATTAGAAAAACCAATCAAGCCTACTTTGTCCTTTTTTTTCAGAGCGATGTTGGAAAATGCCAGGCTGGAATTAATCGCATAATCCAACAGGCTAAGGCCATCAAAGGGCATCTTCATAACCCGGCCGGTATCTATTACTGAATATACCGGTTGAGAACGTTCATCCTGAAACTGGTTCACCATCAGGTTACCCTGTTTAGCAGTGGCCTTCCAGTTTATGGTCCTTACATCGTCGCCCCTTACGTATTCTTTTATCTGTTCAAACTCCATCGTATGTCCGATACGTCGGATCTTCTTTAAACCGGGACGTGAGATCCGCTGGTCTGTTGCCAGAAAATCCAATTGTTGCATCTGCATAAAAGATGGATACACTTTTACCAACTGATTTTTGTTGAAGGTATCACGTTTTTTTACCAGCTTCAGGTTTGCAGAGGTAAAAATATTTAGCCGTCCAAAGTGGTATTCTCCACGGGCCACAGGTCGCACAAAATACCTGCCTTCTTTTTCCTGGCCGGGTTTTAGGTTGAAGTGCATTAAGAAATCACGTTTCTGGAACTGTACCGGAAGTTCATCAATTACCTCACAGCTAAGCTTTAAATTCCGGGTATTCCGAATCTTGAGCTTAACCTCATTTTCATCTGAATTCGAGAATTTTCCGGGTAAAATCCGTTCCGCAGTAATTCCTTTAGACCAAAACAGAATGCTTATATCTATAACCAATAGAAAAAATATCAAGACTACAGCCATCCAGGTGACGGCATAAAGCGATGAAATCCAATAGGAAAACAGGAAGGCTACCGCGATCCCAAAAAGGAGCAGAAAGAAACGTGGTGTGAAGTACAGGGATTTGAAAAAGTTTATCACCTATCTTGGAATTTCAACCGAATGGCTTATCATTTCAATTATATCTTTTGGTCGCAGGCCTTCCATTTCGCGGTCGGGGCTTAAGATGAGGCGGTGAGCCATAACCGGTTGGAGCATTTTCCTAATATCTTCCGGAATAACGAAATCCCGGCCGTTTATTGCTGCCATTGCTTTGGCCCCGTTCATAATGGCAATTGAGGCGCGGGGAGAGGCTCCCAGGTAGAGATGCGGGTGATTCCTGGTTTTACCAACAATTTGGGTAATATATTCCAGGAGTTTCTCTTCTATTTTTATTTCGTGGATCTGGTTTTTAATTTCCTGAAGACGTTCCGGTTCCAGAACTGGCTGGATATCGGTTTCGGGGAGCTTGCCTTTTCTTTGCTGATGACCTTTAAGGATGCTGAGTTCTTCCTCAGCGCTTGGGTAGTCTACTTCTATTTTAAAGAGAAACCGATCCAATTGAGCTTCGGGCAGGGCATAGGTCCCTTCCTGTTCTATAGGGTTTTGGGTAGCCAAAACCATAAATGGTAATTTCATCCCATACATTTTCCCGTCTATAGTTACCTGGCGCTCTTCCATCACCTCAAAAAGCGCAGCCTGAGTTTTTGCCGGGGCCCGATTAATTTCGTCTATAAGAACGATATTTGAAAAGATAGGTCCGGGTTTAAATTCAAATTCAGAAGTTTTCATATTCAATACCGATGTTCCCAATACATCACTGGGCATAAGGTCTGGTGTAAATTGTATCCTGCTGAAGCCCGTGTTAAGTGTTTTGGCAAATAGCTTTGCTGTTAAAGTCTTGGCAATGCCTGGCACACCTTCTATAAGCACATGGCCGTTGGTAAGCAGGGCAACTATAAGTAATTCCACAAATTCTTCCTGACCCACAATGATCTTTGAAAGCTGGGATTTAAGACTGGTAACCGATTCTTTTAAATCTTCAAGGGGAATACGGCTGTCAAAATTAATCTCGTTATTAGGCTTGGCGTCCTGGTTTTCCATTTTTAAGGTTTTTAAAGCTGGCAATGGCACGGGTTAATTGAAGAAATTCTTCCTTGCTTATATTTTCCTGTGCCCTGAGCTGTCTTATTTTACTGAATAATTCTCTGGTTTCATTTTTGCTATTTCCGCTTTTGGCGGTAAGTTTTTCTTCGAACTCGGAGTTTAGTTCCTGAGTAGATAGCCTGTGTTGATTGCGGATATAATCTAAAAATAAATCAATTTTTTTTAAGGTCAATTCCCGGTAGCGACCTTGCTCCAGGTACAAATTACCTATGTTTCGGGTATAATCGTAAGTTTTGTTCTCTGGAAATTTAATAATAGGAATGGGCCTTTGGCGGCGTTTTCCCTGAAAGATAAGGTATAATATAGTGGCCAGGAGCACAAAATAATAGGCCCATTTTAAAGCTTTATTGCCCAAAAGGTAGTACAAGGGCGAACTATAAAAACTTTTCCCGGATTTATAATAATTATCCCATAATAGAACTTTGTTGGGATCCAGATAGGCCAACACCATCTCTGCGTATTGATAATTTTCCTGCTGTAATAGAAAATAGTTGCTGAATGCTTCCGGGGTGGAATGCACGAATATTTTTCCTTTACCGAAGCTGGTTTGCACAAAATTAGGCTTTTTTTCTAATGGCTCCTCTGTAAAGACCGTTGTTCCCAGTACATTATGTTCAAGGGAATCGGTTTTGGTAAAGATGAGGGCTTCAATGTCAAAATTAAGTTTGAAATTTTCCCTGCTGTTTTTAATTTTTAATCCCGGCCGACTTTTAAAATCGGTATTTCTTAGATCGGTACGGGCTTCAAGATTAAGCGTGTCCAATAAATTTTTCCCGATATATCCAGCCGAAACAAATACTGTATTGCCCTGGCTAACCCAATCCAGGACCTTGTTAAGTTCATTATCATCAAAAACCAGGTAATCATTCAGGAAAAAATAAATTCCTTCAGGGGATTCCTCTTTTTCAAGAAATTCAAAAGGAGGTTGGTTGATTTGTTCGATCTCCCGGATTTCTTTCCAGCTTTCGAAGAAGGCAAAAGTTCCTAATGGAATCTTGTCTTTTCCCGAATAACTAGGGCTCATATTCAAAGGTTCAGGTTCATTGGCTTCCAGGAATGTTAGCGCCAACACCAGCAGGAAGAATATCCCAAATCCTATTTTCCAGCTTCTATGCATAGGTTCGGGTTTTTATCATTTCTTCAATCTTTGAAAAAGCGCTTTCTGCCAGGCTAAAATTCTCCTGGTTAACCTGGAATTCCCCATACCAGCTATATTCGTAAATACGGGTTATTCTTTTAAATTGATGTTGTAGTTTTTTAACTTTTATTTCGGCTAAATAATCCTGATTCGTCTTGTCAAAACTATAGTCGATAATACCATGCATATCCATTTTTCGAAGTGTATCCAGGTAATGATATCTTATGGCCAGCCTGTAATTCCCCTCAGAAACAGCTTTTTTTATCAGTTTGCTGATATCTTTTGACTTAATGATCTTTTCCTCTTCAGAAAAAAATACCCGGCTTTCCTTTCCTGATGGAGCTGTTGCATAGACCGGATTTAGTTTTACAAATAGCCATGCTACCAGGGATAGCACCATTAATAGTAACAGGTAGGGTAGAATGCTTATAAAAAGCTCCAGGATGCCTCCGGGTTCATAACTTCCGAAGAGCCAATCTATGAAAGCATGAAATTTTTTGTTGATCCAGCCCTTGAATTGCGTCCACCAGCCAGTAGAAGTTTCCTGCTCCAGGTAGGCAAAGTCTTTATCATTTTTCCATTCCTGCAGAAGACTTTTATTAAATTCAGGCTTCTGAAAATTGATGGGTGCCCGGTCAATACTATCTTCCTGCGGAAATACGTTTCCGAAGAAAAAAAGAAGAATGCTTATTACCGGGAGCAGTTTTTTCATCAGGAATTATTTCCGAGCTTATCGATTCGTTCGTAAGTACCGGTGAAATTCTTCTTTTCGTTTAGGTGAAAATAAAGAAAAGCAATTCCAATTGGGATGATAGAATAAAAAATATACTGTACCAGGGAAGAAATTATACTAAAAAGGATATATACCCAGTCGAACATCTCACTCATATCTGCAGCCGATCCTTCACTCACGCTGGTAAAAGCCTTTACGAAAGTGTAAATTATTAGTGGTAACTGAAAGATAAGGCTTATAACATATATAATTATCCAGATAAAAACCAGGGTTAAAAAACTCATCCACCAGTTGTCTTTAACCAGTTTGAAACCCTCGGCTATACTCTCGGAGATGCTTTGGTTTTTAAAGACAAGAGCTGCCATAGCGATGCTAAGAGGAACACTAACATATATTCCCGGAATTAAAAAAAGCATCATTCCGGCGAAGATAAAGATCCAGGAAATGATATTAAGACCGAACATTTTTGCTAGGTCATCTTTCGCCCAGGCCGCCACTTCAGGATCCTTAATTTCTCCTTCATTTTCAATATATGACTTAATCAAATTAAAAACCGTTGCATAGACCACCGAAAAGTATAAAAGTAGGGTTAGTGCCAGAATTCCAAACGAAATAAGGAATCCGCCAGACAAGAATTCTTCTGTATTAAGGGGATCACCAAGGGTGGTATAGGAATAATAGCTTAAGGCAGCAATGAGCAGTAAAAAAGCCGGTCCGGCTACCTTCACCAACAACCTGAAATAGGTTTTATAATTTTCTCTGAGGAATTTAAAGCTTACGCTTATAATTTCCCCCAATTCCCGTTGTTGTTTAAACTGAATTAGGTCGCGGTTCATCGTTGATTTTTATTTTATAATTAAGATAGGTTGGGTAAAATATATAGTAAAAAAGAATAAGGGCCAGGGAACCTGAGATAATCAGGATTGCCAGCCAGTCTGGCATTTGAGTAATTCGGGTAACGAAGCCCTCCAGAAAGCCCGCTATTATAAAAAAGGGCACTGTGCTCACCACTATTTTGAGTCCGCTTTTTAATCCGCGGGTAAAGGAAGCGAGCCTGGTGTAGGTGCCGGGAAATAGCATACTTTTCCCTACCACCAGTCCGGCGCATCCGGCAATGATAATTACGGAAATTTCTATAGTACCATGTATCCAAATCGTTCTGGCCGATTCCCACAAGAGCCCCTGGTCATAAAAAAAGTACTGAAAAGAACCCAACATAATAGCGTTTTGCATCATGACAAAGACGGTCCCTATGCCTGCGAAGATACCAAGCGTAAACACCATGAACGCTACTCTTATATTATTTATGGTGATGCCCAGGAACATATCGGTTTGAGCCATGTTTTTATACACCGCCATAGGATCGTTTTCAGAGATGTTCTGCAGGGTCATATTCACATATTCGTCCCCCATAATAAATCTTACAAAAGCGGCATCACCAGATGCCGAGAACGCGCCAACAACTGCAAATAATAGAAAAATTATAAAGCTAAGCAGGAGTTGTTTCTGGTGTTTATAGAATTCTAAGGGAAACTCCCGTGTAAAAAAATTAACTATTCGGCTTCCCGGTTCCTTGCGGCTATGGTAGATTTCGCGGTGTGCCGTGGCTGCCATTGCGTTTAAATAAGCCGTGGTGTTGCTTTTGGGATAGAAGGTTTGAGCATAGCTCAAATCGTCGCTAACCTCAATATATAAAGCTGAAAGCTGATCGGGAGTGAGCGAAGTTTTATTCTCAAGGAGGCTTTCAAACTTTAACCATTTATCCTTATTTTGCCTAACAAAGGCTGCCTCGCGCATAGTTTTGTAATTAAGACTCAAAGAAACAGATTAAATGGATAATTTTCAAATTGAAACCGCTCAAAATATAAGTATTCGTCAAAACGTGGCGGGCATTGGAGATCGGATCCTGGCTTTTATCGTAGATAGCTTTATTTTAGGAGTTTACCTTATTATTAGTTCCTTTATTATTGCAGGAACCGGCCTGGATTCAGCGGGTGAATTCGTTTATTATCTTATACTTGGGGTGCCCCTTTTACTTTATTATCTTCTTTGGGAAAGCCTTTGGAATGGGCAAACTCCCGGTAAGAAAGTCCTGCAGTTACGGGTTGTAAAGATGGATGGCTCCCGCCCTGAATTTTCTAATTTCGTAATTCGCTGGTTGCTTCGGATAATAGATGTAAGCATAAGTAGTGGGGCGGTAGCCGTAGTTAGTATTTTGCTTAACGGGAAAGGACAGAGACTTGGGGACATCGCTGCTGGAACAACCGTGATTAGCGAAAAAAAACAAATTAGTTTGGAAAATAGCCTGGGGGTGGAGCTTCCTGAAGATTATAAGCCTCTTTATCCTCAGGTGAGTATGCTCAAAGATATCGATATTCAGGAAGTGAAAAACCTATATAGAAATGCCTTAATAAACGGAAATAATCAAATTATCCTCATGCTTTCTAAAAAGTTAGCAAAGCTGTTGGATATTAGTCCACAGCAAAAACCCAGGGATTTTGTGCAACAGGTAATTTCAGATTATAACTATTATACCGGTCGCTAGGTTTATTCAATAATTTCTACATCTATTTCAATGTTATCTATTGGCCATTCAGATTGGCCGGTTTTTACCTTGGAAATTTCATCGGCTACATCCATCCCTTTGGTAACGCGTCCAAAAACAGTATGATCATTGTCAAGATGGTGTGCGCCATCGGATTTAGTGACAATAAAAAACTCAAAAGGAGAAGAGGCCTTGCTTACATTTTGCTCGCTGTATTTTGCTGCTGAAAAAGCTCCACGAACATGCCGGTAACCTGCATCAAATTCATTTGGAATTAGATAAGAACCTATTTTACTCCTGTGCCGGGAAGTAGCCCAATTATCGGAGTTACCACCCTGGATCACGAAATTGGGCGCAACCCGGTAAATATAGGTGTGATCGAAATAGTGATCCTTTGTTAGCATTATAAAATTAGCCCGGTGTAGCGGAGTATCCTTGTAAAGACTCACTTCAATATCTCCAAAGTTAGTGATAATCCTGATGCGGGTTTCGGGATTTTGTTTCCCGTACTCCATAAGGGTTGGAATCAATTCTTCCTGTTCAATAGGGAAGTCAATGCTCGTTACGCCTTCCTCTTCAGGCAAGTTTTTGTGAGATTTCTTCTCCAGGGCAAGTTTGATAGAATCAACTTTAGTTTGTGTATTTTCCAGGGTATCCTGGGCAGGCTCCATATTACTTTTCGAGGAAGATTGCTTATCTTCACAACTGCTGAAGATCAAAATTAAGGCAAAGGAAAAAACAGAAAGTATTCGTATCATGGATTTTCAAGAGTTTAAAGACAGGATCCCAAAATTAAAAAAATTACCGCTTCCTGGCGAGGAAGCTCATCATAAATTGATACCTGCCACCAGACTCGATGAATTATCCTTTCTGGATATAGAAGAAAGGAATCCTTTAAATGCCGGAGTGATGGCCGTTTTTTATCCCGGAGAAGACAGACATACCAGGCTTGTGCTTATTCTTCGAAAAACCTACCAGGGAGTGCATTCCAACCAAATAGGTTTTCCCGGTGGAAGACAAGAAACCTCAGATCGTGATCTTTTACATACCGCACTTAGAGAAACTGAAGAAGAGGTGGGGATCCCCCAATCTGAAATAAAAGTACTTAAAGAACTTACCAAACTATATATCCCGCCGAGTAATTTTTGGGTGCATCCTTTTATGGGAATGCTGGAATATACACCGGAAATGGTTCCTCAGGAAACCGAAGTAGAAAAAATACTGGAAGTAGAGCTTGCACAATTCATGGATAAGAAATGTTTTGTAAATCAAACTCTAAGTACCAGTTATGCAAAAAATATCGAGGTACCTGCTTTTTTGTTGAACGATCAAATAGTTTGGGGGGCAACTGCAATGATGTTGAGTGAAATAAAGGTATTGCTCCAAAAGGTGCTCTAAAAACTGAATTGTATTATATTTGTCCGGTTTTCCGCTTTACTTTTAAGTGGCACCAGAAATTTTTATAATACAGCATGACATGGGCTTGTTTAAAAGAAACCCCTTTGGGCATATCCTGTTTTTAAAAAAATGGCTTATCCGAATTTTCGGAGTGCTAACCCATCAACGATATCAGGGATTTAACCAGTTAAAGATTGAAGGCTCAGAGATTATCAAAGACCTTCCCGATACCAACGTACTTTTTGTTTCTAATCACCAAACATATTTTGCAGATGTCACCGCGATGTTTCATGTTTTTAACGCCAGCCTTAGCGGCCGCGTAGATACCATTAAAAACATTGGATATATCTGGCAGCCAAAACTCAATATCTACTATGTTGCGGCCAAAGAAACTATGCGTTCGGGACTATTGACAAGGATTATGGCTTATGCTGGTTCAATAAGTGTAGAACGCACCTGGCGTGAGAAGGGAAAGGAAGTAGAAAGACAGGTTAATCCGCACGATACCGAAAATATAGGAAAAGCATTGAAAGATGGTTGGGTGATTACTTTTCCACAGGGGACCACCAAACCATTTAAACCTATCAGGAAAGGGACTGCACATATTATCAAGAATTATAAGCCTATCGTAATACCTATTGTGATAGATGGGTTTAGAAGATCTTTCGATAAAAAAGGATTGCGCATTAAAAAACGGGGCATTCTTCAGTCTTTTGTGATTAAACCTCCTCTGGAAATCGATTATGAGAACGAGACCATAGAAGAGATCGTAAGTAAGATAGAATATGCTATAGAACAGCATCCATCCTTTTTGAAAGTTATCCCAGGTGAGGAAATTGATGAAATGGAAAAAATGAACGAGAAGCGCCGCTGGGAATATTAGACTACCTACACAGCTAAGAAAAAAGAAAACAAAATTTGCAACGTAAACGATTTTATTATTTAATAAAGATACAATACCTCGGATTTAGGTTACATGGTTGGCAAAAACAACCAGATGTAAAAACCGTAGAAGACCTGATTACCAAAACCCTTCGATATGTTTTACCCGGGGAAAAATTTAAAATTTTGGGTACCAGTCGCACCGATGCCATGGTTTCGGCTATGGATAGCGGCTTCGAACTTTTTCTGGATGAAAAACCTTTGGAAGATTTAGAGAATTTCCTAAAACTTTTCAATCTTAATTTACCGCAGGATATCCGGGCCTTATCAATTTCTGAAGTTGATTCGAAATTCAATATCATTCAGCATCCAAAATATAAAGAATATATTTACCTGTTTAGCTTTGGTGATAAAAACCATCCTTTTTGCGCCCCTTTAATGGCAAATTTCCAGGAAGATCTGGATATTGAAAAAATGAAACAGGCTGCAGCTTTATTCAGGGGACAGCATAATTTCAGGAATTACTGCGTAAGAGTTTCCGAAAACAGCAAATTTGAGAGGGAGATGCAGGTATCTGAAATTGTAGAAAATATCGATATTACAGCCAGTTTTTTTCCTGAAAATACTTTCCTTTTCCGAATAAGCGGTGAGGGATTCTTAAGGCACCAGGTACGATTGATGATG
Organism: Salegentibacter sp.; assembly: GCF_036568425.1. Lineage (GTDB taxonomy): Bacteria > Bacteroidota > Bacteroidia > Flavobacteriales > Flavobacteriaceae > Salegentibacter. The sequence goes on along the minus strand of NZ_DATCSO010000012.1, from coordinate 15,947 downwards.
GGTACACTTGTTTTGGTAGGGCGTGGAGAATTTAAACTGGAAGACATCCGCAATAGCCTTAAAGCTGATTATGATATGCAGATGGATTATATCGCCCCGGCATCCGGGCTTATCCTTAACAAAGTTGATTTTACCTAATCCTTCCTAATTGATTTCCTCTTTCTCCAAAACGGCCAGTGCACATCTGATTGTCCAGTAATCCAGACCTTCTTCAAAATGTTCATAATAAGGTTTTAAGGTGTCAGGGCTCCCCAGCTCCTCTTTGGCCTTACGCACCGATTCAAGCTCATCTTTATTCACAAATCGGCTCATATCTATATCCTCTCCGGTGGTATATAGTTTAGCCAAATGCGAATAGATTGTGGTTATTGCAAGCTCCCGTTTTTTCGAGATATCTTCTACTGAAAGACCTTCCCGGTAAAGTCTTAGGGTTTCTTTATAGGTATTGCCTTTCTTTCGTTTCTTTGGTGCTCTTTTCTCTTTTGAAAATGCAATTATCTCCTTAATAAACTGGTAACCATAATCCTGCATTTTTTTGCGCCCAACGCCGTTAATCATAATAAATTCGTCATCGGTCATCGGGCGTTCTTTTTCCATTTCTTTCAGGCTGGCATCATTGAAGATAAGATAGGCGGGGATACCTTCTTCCCTTGCAATTTTTAAGCGTAATTCCCTGAGCTTTTCGAAGAGGGAATTAGTTGTGCTTGTTGAGGCTTCTTTGGTGTTTTTAAGAATTGTTTTGCGGTCCGGCACCTTTGCCAGCTGAACCTTTTCCCCATTAAAAAGCACATTTTTAGCTATATTAGTAAGTTTTAAATGGTTTTTCCTGTGAAAGGCGATCTCTATATATCCCAGATTAATTAGCTGAATAAGATAGTTTTGCCAGTGCTGCCAGGAAGTTTCTTTACCAATTCCAAAAGTTTTTAAACCCTGGTAATTCTTCGAAAAAACAGCTTCGTTTTGTGCGCCTCTAAGCACATCTATAACGCTTGTTAAGGGTTCCTGTCCCTTCAGTCGATATATGCAGGAAAGAGCTTTTTGAGCAATAATTGTCCCGTCGAAGAATGTCGGGGGATTTCTACAGATGTCACAATTTCCACAATCTTCCTGTTTAAGTTCCCCAAAGTAATTCAGCAATATTTTTCGTCTGCAGGTAAGAGACTCAGCGTATTGTTTCATTCGCTCCAGTTTCGCGAGCTGCACCTCGCTGTTTCCCGCATCCGAAGCAAATTTCTGTAGTTGTACCACATCAGCGTAACTGTGAAATAACAGCGTGTCTGAAGCTAAGCCATCCCGACCTGCACGACCTATCTCCTGGTAATAGCCCTCCATATTTTTAGGCATATTATAATGTATTACCCACCGGATATTCGATTTATCTATACCCATTCCAAACGCAATTGTGGCACAAATAATTTTGCTTTGGTCGTTAATGAAATCGTCCTGAATATGTATTCGTGTATCGTGTGCAAGCCCGGCGTGATAAGCTTCAGCTGAATGGCCTTTTGCCTTAAGCTTAGAAGCAAGCTCTTCGGTGGTTTTTCGGCTTAAGCAATAAATAATTCCGCTTTCGTTTTTTCTGGGAGTAATAAATTTTTCGATCTGTTCAAATCGTTTATTTCCCGGTCGTACCTCCAGGCTCAGGTTTTTTCGGTCAAAAGAGGCAATATGTTTTTCGGCATTTGGAATATTCAACTGATTGCAAATATCCTGGCGGGTGGCCTTATCGGCTGTTGCGGTTAATGCTATAACGGGAGTCTCGGGAAAACGCTTCTTCAGGTACCCCAGTTTGGTGTAGGCAGGCCTGAAATCGTGGCCCCAGCTAGAAATACAATGTGCTTCATCAATTGCGATTAAACTCACTTTTCCATCTGAAAGAAAACGGTCTATAACCTGCAGACTTTCAGGAGCAACATAAAGTAGTTTTAATTCCTTTTCTTCAATCTTTTTAAATATATCCTGCTGCTGATGTTCTGTCTGGCTGCTGTTTAAAAAAGCTGCAGGAATTCCGTTTGCCGTTAGCCCATCTACCTGGTCTTTCATAAGAGCTATCAAAGGGGAGATTACCAGGGTAATCTCCGGCAACAATAATGCAGGAAGCTGGAAACAAATAGATTTTCCTCCTCCCGTAGGCATGATTACCAGGTTATCGAGACCATTAAAAACAGAAGCAATTATTTTCTCCTGGAGGGGCCTGAAACTCTCATATCCAAAATATTCTTTAAGCGTATTTAGCAACCGGGATTTTTCCATAGCTCCAAATTTAGGTTTTTGAGTTGGAAAGAAGAAGTAGGCTTATCCCTGATATTTTAATTCTTAAACCTAAAGAGAACTATGGAAGCAGAAAATTATTCGTAAATTTACTAGTCATGAAGCAAATCACCGTCATATATCTAAGTTTGACCTTTTTATTGCAAGGTTTCAATCCCGGGCTAAAAGATCTGGTGCGGATGGGGGATATGCTTCAGCATTTAGAATATCATTCCCAAAATTGCGGCGATAGTTTTACCGAATTTTTCTCCAAACATTACGGGGCTGTAAAAGAAGCACATCAGGAGAATAAAGATGACCATCCTACGCACGATAACTTACCTTTTAATCACCATAATTCTGTACATTCAGCTTTAGTTTTTTTTATTCCGCAGTATAAAATCTCTTTAGTGAAATTGCCGCCGAAAAAGACACATACCTTAAATTTTATTTATAAAGAAAGTCACTCTATACTTAGTAAACACGATATTTTTCAGCCGCCCCGAGACGTGTGATCTACCCTATTTATTTTTTTCTCTTAAGTTTTGTCTCATAGATTACATTTATAAATATGCTGTCAAAAATTATCAGTTTCAGTATTCGGAATAAGCTAATTATTCTTTTGTTTACCTCTTTCATAATTGGTTACGGACTTTATTCCTTAAGCCAGTTATCCATAGGAGCGGTACCCGATATCACGAACAATCAGGTACAGGTTATAACCACTTCCCAGAACCTTTCTACCCAGGATATGGAGCAGTTTATCACCTATCCCGTGGAATTGGAGATGGCTAATTTACCGGGAGTAGAAGAGATTCGTTCCGTATCAAAATTTGGTTTATCGGTGGTGACCATTGTTTTCGATGAAGATATGGGAACCTATTTGCCAAGACAGCTTCTTGCTGAGAAGATCAAATCGGCTTCAGACAATATTCCTGAGAGTTTTGGTAAACCTGAAATGGGCCCCATAACTACGGGACTTGGCGAGATCTATCAATATATTCTGGATACCAAACCTGGCTATGAAGACCAGTATACGGCAATGGAACTGAGAACTATTCAGGACTGGATAGTAAAACGGCAATTATCGGGGATTCCCGGAGTAGTTGAAGTAAACAGCTGGGGAGGTAGGCTTAAACAGTATGAGGTAGCCATAGATACAGAAAAACTTATGGCGATGAACATCACCGCTTCTGAGGTCTATTCGGCACTGGAAAAAAACAACAGTATAGCCGGGGGTGGTTATATAGAACGTCTTAATCAGGCATATTTTATCCGTGGGGAAGGCCTGGTACATTCTCTGGAAGATATTGAGAATATCGTAGTCAAAAACACAGATGGTAACCCGGTTTATATTCGGGATATTGCCGATGTTGGTTATGGTAGTGCTACGCGATTTGGCGCGATAACAGGAAACGGCGAAGGAGAGAAAGTATTGGGGCAGGTAATGATGATTAAAGATGGAAACTCCAAACAGGTTATTGAAGCGGTAAAAGACAGGGTAGCAGAAGTTTCAGAAAATTTGCCGGAGGGAGTTTATATCAATGCTTTTCTTGACAGAAGTGAACTTATAGCAAAAACAACCTGGACCATTACTGAAAACCTGATTTTCGGATTTCTAATCGTGATCTTTGTGGTGGTATTATTACTGGGGAACCTGCGTTCAGGCCTGGTAGTGGCTTCGGTAATCCCTTTGTCTTTATTATTTGCTTTCTCCCTGATGTACATCTTTGGGGTAGACGCCAATTTAATGAGCCTGGGAGCTATCGACTTCGGAATAATTATCGATGGGGCAGTGATTATCGTCGAGTTTATCGCCTACCAGATGACTAAGAAAAGATCGGATCTTGAAAATCTTTCAAAATCTGAATTAAGTAAAGCAAAAGATAAAATCACCTTTACCGGAGCTTCGAAAATGATGAACTCCGCAATTTTTGGCCAGCTTATCATTTTAATAGTATTTATTCCAATTCTTTCCCTTAGCGGAGTTGAAGGAAAAATGTTTCGGCCCATGGCCCTGACTTTCAGTTTTGCCTTAGTTGGTGCCATGATTTTGTGTTTCACCTATGTTCCGGTTATATCTTCCATGGTGTTAAAACCCGATAAATTATCTGATAAGAATATTGCCGTACGCCTGATGCGCTTTATTACCAAACTTTATTCTCCTACTATTACCTATGCACTTAAAGTTAAAAAACTGGTGCTTGGCCTTGCTGTGCTAATTCTTGCCATTACTATTTACATCTTCACTACCATGGGTGGCGAGTTTGTACCTACCCTGGATGAAGGAGATTTTGTAATCCAACCGATATTTAAAACAGGAACCTCCTTAAGTGAGACAATAGCTCTCACGACAAAAATGGAGCAAATCCTGTTGGAATTTCCCGAAGTGAAACAAGCTGTATCCAGAATTGGTGCTGCCGAAGTCCCTACCGATCCCATGTCTATGGAAGAAAGTGATGTTATTATTACTCTTAAACCAAAAAATGAGTGGGTGACGGCTGACACAAAAGATGGTCTGGCAGAAAAATTCAAAGAGGCATTAATGATTATTCCCGGAATGGAGGTGGAATTTACCCAACCTATCGAGATGCGATTTAATGAACTCATCACCGGGGTACGTGCCGATATAGCGATTAAGATATTTGGGGAAGATTTGGATATTCTTAATCGCAAGGCCCACGAGATAGAAAGCCTTATAAGTGATGTTGAAGGCGCAGCAGATATAACGGTTGAAAAAATTGCCGGACTTCCCCAGATGAGTGTGAAATACAAGCGTGCAAAAATAGCCCGGTATGGACTTAATATCTCAGATCTTAATGAGCTGGTAAGCGCTGGATTCGCCGGGAAGAAAATGGGAAGTGTATTTGAAGGTGAGAAACGTTTTGATCTTGTGGTAAGATTAAATGAAGAAAACAGAAAAGATATTTCTAACCTAGAAAATCTTTATATAGATACGCCGGAAGGAAACAAAATTCCATTAAGTGAACTGGCAGAAATAAGTTATCAAAAAGGGGCTGCCAAGATTTCCAGAGATGAAACCCGACGAAGGATTGTAGTTGGAATTAATGTTAGAAATCGGGATCTTCAATCGGTGGTGGATGATGTGGAAGCGCTGGTTAGTGCCAATATTGATTTGCCGCCCGGGTATAATATTACCTACGGGGGGCAGTTTGAAAATTTACAAAGCGCCAAAAACAGATTGAAAATCGCGGTACCGGTGGCACTGGTCCTAATTTTCTTCCTCTTATATTTCGCCTTTGGATCGGTACGGGATGCCTTGATTATTTATTCTGCCATTCCCCTGTCTGCTGTGGGAGGCGTTTTATTGCTATGGATAAGAGATATGCCGTTTAGTATCTCGGCGGGTGTTGGTTTTATCGCTCTTTTCGGGATTGCTGTGCTTAATGGGATTGTACTTATTGAACATTATAAAGAATTAAAAAAGGATGGCATGGAGCATTCAGACAAATTAATGCTAAAAGGGGCCAAGGACCGCTTACGGGCGGTTTTGTTAACAGCTTCTGCAGCAGCTCTTGGTTTCCTCCCTATGGCAATTTCATCTGGCGCGGGAGCCGAAGTTCAACGACCTTTAGCCACTGTGGTTGTTGGGGGGCTGATAACAGCAACATTATTGACCCTGGTGGTATTACCCGTTTTATATTCTATTTTTGGTGGAAGAAAAACCGGAAGTAAAAATGTTCATTTTAAAAAGAGTAAATATAAATTACCAATTATTCTTCTGATGTTCTCCCTCCCCGGATTGAGCCAACAGAAGAATTTGAATTTTGAAGAGGTTCGCCAATTAGCTATTGAAAATAACGCCGGGCTACAGGTTTCCAATCTGAATAGATCTGAAGCAGAAGCAATGGTGAATTCGGCATTTAGTTTCGATAAAACCGAGGTCTATTATGGTTATAATGAAATGGACGAAGGGCCAACTGATGAACCGTTCAGGATGATGGGGGTTCAGCAGAACTTTTCTTTTCCCACAGTATATTTTTCAGCCAGAAAATTTAACAGAGCAAATGTAAGAGTGCAGGAAGATGCCTATGAACTGGTAAGTCTTCAGTTGGAAAAAGAAGTGGCTTCAGCCTTTTATCAGCTAAAATATGAAGAGGAAAAGAGGAAGATATATAAAGTTCTGGACAGTTTATACACCAGGTTTGCTCAGGCTGCAAAACGAAGGTTTGAATTGGGAGCAACAAATTACCTTGAAAAAATAACAGCCCAGGCAAAACAAAGAGAACTACAAACCCGATACCAACAAGTAGAACAACAAATTAAAGCGGCCTATGAAATGTTATGGAGCAGGGTCCAGACAGAGGAAGAATTCAGCATAGAGAAGGATAGCTTAGGAAAGCTGGAAATGACGCGTTTGGGCGTGGAAAACCACGAACTTCTAAATTTTTATAGTAGCCGTGAAAAATACTTCACTGCCCGTAACAGGTTGATGAAGCAACAACTCTTGCCCGATTTCAGTATAAATTATTTTGAAGCAACAACTCCTGATATAGATTACAGTTTGTATGGATACCAGGTAGGGATTAGAATTCCGTTATTATTTAGCGGACAAGCCTCAAAGATTAAGGCCTCAAAAATTGCTATGGATAGAGCAGAGCAGGAGACCAGGAATAACAGAATACTGCTTGAAACAAAATTTAATCAACTCCAGGCAGAACTTAGAAAATACCAGGAAGCTCTAAGTTATTATGAAAATGAGGGCAAAGAGCTCTCCCGGGAAATCCTTAAAACCGCCAATGGCAGTTATGAAAATGGGGAAATAGACTTTTTTCAGTACATCATGAGTCTTGAAAATGCTTATAATATCCAATTGTCTTATCTGGATAACCTCAATGCCTATAACCAAACCATCATTTCTTTAAATTATTTAAACCTGTAATATTTTACCGATGAAATCCATATATATATTTATAGCGCTTGTAACCCTAAGTTTGACATCCTGTAAAGAAACTACTGATCAATCTGAGGTTCAAGATGATGAAAAAGAAAACCAGGTTATTATATCCAAAGCACAATTTCAGGATAGTAACCTTGAAAAAGGAAAAATAAGAGAATCAAGTTTTCCTGATATAGTGCGTACCAATGGTCGTATAGATGTGCCCCCTCAAAACAGGGCTAGCATTAATGCCATTATGGGTGGGTATATTAAGAATATTGAGTTATTGGAAGGCGATAAGGTATCCAAAGGACAGTTTTTAGTGAGCCTTGAAAGCACAGAATATGTTCAGTTACAACAAAATTATATGGACGTGGCCGGGCAACTGGATTACCTGAAAGCCGAATTTGAGCGGCAGCAAATTATGCTTGAAGAAAATATAACTTCTAAAAAAAGTTTTCTTAAGGCCGAAAGTGATTATAAAAGGGCCTATAGCGCTCTAAACAGTTTGCAAAGTAAACTGCGAATGTTAAATATTGATCCTGCGGCAGTAGAAGCCGGAAAAATACGTTCGGTTGTAAATATTTATTCTCCAATTAGTGGAAATGCCAGCAATATTTCGGTGAGTAGAGGAAGTTATGTTGCTCCAACAGATCAAATAATGGAAATCATTAATTCTGAACATATTCATCTTGAACTGGTTATATTCGAAAAAGACGTGAGAAAGGTTAAGCCCGGTCAAAAGATAATCTTTAATACCCCGGAGGCTTCAAATGAGAGTTTTGAAGCCGAAGTTGTACTGGTAGGAAAAGCTATTGACCAGCAGAAAAGAACGGTAAGAGTTCATGGACACCTTCCTGATAGTATTGCTTCAAAATTCACCGTAGGAATGTTTGTAGAAGCCCAAATTTTAACCAGTGAAACTAAAAAACAAGGTTTGCCGGAAGAAGCAGTAATTGAACAGGATGGGGAATACTTCGTTTTGGTTTTGGAAAATGAAGACGAAGAAAACTTTTATTTCAGAAAGCAAAGAGTTTCTCCAGGAGAGACTTTTGAAGGAATAATTAGTCTGGAAAATCCCGAAAATTTACAAAACGAAACTGTACTTATAAAAGGTGCCTTCAGTCTAATTGGAGAAGCCGGTGGAGAATAGAACTCCCGAAACTCCGTTACCTGATTCAAATCATATAAATGGTTTAGGTGTAACTTTAACTTTGTATCCTAAACTAAACTAAATGAGTTCTGACCTTATCAGAAAATACAATATTCCGGGGCCACGTTACACCAGTTATCCAACTGTTCCATACTGGGAAAGTACCGGGTTTTCAGTTCAGGCCTGGAAAGATAGCTTGCTTAAACGTTTCAGAGAAAACCGGGAGATAAGCCTTTATCTTCACCTACCTTTTTGTGAAAGCCTTTGCACCTTTTGTGGTTGTAACAAACGTATTACCAAACAGCATGGGGTGGAGATGCCGTATATTGAAACTTTAATACGCGAGTGGGAACTGTACCTTCAGGAGCTTCCATATAAACCAATTATAAAGGAGGTGCATCTTGGCGGAGGAACACCCACTTTTTTCTCTCCTGAAAACCTGGAATTTTTACTTAAAACCATTTTTAGAAAGGCAGAAGTGGCCGATGCGCCGGAGTTTAGTTTTGAAGGTCATCCAAACAATACGACCAAAGCACACCTTACTAAACTTGCCGAATTAGGTTTTAGAAGGGTAAGTTATGGCGTTCAGGATTATAATATGAAGGTGCAGATCGCCATCCATAGAGTCCAGCCATTTGAAAATGTAAAACGGGCTACCGGGGAAGCCCGGGAAGCAGGTTATAATTCTATAGGTCACGATATCATATTTGGTCTTCCTTTTCAAACTAAGGAGCATATAATTGAAACCATAGAAAAAACTAAGCAGTTAATGCCAGATCGCATTGCTTTTTACAGTTATGCGCATGTGCCATGGATTAAAGGAAGTGGGCAGCGAGGTTTTAATGAAGATGATTTACCCGATGGGGAAACTAAACGCGAAATGTATGAAACCGGTAAACAGATGCTGGAAGAAGCCGGTTATGTCGAGATAGGGATGGACCATTTTGCCCTTAAAACAGACTCGCTTTATAAAGCGGTGGAAGAGAAAAACCTTCACCGGAATTTCATGGGGTATACCACCTCCAATACGGGTTTGATGATTGGCCTTGGAGTTTCAGCAATTAGCGATAGTTGGTATGGTTTCGCGCAAAATGAAAAAACTGTAGAAGCTTACCAGGCAAAGATTGAAAAAGGTGAGATTCCTGTCTTTAGAGGTCATATTCTAAGTGAAGAAGACCTCAAAATTAGAAAACATATCCTTAATTTGATGTGCCGACTGGAAACCCGCTGGGAATCTCCTGAAGATTATTTTGAGGAACTGCCGGAAGTCCTGGTTAAGCTCAGAGAGATGGAAGGAGACGGACTTGTGGAATTTTCAGAAAATGGATTACACATTCCGGAAAAAGGCAGACCATTTGTTCGCAATATCTGTATGGCCTTTGATTTAAGGCTGCAAAGAAATGTTCCCGACACCAGGCTATTTTCTATGACGATGTAGAAAGCAGGTTATTTATAAAAAACAGGAAAACCACGGATATCCGTGGTTTTTTATTAAAGAAAAAAGTAGTTATTCTTTTTTATCTCCATAGATCATCTTTATTACGATAAAAATAAGGGCGGCACTTACCAAAGCGAAAAAACCTATAATGTAGGTGCCCATTTCCCAGTTTACTAATGCGAGATTATTAGCTATTGTCATCATTTTATATTTAATGGCAGGATTGAACTGCTGTTATTTTTGGAGTCATTTCAACGGGAGAGAGATAGGGGATTCCTAATCCCATTCCGCGTATAATAAAAAGAAGGCCTATAATCACAACAAATACAGGCACGGCTTTAGTTATTTTTTTCCTGGCCCTGGCACTTATAAAATTACCCAGGTAAACCGCCGCCGTCATCATTGGTACAGTGCCTAGGCCGAACAGGACCATATAAAAACTACCTTCGATTGCGTTGGCAGAAGCAACGGCACCAAAAACAGCCATATACACCAGGCCACAGGGCAGGAATCCGTTTAGGAAACCGGCGGTAAAAAAGGTGTCTGGAGTTTTTTTCTTCAGACTTTGTCCAAGACCAGATTTTACTTTTGAGATGAACCTGTAAATAGGGCCGGAGCCATTAATTTTATTAAATGTTTTATAGGGTAAGAAAATCACCAGGATCATTAAGATTCCAACAGCAATAGATAACTGCTGCTGAAGCCCGAACAGGCTAAAACTCTTGCCTATAATTCCGAATAATAGTCCAATAATAGCATAGGAGAATATTCTCCCGATGTGATAAAGACTTACCTGTCCGATTTTGCGCAGCGAATTTTCCCGATCTACCGGAAGCAAAAAGGCTATGGGACCGCACATCCCTATGCAGTGGAAACTTCCTAAAAGACCGAATATGAGCGCTGAAACAAACATTTTAGTACACTATTTCTTTTTTGTATAAATAAGACTCTCCTTGATATTCCCAATGAATATAGATATTCCATCTTCCGGGAATCAAATTTTCATCAGAGATTTCAATACGGTTAGTTTTCAGGTTTAAGGGAATATCAAAATCCAGTTTCGCATTGGAAGGCCGGTAGAAATTCAAATTTCCTGAAACTTCAGCAAGCTTAAGGTCTTCAGGAAACTCAATAAGCCAGCCGTTTTTGATTCTTCTATCGCTTATATTTTCAGCCAGGGCATTTCCTCGCGTTTCCGCATCAATTTCCTGCTGGAATAAAAGTTCCTTCTTGTAATATTCTTCAGTCACGAGATCGTGATCAAATTTTTCATCTGTTAGCATATTAAAGACCAGATAGAGTATAAAACTTATAAAAAGTGTCATTCCTATCACTATGCCTGTTCCCCAATTAATTTTCATAAGTATATTTTTAATTAAAACTTCGTGGCCCCATAAACATTGTTTTGGTGGTTTCAATGAGACGCTCTCCACTATAAATGCCAATTTCTACTTTTTCTTTTTCATGCTCCAAAGCCGAGGCATTGATCTCTATAAACAAAGTACCTTCGCTAAGTTCCTGTCCCAGTACCACAATTTCATTATCCTGTACCGGTTTTATTGTGCCCGGATGTGACATTAATTTAAACTCAATATCATCAAAGTCGCCAGTAGTCTTGTTTACCAATTTATAGGTGTAGACATTACTTATCATGTTGTTCTCCTTGTGTTCATAAAGCTGGCCGGGTAATCGTAAAATACGCGCTTCTACCTCGCTACGAACAAACAACATCCCGATGAGCACTGCGGTTAAAATCCCCAAAACAACGGTATAGCCTTTAAGCCTAGGGGTAAACCTGAATTTCGCCTTTTTCTCAATATTTTCTTCGCTGGCATAACGGATAAGACCTTTGGGGAGATCTACGGCTTCCATCATAGAATCGCAGGCATCTATACAAGCAGTACAATTAATACATTCCAGCTGGGTACCGTTTCTAATGTCAATTCCCGTTGGGCAAACCTGAACGCATTGAAAACAGTCTATGCAATCTCCCTTTCCGCTGGCTTCGCGGTCTTCGTTCTTTTTAAATTTGGCCCGCCCTTTTTCTTTTTCTCCTCGTTTATGGTCATAGGCAACTATAATAGACTTGTTATCCAAAAGTACCCCCTGAAGCCTTCCGTAAGGACAGGCTATAACACAAACCTGTTCCCTGAACCAGGCGAAGATAAAATAGAAAACTCCTGTAAAAATAAGAAGTGAAAAGAAGGTGCTCTTATGGTTTAAGGGGCCATCGGTAACGTATTGTATTAACCGATCGCTACTGATTAAATAGGCGAGAAAAACATTGGCTATAAGAAAGGAAATAATAGCAAATAAGAACCATTTTAAGGCTTTTTTGCTAATCTTTTCGGTATTCCATTCCTGTTTATTGAGACGCATCTGCTTCCCACGGTCACCTTCTATCCAGTATTCAATTCTTCGGAAAACCATTTCCATAAAAATGGTTTGTGGACAAAGCCATCCACAAAATATCCTTCCGAAGGCAACCGTGAAAAGGATAATGAAAACAACCCCAATTACCATCATGATCACGAAAATATGAAAGTCCTGAGGCCAGAAGGGAAATCCGAAGATATTGAACCGTCGTTCCAGGATGTTGAACATCAGGAACTGATTGCCGTTTATTTTTACAAAAGGAGCGGCAAAAAGAAAGAGGAGGAGTACGTAGCTTACGTATTTACGATAGTCGTAAAACCTGCCCTCGGGTTTCTTGGGATAGATCCATTTCCTCTCTCCTTTTTCTCCGGCAGTGGCTATGGTATCTCTAAAGCTTTCGTTGTTTTCCAACTTCTTAAGTTCTTAAATTAAATCTACCAGTTATTCTGAATCTCCATCTCCTGTCCAGACATCTCCTTCAGGTGCTTTGGCATCTGGTGGATTGGTGCCTTCCAGGCTGATTACGTAGCTAGAAACCTGCGCGATCTCTTCAGCACTTAGGGAAGATTTCCAGGCTACCATTCCTTTTCCATCGCGTCCCCCTTCAGAAACAGTATGGAAAATATTGCTTATTCCTCCTCCAAGTATCCAGTGCTCATCGGTTAAGTTAGGGCCAATAGCACCACCCCCATCGGCACGGTGACAGGCGATACAATTTGCCATATAAATTGTTTCCCCAGCTTCAAGATCGGCAGCATCGGTAAGTAACTCAACGTTGGAGGCATCCAGTAAATCCGGATTCTCTTTTTTATAAGCTTCTACCTGTTCTTTTGCCTTTGCAACTTCAGCGAGGTATTCTTCGGTTTGATCTGCTCCGTCAAAAACGTGATAACGTGCTAAATATATGAAGGCAAAAATAATACTGATATAGAACCCATATTTCCACCATGCGGGAAGATCATTATCCAGCTCACGAATTCCATCGTAGTTGTGATCTAAGATAATCTCATCTTCTTTTTCCAGGGGCTCCTTGGTGAGCATCTTATTATAGATCTTTCTAAACCAGGCGGTACGTTTTTCGCGCTGAGCTTTTTCTATTTTAAAAAGCTTTTCGCGGCCTTTTTCATCAAGGCTTTTACGCACCATTTTTTTGAGGGCTGCAAGAGATGCTTCAATTGCGATGGCAATAACAAGAATAAGTCCTAATACTACCCAAACAAATGGATATTGCTCAAATACCCAGTCAGTTTCGGTTTCTATAGTTAATTCAATTAAGAAAAAAGCAAAAATCACAAATCCTGCAATTCTTAAGTATGGCGAAATTGATCTCATAATTCGTTATTTTCTTGGTTTTGGTCTAAGGGTAGCTGGCTTACTTCATTTATATGTTCTTTTTTCGCAGTGAAAACCCACCAGAAAAGGGCAACAAAAAAGATAAAGAAGATTAGCAGAGAGATGATGGGGTAGATTGTTACCCCATCTATAGCTTCAAGATTTCCTTTTATAAATTTTAACATAATTACTCGTTTTTAGCTGAAACTTCCTGTGCGTCTATTACCTTAATATCGGTTCCCAGACGTTGCAGGTAGGCAATAAGTGCAACGATTTCCCGATTACGCATTTCAACGAATTCAATGTTGTTTTCCTCGGCATATTTTTTATCGGCTTGATAGGTACGTGCGAAGTCAGGATCTGAATGCAGGTTTTCCTCGATTTCGGTTCCTTGTTCCAACATCCACTCTTGTGCGTTTGCAATCTCTTCTTCGGTATATGGTACCCCGAGGGTGTTAAGGGCTCTCATTTTATCTTCGGTATCGCTCTTATCCAACTCATCGGTGATCAACCATTTGTAGGCCGGCATAATAGAGCCGGAAGAGGTGCTCTGGGGATCGTACATGTGGTTTAAGTGCCAGTTATCGGAGTATTTACCTCCTACCCGCATTAAGTCGGGGCCGGTACGTTTGCTACCCCATAAGAAGGGATGGTCGTAAACATATTCCCCCGATTTGGAATATTCTCCATAGCGTTCTACCTCACTTCTAAAAGGCCTGATCATCTGGGAGTGACATCCCACACAACCTTCTCTGATGTAAATATCGCGGCCTTCAAGCTCGAGTGGAGTATATGGTTTTACACTGGAAATAACAGGGACATATTCGTCTACCATCAATGAGGGTATTATTTGTACTATTCCACCAATAAGAATAGCAATAGTAGCATAAATGGTTAATTTAATTGGTCTTCTTTCCAACCAGGTGTGATAACCTTCGCCTGTTACGCGTTTGCGGGTAACTTTTTGAAGCGGTGCAGCTTCGGCAAGTTCATCTTCAACACTGCTTCCCTGTCTTACGGTTTTTACGATGTTATAGAGTAAGATGAAAGCACCAACGATATACAAACTACCTCCAATGGCCCTCATCCAGTACATCGGGATAATAGAACTTACCGTTTCCAGGAAGTTTCCGTAGGTTAAGGTTCCATCCGGATTGAATTGTTTCCACATAGAAGCCTGAACGAATCCTGCAACATACATTGGTAAGGCATACATAATAATACCCAGTGTTCCGATCCAGAAATGTGCATTGGCTAGTTTAACGGAGTATAATTTGGTTTTGAAAAGTCGCGGCACCATCCAATAAACCATTCCAAAGGTTAGGAATCCATTCCAGGCCAAAGCACCAACGTGCACGTGTGCAATAATCCAATCACTAAAATGGGCAATAGCATTTACATTTTTAAGGGAAAGCATAGGGCCCTCAAATGTAGCCATCCCGTAACCGGTAATAGCCACTACCATAAATTTAAGCACAGGGTCTGTTCTTACCTTGTCCCAGGCTCCACGTAGGGTCAATAATCCGTTAATCATACCACCCCAGGATGGAAATAGTAACATTACAGAAAATGCTACCCCAAGGTTTTGAGCCCAGTCTGGTAATGCAGAATAGAGCAGGTGGTGGGGCCCAGCCCAGATATAAATAAATATCAGGGACCAAAAGTGTACAATCGAAAGTCTATAAGAATAAACAGGTCTGTTTGCTGCTTTCGGTACAAAATAATACATAAGCCCCAGGAAAGGAGTGGTTAGGAAAAATGCCACCGCATTATGCCCGTACCACCATTGTACTAAGGCATCCTGAACTCCTGAGAAAATAGAATAACTTTTAAATGCAGAAACAGGTATTTCAAGATTGTTTACGATATGCAAAACCGCAACTGTTACGAAAGTGGCCAGATAAAACCAGATGGCGACATATAAATGGCGCTGCCGGCGTTTTATCATGGTCATAATGAGGTTTACTCCAAAAGCAACCCAAACTATCGCAATTGCTATATCAATAGGCCATTCAAGTTCGGCATATTCCTTTGAGCTGGTAAAACCCATTGGCAGGGTAATAGCAGCTGCAACGATAATTGCTTGCCAACCCCAGAAGTTTATATTACTTAGTGCGTCGCTCCACATCCTGGCTTTTAGCAATCTTTGTGTAGAGTAATATACCCCGGCAAAAATAGCGTTCCCTACAAAAGCAAAAATCACCGCGTTAGTATGCAGCGGTCTTAACCGGCCAAAACTAAGCCAGGAAATGCCATCGGTAAGGTTAGGAAATAAAAACATAAAGGCCAGAAGCAGGCCAACACTCATTCCCACGATACCCCATACGAGTGTGGCAATGGTAAAATTCTTTACGATTTTATTATCGTAATAAAACTGTTCTGTTTGCATAGTTATTCAGTTTTCTCTTGTTTGGTGGTTTTATTTTTGGATTTTGAGTTTACTAATTCGTCTTCAAACAGCATACGGACCGAAGGTGTATACATATCGTCATACTGGC
>NZ_DATCSO010000011.1:0-14636 GCF_036568425.1 Salegentibacter sp. | reverse complement strand
TGGTCTTTGAACTAACCGATCATTCCTATGATCTTGTGGTGCAGGGGCTTCCGAAGAAATTGCAGCAGGAACTCGAAATTATAAAATGAAACAAGCTTTAGAATTCTATATAGATCAAAAAGAGAATCATCAATTTCAACTAAACCAACTATCCCGGAAATTACTTTTTTCCAGTTTATTGAGGTTACTGGTTTTCTTGATCATCGCCTTTGTGGTTTATTATTTCTTCGGAAATATGAATGTGCTGGTGCCGGTGGTAATTGGAGGGATCGCGCTCTTTCTCTTTTTGGTGTCCAGGCATAGCAATCTTAAGGATAAAGCCAATAAACAGAAGGAGCTCATTCGTCTTAATGAGCTGGAGATAGAGATCTTAAAACACAGGAATTTCTATGATCTTCCCGAAGGAACTGAGTTTGAAGATCCGCTGCATGCTTTTAGCCAGGATATTGATCTCTTCGGAAGGGGTTCGTTTTTTCAGTATCTCAACCGCACTGCGCTCTATGAGGGAACTAAAAAACTGGCAGGGATGCTTACCGGTAATTCCATCGATGCCATTGAGCAGAAACAGGAGGCGATAAAAGAACTGGAGCAAATGCCTAAATGGCGTCAGGAATTTACTGCCCTTGCCGGCCTGGTGAAAACCGAAACCCCTTCCAAAACCGTCGTGAATTGGCTTAAAAAATACAGGAATTTCGTGCCTGGGTATATGAAGTGGCTGCCAACAGTGTTTTCGGTGCTATCACTGCTGGTAATCGTAGGTTATTCTTTAGATTACCTTAGTGGAATTCAGCTTTTCTTATGGTTTCTTGCGGGACTTCTTTATACAGGCATTTACCTGAAAAAGATCAATCTGCTTTCGGGTAGTGTGAGCAAGATTCAGGATACCTTTCATCAGTATCATCATTTACTGGCCTTGCTGGAGAGTGAAGAGTTTTCTTCTGAAATCTTGAAAAGGAATCAGGAGCTTATCCGTACTGAAAAGAAAAAAGCCTCGGAAATTTTCAAAGAGTTTTCCAAAGCCATTGATGCACTGGATCAGCGAAATAATATGCTGTTTGGGATCTTTGCCAACGGATTTTTACTCTGGGACCTTCGTCAAAGCTATAAACTTGAAAAATGGATTTCGGCCTATCGCCAGAATGTGAAAAACTGGTTTGAGGTCATAGAAACCACCGATGCTTTGAACTCTTTGGGGAATTTTTCCTTTAATCATCCTGATTATGTTTTTCCGGAAATTAATGCTGAAGAAAACGGAATTTCGGCTACAGCTCTCGCACATCCCTTGCTGGATCCCGACAAACGGGTGGCTAATGATTTCAGCATAAATAATGAAGAATTCTTTATCATTACCGGAGCCAATATGGCCGGGAAAAGTACCTTTTTACGCACCGTTTCCCTGCAGATCCTAATGAGCAATATCGGGCTCCCTGTTTGTGCCGAAACTTGTCAATACTCGCCTATAAAACTTATCACCAGTATGCGCACCAGCGATTCGCTTAGTGATGATGAATCCTATTTCTTTTCAGAATTAAAACGCCTGAAATTTATCGTAGACGAAATTAAAACCGATAGGTATTTTATCATTCTCGATGAAATCCTAAAGGGTACCAACAGCAGCGATAAAGCTATAGGTTCAAAGAAATTTATCAGAAAACTTGTCGGTTCAAAATCTACCGGGATTATCGCTACCCACGACTTGAGTCTTTGCGAGATCACTGCCGAATTGCCGCAGGTGAAAAACCATTATTTCGATGCAGAAATTGTAAATGATGAGTTGTTTTTCGATTATAAATTTAAAGACGGGATTTGCCAGAATATGAATGCTTCGTTTCTGCTTCGGAAAATGGAAATTGTAGATGATTAATATTTAAGAGGATTAGATGCTGAAACAAGTTCAGCATGACGACGGATACAAAATCAGCTTACGTCACCCTGAATTTATTTCAGGGTCTAAGTTGTAAAATAAATGGCTTCAGAAAGGAAATAATAAATGGATTCATTAACTCAAATAGTTCTTGGCGCTGCGGTTGGTGAGGCGGTGCTCGGAAGAAAAGTGGGCAATAAGGCGATGCTTTATGGCGCTATTGCGGGAACCATTCCCGATCTTGATACCTTTGCCAGTGCCTTCACCGATACCATCACGGCGATTGAAGTGCATCGCGGATTCACTCATTCCATAGTATTTTCAGTCCTATTCGCCCCGGTCTTCGGCTGGCTGATTTCCAGAATTGAACGGAAATCGGTCGCTACCTGGAAAAACTGGTCCTGGTTGATGTTTTGGGGACTTTTTACTCACCCGCTGCTCGATGCGCACACCACCTGGGGAACCCAACTGTTGTGGCCGCTGGAAGTGAGATTGGCTTATAAGAATATTTTTGTCATCGATCCGCTATATACTTTACCCTTTCTGGTATTTCTAATTTTGGCGATGCGACAGAAACGGGATTCCCGGAAACGCAGAAAGTATAATAATCTAGGGCTCATCATTTCCAGTATTTATCTGCTAATCATCACTCCCGGAATAAAATTATACACCTATAACAAATTTACCGAAGCTCTGGCAGAACAGGGAATTGCCTATAAAAAGATCGAAACCAAACCCGCCCCGCTAAATACTATTTTATGGACGGCCAATGTGGAGGTGGAAGATTCCTATTTAATTGGGGACTATTCCCTTTTCGACTCAAAACCCATTCAATTTGTTGAATACCCCAAGAACCATCACTTGCTGGGAGATTGGAAAGAAAAAAAGAATGTGCAGCGACTTATCAAAATATCAGAAGGCTGGTATACCATTTCTAAAAAAGATGGCGATCTCTACTTCAATGATCTTCGTTTCGGTACTTTGGATCCCTTCCCCAGAGTCGATTCTGAATTCGCTTTTAATTATAAGCTGGTAGAAGAAAATGGTAGAATTATGGCCGAAGAAACCCCTAAAACCCGTGGTGACGCCAAAGAATTGATGGCGCAACTGGGAGAGCGTATTATGGGGAATTAGTTTAATTAAGCTCAAGATTATTATCCATTAGTTCCACATTGAAACTGATTTTCGCATTGAGTGCTTTAAAAACTTTTAAGATAGTTTCAAATCTTGCGTCGTTTAGGTTATTCTCAATTTTAGATATCTGTGCTTTTTGAACGCCAACCAATTTGCCGAGTTCAGCCTGGGTAAGATTTCGGTCCTTCCTCGCCTTTTTTATAGCCTCTCCAATAAGGTCTAAGCGAAGTTCATCTTCAAAATCTTCTCTCTCCTTAGTTCCTGGTTTCCCTATGTATTTGTCGGTTACTTCTTCCAGGCTATATTGCTTTATTTTTTTCGTTTTCATTTCTTTTATTAATTATTCTGAAAGTAAAATTTCTTTCTTTGGAATTTTGCCTGTGCTTACTTTAAAATTCTCATCCATCACTTAAAGATAGATGTTTCTTAATAAGGAAACAATTTTTGTACCTTATTTCTTTATTCATTCAAAATTCAAAAGCTTTCTTATCTTTAGCTCAAATCAACTTAACTTATGAAAACCAGCTTTCGAAATCTTCTCCTGCTTTCATTTTTTCTTTTCAGTAATGGTCTTTTAGCACAAAGCGAATCGGCAAAACTGGATACCATCATCAAAAAGGTTCAGGAGTATAAATTCTACGACCGGGAGGAATTTCCACTCGGACTTTATACTGAAGAGCATTATAAAAATCAGGCTGAATTCGCCGAAGAACGGATTGCAGAGCTGCAAAAGATCAATGCCGACTCCCTCAGCGAAACTGAAAAGATCTCTTTAGAATTGCTTAAATTCAAGCTAAAGGAAGACATAGATAATTATAAATATGAAGCCTATCTCAACCCGCTGCTTTCTGATGCCGGATTTCATCTTAGCCTGGCCTACCAGGTTCGGGATCTCAATAATTATGCTCAGGTAAAGGCCTATCTCAACAAACTGAATGCGATTCCGGCTTATGTAGATCAGCATCTGGTCTTGCTTCGAAAAGGTCTGGAAAAAGGTATTACTCAACCCCGGGTAATCTTTGAAGGTTATGAATCAACCTATGACGATCAATTGGTAGATTCCCCAAGAGAAAGCTACTTCTTCGAGCCGTTCGAGAAGCTTCCTCGCGGACTTTCAGCAGCGCAAAAGGATTCGGTTTTAAATGCTGCCGAAGTAGCCATCGCTAAAAATGTAGTGCCGCATTTCCGAAGGATAAAAGATTTTTTCGAGAAAGAATATCTGCCCAATACCCGCACAGAGCTCGGAGTTTCAAAAATTCCTAACGGACGCGATTACTATCAGAATCGGTTGGATTATTATACGACTCTAAATCTTTCTGCGGAAGAGGTGCATCAAATCGGTTTGGATGAGGTAGCCCGTATCAATGCTGAAATGAAAAAGATTATTAAGGAAGTGGAATTTGAAGGTAGTTTTGAAGACTTTATTCACTTTCTAAGAACCGATGAGCAGTTTTATGCAAAAACCGCAGAGGAACTTCTAAAAGAAGCCAGGGATATTTCTAAACGTATAGATGCGAAGCTTCCGGCTTATTTTAAAACCCTTCCCCGAAAACCTTATGGCGTGGCGCCGGTGCCCGATGCTATCGCTCCAAAATATACCACGGGAAGATATATTGGCGCTTCTGATGAAACCCAACCCGGTTATTACTGGGTGAACACCTATAATCTCCCAAACCGGCCACTTTATGTGCTGCCCTCGCTTACCGCTCACGAGGCCGTGCCCGGGCATCACCTGCAAAATGCCCTGAATGCCGAGCTGGGTGACAGCATTCCCAAATTCCGCAGAAATATGTATTTATCGGCTTACGGGGAAGGCTGGGGTCTGTATTCCGAAACCCTTGCAGGAGAAATGGGCATTTATCGAACTCCATACGAGCGCTTCGGGAAACTTACCTACGAGCAATGGCGTGCCTGCCGCCTGGTTATCGATACCGGGATTCACGCAATGGGCTGGAGCAGGGAACAAGCGGTGGAATATTTCAGAAAAAACACCGCCCTTTCGATGCATAATATCAATACCGAAGTAGATCGCTATATCTCCTGGCCGGGTCAGGCAGTATCTTACAAAATAGGCGAGATAAAGATCCGTGAGTTGAGAAAGAAAGCTGAGGAAACTCTGGGTGCCGATTTCGATATAAGAGCCTTCCACGAAGTTATCCTGGAGCAAGGCGTGGTAACGCTGCCGATTTTGGAGGAGAGAGTTAATGCTTTTATTGAGAAAAGCAGGGAGTAGTTGAGTAATTGAAAGTAAAGCTTAACTTCGTCGCTTCAATTAAGAAAAATGAATTTAGAAGAAAAAATAAAACAACGCAGCGATTCTACCTGCGAACTCTGCGGAAATACAGAAGATTTAAGCATCTATACTTTTGAAGGCTTCCCCGGCGAAGAGGCCGAAGCAAGTTTTATGATCTGTTCGGTTTGTAGAGAGCAGTTTGAAGATCCTGAAAAAGCAGAACCCAATCATTGGCGCTGTTTGAACGATGCTATGTGGAGTAGCGTGCCGGCCGTGCAGGTCACTGCCTGGCAAATGCTGAATCACCTTAAAGCGCAAGGCTGGCCGCAGGATCTTTTGGATATGATGTATATGGATGAGGAGCTGAAAAATTATGCCCAGCACGGACTTAAAACCGAAGATAATTCAGAGGAGATAATTCATCGCGACAGTAACGGAGCCGTAATAGAAGCCGGAGACACAGTTGTGCTTACCAAAGACCTGAATGTGAAAGGGAGTAGTTTAACCGCCAAAAGAGGCACGGCAGTGCGCCGGGTTTCCCTGGTGCACGATAATCCTGAACAAATTGAAGGGAAAGTGGAAGGACAGCAAATCGTGATCCTTACTAAATTTGTAAAGAAAGTATAAAGTATAAAAGAAAAGGCGCGGATTTCCGCGCCTTAGTTTTTATTTAATCAAAAAGCTGTTTATTCTGCAGCTTCATTCTCATCAAGAAAGTTATACTTTCTGGCATATTCCATCATTTGAGCTTCAAAGCTTTCAGGTTGGGTTACCTCTATTTTGATTATCTCACCACTGGTATTAGAAGTAGGAACAAGCACCGGGTTAACAAACCCGCTATATGGCGCCGATTTGAAAGGCTCATTTCTCTCGATTACCTCTTTGTGAATATTCTGGTCTACTTTCACTCCATAGTTTTCTACCAGGTTTTTGGCGGCTTCATAATCACCTTCAGATTTTATTCTCTGGGTTTCACGGAGCAGCTCTCCAAATATTTCACGCAGTTTCTGGTAGTCTTTGATGTCGTAATAGGTTTTACCATCTTTTTTAACCTTTTCGATAACGCCATCTTCACGACCTTTTTCAATGGCCCAGGCACTTACCCACATTCTGTTTCTCATATGGGACTCCTCGATGTCATCTCCCGGTTCGATTCTTAGCAGCTGTACTAACATCGCATTCCTGATGTAGCCATCGTAAGCGGCTTTACCTAGCTCCTCAGCATTGTCTACAAGTCCTAATTCCTCAAGTTTAGGATCCATCAGGTAGTATAAGCCAACAAGATCGGCGCGGCCTTCTTCCATAGTGGAGGCGTAATTTTTAAGGGTTTCTTTTGTTTCCCCAACTCCCGGGTTGATCTGCCCTGAAGCGTGACCAACCACTTCGTGTAAAGCTGTATGAAGTTTTCCGGTAAGCTCTCCGTATTCTTTGGCTAACTTTATTTCTTCTTCATCGTGAGCGAACTCGTGAAGTTTCTCAGAGCCTCCGGCCTGGTTGTATGCTTCGATGATATTACCCAGAGAAACCGATTTACTGCCGTGGGCTTTTCTGATCCAGTTTGCATTTGGAAGGTTAACTCCAATAGGTGTGCTGGGTGAAGCGTCTCCGGCTTCCCCGGCAACAACAACGGTTTTATAGGTTACCCCTACAACCTCTTTTTTCTTATGCTCGTCCATAATTGGGGCATTGTCTTCAAACCACTGCACATTGTCTTCAAAAACCTTCATCTTTTCAGACATATCAAAATCTTTGATCTGTACGATAGTCTCGTAAGAACCGCGATACCCAATTGGGTCGTTATAAACCTCGATAAAGCTATTGATGTAATCAATATTCCCTTCGGTGGCTTCTACCCAGGCTACGTTGTAGTCATCCCAGGTTTGAAGGTCACCGGTGGTGTAATAATCGATAAGCAGTCTTAAGGCTTTAGCCTGTTTTTCGTTTTCAGCTACGCCTGCTGCTTTTTCCAGCCATTTGATGATCTCGGTAATGGCATCACCATAAAGTCCATCGGCTTTATATACCTGTTCCACCAATTCTCCGTTTTGTTTTACCAGTCTGGAGTTGAGTCCGAAGGAAAGTGGCTTTTCAGGATTTGGAGATTGTTTTTTAGCATAAAAAGCCTGTGCTTCGGCAGCAGTTACATCAGGACCGTAAAA
This sequence comes from Salegentibacter sp., assembly GCF_036568425.1. Lineage (GTDB taxonomy): Bacteria > Bacteroidota > Bacteroidia > Flavobacteriales > Flavobacteriaceae > Salegentibacter. Next base: position 7,246 of record NZ_DATCSO010000011.1, on the reverse strand, counting down.
GTTAACGGCCGATCCTAACAATAAACCTTCCTCTTCATTTAGGTTTACTTTCTTGGCGTCTTTATCATTAAAGATTACTTCATAGGCCTCACCCTTAAGTTCAGTATTAGTATCAGCAAGAAGGGTATCAAAATAATCTTTGCTGAAACCGGGTTTTAACTTGGCATTGGAGTAGTGGTGATGGATTCCGTTGGAGAACCAAAGCCTTTTCAGATAGGTTTCGAATTCTTTCCAATCTGCTGAGGTTTTATCGCCCTGATAATTAGCATAGATGTTTTCCAGTGCATTTCTGATTTTCAGGTTGTGTCGGTAATTTTGCGCCCACATTATGTCGCGGCCTGAGAGACCGGCTTCCACCAGGTAATAAACCAGTTTCTGTTCTTTCAGGCTAAGGTCTTCCCAGCCCGGGATCTGGTAGCGCAGGATCTTGATGTCTGCAAACTCGTCTGTCAGATAATTAAAATCCTCGGTTGCAGTAGTGGTTTCGGGGGTTTCAGGAGTTTGAGGGGTCTCGGGAGCTGGAGGAGCTATCACGGGACCATCAGTTCCTTGTCTGCTGGCATCACAGGCTGTAAAAACAGTGGCAAGGGCCAGCAGGAAAATGCTAAATATTTTTCTCATAATGTTTATGTTCTTATTGTATCCAAAGTTATGAAACTTCGTGCAGTAATGGACGCTAAAAAACTGATCAAAGACAGGAAACGTCCATATTTTTATTCGGAATATTCAAAAAACCGATCTTTTTACAGGCTGTTGTTGAATCATCTGTAATAATCAGGTTGTTTGGTTAGCGATATGTAATCTGCTTATTCTGAAGCTTTGACGTGCTTTTTACTAAATAAACCTCCCGGATCATGAAGACCTGGGAGGTTTATTTAGTTTAGACTTTACTTTCCTTATTTTTTCAACTATTCTGCCTGCTTCAGCTTCGTGAAATGCTTAAAAAATAACGGAATAGTTTCAATGCCCTTCAGGTAATTCCAGATTCCGAAATGTTCATTAGGAGAATGGATAGCATCGGTATCAAACCCAAATCCCATCAGAATAGTTTTGCTTTTCAATTCCTCTTCAAATAGAGAAACAATAGGAATACTTCCACCACTATGCTGCGGAATAGGCTCCTTTCCGAAGGCTTCGGCGTAAGCGTCATTGGCAGCCTGATATTCCAGGGTGTCAATTGGGGTAACATAGGCCTGCCCCCCGTGATGAGTGGTAACCTTTACCTTAACCGATTTTGGAGCGATGCTTTCAAAATGTTGGGTAAATAATTTGCTGATATTTTCCCAATCCTGATCGCTTACCAGTCGCATTGAAATTTTAGCATAGGCCTTTGAGGGTAGCACAGTCTTGGCTCCTTCGCCTATATAACCACCCCAAATCCCATTTACGTCCAGGGTAGGGCGAATGGAGGCGCGTTCGAGGGTAGAATATCCTTTCTCTCCCTGAACATCTTCAATGTCCAGTTTCTTTTTATACTCTTCAAGATCAAAGGGAGCTTCGGCCATTTTAGCTCTTTCGGCTTCGCTGTATTCCAGTACGTTGTCGTAGAAGCCGGGGATGGTGATACGGTTATCTTCATCCTGCAGGGAAGCGATCATTTTAGAAAGCACATTGATAGGATTGGCAACGGCTCCTCCGTAGAGTCCGCTGTGGAGGTCGCGGTTCGGCCCGGTTACTTCCACTTCCATATAACTGAGTCCGCGCAGGCCGGTGGTAATGGATGGCGTATCTTTGGCGATCATGCCGGTGTCACTAATGAGGATCACATCATTTTTAAGTTTCTCCCTGTTATTTTCGATAAACCAACCCAGGTGTTCACTCCCAACTTCCTCTTCGCCTTCAATCATGAATTTCACATTGCAAGGCAAGGCATCGTTTTTAGTCATGTATTCCAGGGCTTTTACATGCATATACATCTGTCCTTTATCGTCACAGGCACCACGGGCAAAAATGGCTCCTTCAGGATGGATCTCGGTTTCTTTGATCACCGGGTCAAAAGGCGGGGAATTCCAAAGATCTAAAGGATCTGGTGGTTGTACATCATAATGCCCGTAAACCAGCACGGTGGGCAGGTTTTTATCGATTATTTTCTCGCCATAGACTACGGGATGCCCGGGAGTCTCACATATTTCGGCGGAATCGCAACCGGCCTCTAATAGATTTTTCTTTACCGCTTCAGCGGTTTTCAACATGTCGGGTTTGTGTTTGGAGTCGGCGCTTACCGATGGAATTTTCAGAAGATCAATGAGTTCGCTTATAAAACGATCTTTATTGGCTTCTACGTATGATTTGATATTACTCATTGTATAAATTTTTATGTGAGATAAAGGTAAAAAATTTTTTTGCGGACTATTTGAGAATTGAAACATTTATGTATATTTGCATCCGCTTACGACAAGTAAGTGCTTTTACAACGAGTCCTAAGTGTTGTAAAATTGAAATGCGGGCGTGGTGGAATTGGTAGACACGCTAGACTTAGGATCTAGTGCCGCGAGGTGTGAAGGTTCGAGTCCTTTCGCCCGCACAGCAAGGGAAAAGCCGACTTTTAGGAGTCGGCTTTTTTTGTTTGGGTAACACCGGGGTAACACATTTAATTAAACAGTTGAAATTAAATATCTTTTAACTTTATTTAACAACAAATGTAGCAGAATGAAATACAGTCGAGGGGTAGTTCGCAGAATTGGAAATAAGGAATCAACAAATTCATAACCATCTTGAAAAAGGTGGAAAACCATTTTAATATCCTAATTTAGTCAATGACTGTATTCATTCAACGAATATCCTCTCCCTTTTTTAAACATCAGAGTTAAATGCTGATGGTTTTTCAACCCCATTTCATAAGGGATTCGACTTATGGGTGTTTCAGCTTCAAATATCTTCTCTTTGGCTATATCTGTTAACTTAGAATGGAGATGATCTATTGCTGATTTACCGGATTCTTGTGGTTTTGCACACCCTGTGCATGGCAATTTTGTTAACTTTGTAGTGTGAAAATAATCGCTTTTATATTATCTGTATACGTTTTAGGCCTAAATTTCCTGGCCTGTAATGACGCTGAGTCTACTATGTTGACTCCTGATTCAGAAAGTAGTGAAATCGTTTTTCATGATATAAATACCGATCACTCTCATGATCAACCGGTAGATTTATGCCCGCCTTTTTGTAGTTGTCATTGCTGCCATGTACACACTGTAAAATTTGAAACTACTGAATTTGAACCTTTAATCACCGGGATCTCCTCTAAGGTTTTTCTTCACTTTGACAGCTTGGGAAAAGAAATTCCACATGCTATTTTACAACCTCCAAGAGTTTAATTCAATTTTATAGGATAATTGTATCCTTTCCTAAAATCCATCTGTACTTATTTTCCTTAGAAAATAATACTTGAATCGGCTGAATAGCTTAGCTGTACCAGTCTGGAATATTTAATTGAATTAAATTTTAATTTATGATTAATAAAATCATATCATTTTCTATCAATAATAAATTTATTATTGGTTTACTCACCTTAGCTCTTATCGGTACCGGTATTTATTCTATGGCTACACTAAATCTGGGATCGGTACCAGATATTACCAACAACCAGGTTCAGGTTATTACCCAATCTCCCAATCTGGCTACTGAAGATATAGAACAATTTGTAACCTATCCGGTAGAACTTTCTATGGGGAATTTGCCTGGAGTAAAAGAGATTCGCTCTGTATCGCGTTTCGGTCTTTCTGTGGTTACTATTGTTTTTAAGGATGATATGGGCACCTATCTTCCACGACAATTAGTTCAGGAAAAACTCAACGAGTTAAGAGAAACAATCCCTGATAAATTCGGAAGCCCTTCCATGGGGCCAATTTCCACAGGCTTAGGTCAAATCTATGAATATACCATTAAACCTCAGAAGGGTTTTGAAAAGGAATATACCCCCATGGAGTTACGAAGTATACAGGACTGGCTTGTGAAAAGACAGCTTACCCTCTTAGAGGGCGTTGTGGAAGTTAATTCATTTGGAGGTTCCATCAAGCAGTATGAAGTGGCCATCAACCCTGAAAAGTTGAACAGTATGGATATAAGCATCTCAGATGTTTATGAAGCCTTAGCACGAAATAATGTGAATACCGGTGGCGCTTATATTGAGAAAAACCGGATGTCTAATTTTATCCGGGGGGAAGGCTTGATACGGTCCTTAGATGATATCCGGGATATTGCAATAAGCACCGAAAACAGAATTCCGGTAACCATAGGCGATGTTGCTGAAACTGTACAATTTGGAAATCAGGTGCGTTATGGTGCTTTTACCCAGGATGGAAAAGAGGCAGTAGGTGGTATGATTATGATGCTTAAAGGCGCCAACCCCAATGCAGTAATCCAGGATGTAAAAGACAGGATGGCCGAGGTGGAAAACTCACTTCCAGAGGGTCTAACTATAGATCCAATTATAGATCGAAGTGAATTGATAGAAAGAACTACCGACACGGTTAAAACCAATTTACTGGAAGGAGCCTTGATCGTTATTTTTGCTCTTGTATTATTACTTGGTAGTTTAAGAGGAGGCTTTATAACGGCTACCACTATTCCATTATCCTTGCTTTTCGCTTTTATCCTGATGAAGCAATTTGGAGTTTGGGCCAACCTGATGAGCCTTGGTGCCATTGATTTTGGGATCATTATAGATGGGGCAGTTATTATCATTGAAGGTACTGTCTACGAAATACAAAAACGAATACGTGCCGGTAAAGCAAAATTCAATCAGGCTGATATGGACGAAGCTGCTTACCAGGCCGGTAGCACTATGATGGGTTCTGCCTTTTTTGGTCAGATTATTATCCTGATTGTTTTTACTCCTATTCTCTTCCTTACCGGGGTGGAAGGGAAAATGTTTAAACCAATGGCCTATACCTTTGGTTTCGCCATGATAGGAGCCATCTTCTTGTGCCTTACCTATGTTCCTATGATGTCAGCTTTATTAATGAAACCGATCCGGAATAAAGACAACTGGTTCGGAAAATTAGAAAAGTGGCTGGAAAGAGTAAGTGATAAAATTATAGGCGGAATACAAAAAGTGTATTTGCCTTTGCTAAAAGCTGCTTTAAAACTAAAGCTGGTCGTTATAGGTATTGCCGTTCTTCTACTCATTTTAACCGGTTTTACCTTTTCGAAAATGGGTGGGGAATTCGTGCCTCAGCTTGATGAGGGAGATATTGCCATGCAGGCATTGATACGGCCGGGAAGTTCTTTAACTGAATCAATTGAAGTGTCTAAGAAAATTGAGAATTTACTCTTAGAAAGCTTCCCTGAGATAAAAACGGTAACAGCCCGAATTGGAGTAGCAGATATCCCTACCGATCCTATGCCTATGGACATTGCTGATATGTATATTATCCTGGAAAAAAACAAGGATAAATGGACTACAGCCGATACCAAAGAAGGCCTGATAGAACAGATCAAGCATAAGCTTAATGAAAATATAACTGGAGTTAATTTGGTATTCACCCAACCCGTGGAATTGCGATTTAATGAACTCTTGGAAGGAGTTAGAGAGGATATCGCGGTCAAACTGTATGGTGAAGACCTCAATGTGCTCTCTGAAAAAGTCCGGGAAATGGCCGAGATCATCCAAACAGTCCCGGGAGCAGGAGATGTTAATGCCGAAAGAATTTCCGGTTTACCACAAATGACCGTGAGATACAATCGGGATAAGATGGCACAGTATGGTTTAGATATTCAAAAAGTCAATGAGTATGTAAGTACAGCCTTTGCCGGTGGTACTGCCGGGGTAATTTTCGAAGGGGAGAAACGCTTTGACCTGGTAGTGAGATTTGATAAAGAACATAGGCGAAGTATTGATGATTTACGAAGTATGTATATAGACCTTTCAGATGGCACCCAGGTTCCCATAAAAGAAATAGCGAATATAGAATATGTACCGGGACCAATGCAGATTTCCAGGGACGACACCTATAGAAGAACCTATGTTGGAGTAAATGCCCGGGGACGTGATGTAGAATCTGTAGTTAATGATATTCAGCAAAAATTAGATCAAGAATTAGAGCTGCCTCCCGGTTACTATATTTCTTATGGCGGAGAATTTGAGAACCTTCAAAGTGCAAAAGATAGATTAGTAATAGTGGTACCTATTGCACTGTTTCTAATTTTTGTTCTCCTTTATTTCGCACTCAACTCTTTTTCACAATCAATAATGATATATATGGCAATACCCCTTGCTGCAATTGGAGGTGTTTTTGCCCTTTGGCTAAGAGGTATGCCGTTTAGTATATCAGCGGGTGTTGGTTTTATCGTGCTCTTTGGGGTAGCGGTTTTAAACGGCTTGGTACTCATCAATAGGTTCAATTCATTAAAGGAGGAAGGAGTAATCAATATAAAAGACAGAATTTTTACAGGAACAAAAGAACGAATAAGACCAATTATGTTAACAGCAACAACAGATATTTTTGGCTTTTTACCAATGGCCTTTTCAACTTCGGCCGGAGCAGAAGTTCAACAACCCCTGGCAACGGTGGTAATTGGTGGGATGCTTAGCGCTACTCTGCTTACGTTAGTAGTGCTCCCGGTGCTATATACTTTCGTAGAAAGAAGAAGGGAGAAGCAAAATCAAAATAGACTCAATGCTTCCGGTAAAGGGCCACTGGCCACAATTTTAGTTATAGGTTGCATTTTCGGAGGAACATTTTCCACAACCGCACAAACTGCTCCCAAACCAAATGAAGGAGCTTTAGAGGATAGCCTACAAAGTATTAGCCTGGAAAAAGCCCGGAAAATGGCTATTGAAAACTATCCTCAACTTCGGGCCGCGCAACTGGCCATTGAACGAGAGGAGGTCTTACGTAAAACCGCTTTTGATTTGGGTAGTACACAGATCTTTACCGGGAAGGAGGAAGTAGGTAACGGCGCTGATGGTATTTATACGCAAATAGGAGTTCAACAACAAGGTATCGATATTTTTGGAATTGTCCCCCGTATCAAACTTCAAAAGGAAAAAATTAAGCTTTCTCAAAAATCCTTAGACTTAACGGCCATTCAAATTGAACAAGAGGTGAGTAAGGCCTGGGCTGCGGTTTTTACCTCAAAAAAGACTTATCAGGTATATAGAAAAATGGATTCTGTTTTCGCAGACGTAGAGAGGGCAGCAAAACTGAGGTATGAAACCGAGGCCACCTCTAAACTAGATTATTTGGCTACCTCTAACCAGGGGAACGAAGTGAAAATACAGTTAGAAAGATCTTATCGGAATTAC